>JAGDMK010000038.1 GCA_017860635.1 Bacteroidota bacterium
CTATCATGACACCTCCAGGATCGTCGGATTGCCGGAGGGCTATGTCACGATGACGTGAGAAGGAGAAATTCGCCCGATGCAAAGATACAGTAGAGGAGGCCCAGAGTCAACTGCAGGTTGGGCGGGGGCTGCTGCGATTCCGCAAGCGATCAGCACACTGCGAACCACGAGTGCTGTGCTCCGGGTTCGGAAGCCGCACGAGCCAGACGCGTCAAGCCGCGGTCCCGCACGCACACAGTGCGAATAAATCAGGAGACCACTCTCACGGATGAAAAGTTGAGCACCTGAGAATTGGCGCATCGCAGGTTGCCTCAGAGGAGATATTTGTGCATGTTCCTACATAACAGTGTGACCTGTGCACTGTGTTGAACCTGAACGGTCTGTTGAACCTGAGCAGTCTGTTGAACCTGAGCGGTCTGTTGAACCTGAACGGTCTGTTGAATCTGAGCGGTCTGTTGAACCTGAGCGGTCTGTCGAGCCTGAGCGGTCTGTTGAACCTGAGCGGTCTGTTGAACCTGAACGGTCTGTCGAACCTGAGCACACTGTAGAATCTGTGCACTCTGCAGAACCTGTGCACCCTGTGTACCTGTGTAACCCGTATGTCCCGTGGAACTTCTCAGATCCGTGTGACTCACCTGACATCATTTCATCTTGTGTTCCTGCTTCTCGTGGGCGCACTCCCGCTGCGTGCCTCAGACGAGGCAACCATCCTGGCCAATGAAGAAATTCAGGGCGAGACGTACGACATCGTGATCCTGCACGGCCGTGTCATGGATCCCGAGCAACGGCTGGATTCGGTGATAAATGTCGGGATTTCGGGCGGGACAATCGTGATTGTGACTGCCGATCAGCTCAAGGGCCGGCGCATGATCGATGCCTCTGGACTGGTCGTCGCACCGGGTTTCATCGATATCCTTTCGTATGATCCGGTCGAATCCGGCGTCTGGACGAAGATCGCCGACGGTGTGACCACAAATCTGGCGATGCACGGCGGCACCGTCGACCCCGATCAGTGGTATCGCGCGGTCGCCAGACAGAAGCCTCCGCTCAACTACGGCGCATCGTTCTTCTACAATCAGGCACGCATGCGGCTGATCGGAGACCGGTACGCTGCATCGACCCCCGCCATCCGCAAAGAGTTAGTTGAAGTCGCCAGGAAGGCGCTCCGCCGCGGTGCACTTGGCGTGTCGTTCTCGCTGGAATACGTCCCCGGTGTCACGGGAGAGGAAATCATTCCGGTCATGGCCCTGGGCGCACGACACGGTGTGCCCGCATTCTTCCATGCGCGCTACTCGGACATGGAAGAGCCCGGGACAAATCTCGACGGCCTGCGGGAAATTATCGGGTATGCCCGGAAGACCGGTTGCGCAGCACACATCGGGCACATCAACAGCACCGGTGGAACATTTTCCATGCCGAGATCGATTGCCATGCTGGATTCGGCGCGATCCGCCGGCCTGGATGTGACCGCGTGTGTTTATCCATACACGTACTGGGGGACCTATCTCAACAGCGCCAGGTTCGATGCGGGATGGCAGGAACGGTTCCATATCTCCTATGGTGATCTCCAGCTTGGCGGTTCGCGTGAACGGCTGACGCGGGAGACATTCCTCAAGAACCGAAGGCTCGGAAAACTTGCCGTGGCCTATGCCATCCCTGATGAAGACAACCGCGTTGCGCTTCGCGCGCCCTACGTGATGATCGGCAGCGACGCGATCCTGGAGCCGGGATACAACAACCATCCCCGTGCGTCAGGAACATTTTCACGGACGATAGCCGTGTATGTGAGGGAGCAAAAGACGATCTCTCTTATGGAAGCAATTGCCAAGATGACTCTTCTCCCTGCGCTGCGGCTGGAAAGCGCCAGTAGCTCGATGAAACGCAAGGGCCGTCTCCAGGCCGGCAAGGATGCGGATGTTGTGGTGTTCGATGCAGCTCGCATCCGCGATCGCTCAACGGTGGAACATCCCGAAACGCCGTCAGAGGGAATTCACTATGTGCTTGTGGGTGGGAAGGTCGTCATGGACGAGGCTGGCCTGCACAAGAATGTCCGAAACGGCTCGCCCATCAGGGGACACATCGTCGAATAGTCCTGATGTGTAGCCGGGGTCTGCTGATGTCAATGGGCGGGGACGGATCAGAGCGACGCGCAGATGCGAAGACGTCTTCGCCCGGCGGGAACGCGGCAAGCGCCAGACCCCAAGATCCGCAGCGGCAAGGAAGGCCGTTTACACGGTCACCACTACTTTACCGACCGTCTTCCCCGACTGCAGAGTCCGCACCGCATCCTTCAGTTTTTCGAACGGGAATGTTGTCCCGATGAACGGCTTTTCCAGCCTGAGTCCCTGGATCTCGCCGAGCAACCCCTTAAGCTGATCCGCGTTGTCGTACAGCCAGATCAGGTTGAACCCCAGGATGGATTTGTTTGATTCGATGAGTCTGAGGGTGTGATAGCGGGGGATGCGGAGGTATCGCACGGCAAGCATCAGGTAGTTGGGCGTTGCCATGTGCGACGTGAAATGCGAGAGTCCGTATGCCACCATCCTTCCGGTCGTGGCCAGCATGTCAAAACTCTGCTTCTGGACTCTCCCTCCGACAGAGTCCAGAACCAGATCCAGAGAGCGGCCGTTGAGGGCCGCCACAAGATCCTTGCTGAAATGCCTGCTGCGGACAATCCCTTCATTGTACCCTTGGGCCTTCAGGAAAGGCATTTTCGAAGGACTTCCCACAGTGCCTATCGTGTATGCCGAAAACCGTTTGGCAATCCGGTTTGCGTACAGGCCTACGCCCCCGGCGCCGCTATGGATGAGAACCGTCTGTCCTTTTTGTATATTTCCGAGTGAGACAAGGGCATAGTACGCCGTGAGGGAATGGACGATGAACGAGGCTCCCTCCTCTAAACTCCAGCCCTCAGGTATGCGTAGAACATAACGGTGGTCAATGACAATGTGCGTCGTGTACGCACCGAACCGGATCGATCCCATAACCCTGTCATTCACCTGGAGCTCCGTGACGTCCTTGCCTCTGGCGGTGACAATGCCGCTGAACTCGATGCCGGGGATGCAGTTGAATCGCGGTGCCGCCCTGTAGAGGCCCAGGATCGAGAATATGTCAGCGAAGTTCAGTCCGATGGACTTCACGTCAATTGCCACTTCCTGCTCTCCCGGCGGAGGAACATCCTCTTCAATGAGATTCAAACGGTGGAGTGAGCCTGAGCGGGTGAGAAGATATGTGCGCCTTTTCATCTGGATCTGATCACGGAGTTGTGCGACAAGACGCACGAAACGTACGGAATGCATCTTCGAGGTGCAACTGTAGCTTTGCGGTGCATCGCCCAGCGGGGCATCACCCCGCGCTGATCCTCAGATAGAGAAACCCTTGAGAACATTTCTGCTTATTGTCGCATTGCTGATCCGCGCGGCCACACTGGTTGCCCAGCAGACCTACACGGGTGAGATCAGCGGGACCGTCCTCGATTCCCGCACGCTCGAACCACTCCCGCAGGTCCATGTCATGGTCATGGAACGACCAGGGACGGGGGCGGCGACGACATCCGAAGGCAAGTTCCGCATCAGCGGACTGGGGGTAGGAACGTACAGTCTCAGGATCTCTGCTGTCGGTTACACCTCACAGGTGCTCACGAACGTTGTTGTGACCACCGGGCGGATTCTTCCCATGCTCATCAAACTCGATCAGACGACAATTGAGGTGGAGGAAGTCACTGCAGAAGCCCTGTACTTCGGCAGGGCACAACAGCTGAGTCCTGTCAGCGCGAATGTCGTGAACCGGTCCGAAGTGCTGCGCATGCCGGGGGGAGTTCAGGACGTCCAGCGAGTCCTGCAGAATTTTCCGGGCGTGGCAAGCTCCACGGACAACATGAATGAACTGATTGTCCGGGGAGGCGCAGCATACGAGAATCTTACGCTCCTGGATCACATGGAGATTCCTTCCATCAATCATTACTCGAATCAGTTCAACTCCGCCGGGCCAATCAACATGGTGAACGCGGACATGATCGAGGATGTCCAGTTCTCCGCCGGAGGTTTCTCTGCTCAATACGGGGACAAAACATCGTCCGTGATGAATCTGACTGTACGCGAAGGGAACCGATCGCGGGCGTTTGCCTCAAAGACCGCCATGAACATGGCGGGTATCGGCACGCTCGTGGAGGGTGGCATTGCGGAAGGACGGGGATCGTACATCTTCTCCATCCGGAACAGCCTCCTTGAGGTGGTCGACAAGATCATGGGCCTGTCCACCATATCGCTCACCGCCGTGCCGAAGTATTGGGATATGCAGACAAAAATCGTCTACGATCTCTCCCCGTCACACACGCTCATTGTCAACGGGCTCTACGGGGACAGCCGCATCAATCTCTCGGGAGATCCCCAGGAGGAGGACGCACTGCGGAAGAACATCCTCGACTCATCCAGCGTGCAGAATCTCTATCCCCGCATACGGCAATTGACTGCCGGTCTTTCGCTGCGTTCGCTGTACGGGAAAATCGGATACTCCATGGTGACGCTGTACACCTCCGGGTCCACAACGAATATTGATATCCATGAGGATTTTGCCGTGCGGTCAAGGGGCCCGGCCGGTGAAGTGCTTTCCCACAAGGTGATCAGCACGCGCCGCGTCTTCAGCAATAATGGCTCGGAAGCATTTGTGGGAGGGAAGTTCGAACTCTTCCTGAAGCCTCATCCCCGTCATGACCTCGCGGCCGGCATGCAAATCCTCACGTCGCGCGGTTGGGAGAACGAAGTCTATATCGCACCCGACACCGCTAGGTATGATCTGGACCGAAACGGGACGTTCGAGACAGGCCCGGTTATTATGCCGGAAGGTGTGTTCTACCAGCACGTGGGGTTTGGCGATGCCAGCAAGTACTATCTGTTTGTGAGCGACAAGATCAGCCTCCTTCCCCGGCTGCATCTCACACTCGGCCTGCGGTACGACAACTTCACGTACTCCGGCTCCGGAGCGCTGTCGCCGCGGCTCGCGCTCGGCTACGCCCTGGTTCCCGGCACTGCAATGCTGACATTTGCCACGGGGCGGTACGCACAGGTGCAGCCGTTCCCGTTTTTCTTCGACCGGCGGGGGATCGGCTACAATCGCTCTCTCAGCGACATGCGTGCGAACCACTATGTGCTTGGTCTGGATCTGGTGCTCGGCCGGGGATTGAAGATGAGCCTGGAGGCATATGCCAAGCAGTATGATCGGGTTGCTGTCAGCGAGGACTTCATCTATTCCGTCGTTGACACATTCTGGTCAGACCGTTACCTCACCACCGGAGAGCGGCAATCCTATGGTGTCGAGTTCTTCCTCGAGCAGAAACAAGTGGAGGACTTGTTCGGAACTGTGAGTCTTTCCCTTTCACGGACACGCGAACGAGACCCCCGGATTCCCCCGCTGGTGGACAGATATGCATCCGACTACGATTATCCGGTGATCCTCACCCTGATCGGAGGGAAGGTGGTAAAGGGTGTGCGGAGCTGGCTGAACGACGCTCCGTTCTACCTGAAGTATCCTTCCTACCTCCTTCCCATCTCGGATGAAATGGAGATCAGCCTGAGGTACCGGTATCAGACCGGGCGGTCCTACACGCCGAAGGAGTATGTGCGATGGAAACAGATCCGGGAAGGGGGAGTGACCTGGTCACATGGGGCGTGGAGAGACTCCCAAGATCACAACGGGGCGCGTTATGCTGATTACGCTCGGCTGGATCTGCAGTGGTTGAGCCGTTTCTACTTCAGCACCTGGAACATCAACGTCTATGTTGCGCTGATGAACGTGCTGGACCGGAAGAATGTATTCTACCAGAACTACCGGACTGACGGAACAGTGGAAACCGTCTACCAGTTTGCGTTCTTCCCCGTTGTTGGAATCGAAGCGGAATTCTGACGCCGCTCCGGCACTAGGGTCAGGGTACAGCAACATCGGCCGTCCATACACGGCCGTTTGCATAGACCGGCGTTTGCATACACGGCCGTTCCCAAACTGTCTACTTGAGCAGCAGAAGTCGCTTCGTCGACAAGTACTCAGCAGCCCCGCCTGTGCCGCCGGCAGGCGGACCTGATGGACGGGCTGACAGGTGGTAGAAATACACACCGCTCGCAAGCCGTGCGCCGTCGAATTGCACCGCGTAATATCCCGCTGCCTGCTCGTCCTTCACGAGGTCGGTTACCCGCTGTCCCAGGATGTTGTACACGGAGAGCGTGACCCTCGACGCTTGGGGGAGTGCGTAACGGATGGTCGTGGTTGGGTTGAACGGATTGGGGTAGTTCTGGTCAAGGGCAAAGACAAGGGGGACGCCGGAAAGAGGGGCGTCGACGCCGGAGGTGGGAGACGATACCCGGAAATAGTCTGTGATGGATGTGAATGCAGGAGCCTGCGATCCGGCATTGCTGGAGAAGATCCCGACAGAGGCAAGCGTCAGGCGTTTGAAGAACCGCGCAGCAAGCGCCCATGCTTTGCCGTCGAGCGAGTACCACTGACTCCAGATATCTCCCTGCCGTGCCACCTTCATGTAGACAGGTATGGTGTCCGTCGCCCCCACAGCAGCGCGATACACATGGATGGTGGTCTGTTCCAGAGCAAAGCCATTCAGGAATGATGCTGCGAACATGTAGGCGCCCGCAGGAGTGGATGTCAGATCAAACCTGATCAAATTGTTTGCATCCTGCTGTGCAACAATTCCCTGTGTCCGGTACTCCGTGACTGTCCCGCTGATCGCTGAATTCCATTTGACCTGCACCTGCACATCCGTGTTGTTTGCTGCTTGCATGATGCGCGGTGCCAGAGAGCCGCCGGTCCAGATTTCATGGGAAACACCGGCGGGGACGCTGATCTTCACCACAGTATCAGGTGTTGCGAACGTTGCGTCTCCAAGCGGGTTCACTGTTGTCCATCGCGCGTTCAGCGCGGTGGCATTGAACTCGTCCGTGACCAACGTTGTCGGGGGAGGAGCCGAGAGCGTCGTGAACGTGCCGTCCACAGTCGTGGTGGAATTTCCCGTGTTGTCGGCAGCAGTGAGCCTGTAATGGTATGTTGTGCTGGGTGTGAGTCCGGTAATGGGCACGCCGTGGGATGTCCGGAGGCTCGAATCGGCCATCGCAGTTGCGGTATACGCAGTTGTCAATCCATAGTCAACCACGACGCGGGCCGGTTCATCGGTGTTCAGTGTGATGTACGCTGAAGTTCCCGCCGCCTCGGTTTGCTTGTTGGAGATGGAAGGAGGGACATTGTCATAGGGGAGCGGAGTGAACATGACATCGTCGATTGTGGCGCTGACATGGTGAGCAACGATCAATGCCGAGCCGTACTGGGGCCCGCTCATGCTCTCCTGTGTGCTGAGGAGCCACGCCGGTGGTTCAGGTTGCGAGGCCTTCCAGACCTTGAATTGATAGAACGCACCCTGACCCGGAACCGTCATCGCCTGCATCTTGAGCACATAGATCGTATCGAACTGGAGCAGCGGCGTTGCCGATGATTCCTTCAGCCTCAGGTCGTCGCCGAAGAGCTCCCATTTCTGGGTGTCGACGGTCGGCCAGCTCAGCGCAGCGTACCCTCCGAGGGGCAGGTAGCCTTCAAGCGGTTGCCTCGCTGGGATCGGATTTGTCGTGTGACCTTTCCAGCGCATGAGGAATGCGATCGAGGGGCCGTTGCTGGGCGAATTGTATGCGAGCAGACTCGAGTCGAAGCCGCTCACGGACAGTCTGGCCGTCATGACGTAGTCCTGCCAGGTGGTGTCCCCGAATGCCAGCACGCGGTCATATCCCCGTTCCACGACGCGGATCTTCCCTGACGACAGCGCCCACTTTCCGTCGGTGATCTGCACTGAGTCGGTCATGCTTTTTGTTGAGGCCCAGGTGACGGTGTGGGGGAGAGGCCAGACTGCCCCGCTGCTGTCCCGCACGGTTATGGTGCTCGACGCCGATTCGCCGAAGGGATTCTTGGCAGTGAGGACGACAGTGTTAGCGCCCCGCTGGAGTGCATCGTAGCCGATGTCGATGTTGAAGTCGCCCTGATTCTGGAGCCTGCGGCCGTTGGGGCCCCAGGAGAGATTGACAGGAGCCCCGCCGTTGAGCCGGTAGTACAGCGAATCCAGCCCGACCGGATCCGAAACATTGCCGAGAATGTTCACATACCGCTGCGGCGTCCCAAGCTTACCGAATGTAAGGGAGTTGCCGTACCAGAGCGAAATGGTTGTCGGCGTTTTTGCATACGTGGTGTCGCGGAGTGTGGCCGTCGTGTCTCTCTTGCTGAGGCTGTCTGTGGAGATGACACGGATGTAGTAGCTCGTGTTGCTGGACAGGGACGTCAGCATGACCGAGTGAATGATCCGCCGCGTGTTGTCGGTGACCGTGCTCCCGAACGAAGTCGTCTTCCCGTATTCAAGCCGCGTTGTCGCCGGCTCATCGGTCTTCCAGGTTACCTTGATCGCCGTGCCTCCCGCGATCGAGGCGAGATCATAAACCAGGGGTGACAGCGAATCCACCACGGTCCCACCGTCTTCCGATGGAAGCGGACCGGCCTTCTCGTAGAAATAGTCTACCAGGGCGGTGTGGGAAGGGACCGCAGTTCCGCCGTTCCCCGCGAAGAGACCGGCCTGCGTGACGGTGAGGGGATACGAGAAGCTGCCTGCCTGGGTGTATGACGTTCCGTTGGTCGACGTGTACATGGTCCATGTGTCGCCCGATCGGCTCACGCGCATGTACAGCGGCGCGACGTTGTTTGCGGCCACCGATGTGAGGGGAATTTGCGTCACCGGGGGAGTTGCAAAACCATCGGTGGTGGATGCTGCATACGCCTTGGTTGCCGATCCGTCGCTGCTGAGGTCAAAACGAAGGAATCTCGTCGCACTCGCCTGAACCAGCACTCCCTGGATCTGATATCCCTCGGAGAGCGGGGAATCGTACTTGACTTCGAGTGTAAAATCGACATTGGATGCCGGTTGAAGAATCCGAGGGGCGGTGTTCTTCAGAGTATACAGGTCATGCGTGACGCCGGCGGGAAGCGTCATGGCGAGTCGCGCATTTGCAGTCCCTGTCCCTGTCGTTCCATACACCACGTCGCCAAGCGGGTCGCTGATGGTCCAGATTTTTTTGTTGATGTTGCGTGCGTTGAAGTCATCAGAAAGAAAAGCACCAACCGTGAACGTGTTGCTTGTGCCGGTGACAACATTGGACGCCGTGAGGGTGAAGCTGCCGGTGTTGCCGAACGTCACACTGTGTGCCGTAAGGACTCCCGCCGTGAACTTCGCTGTGGAATCTCCTCCGGCCGTAAGGATGCCGGTCGACGAGATCTTCACACGGTCCGTGAACGACGTTTGCGTTGTGTTGTTGGATCGTTGCGCGGTGATCCGGATGGAGAACGGCACGAGCGCTCGCTGATTTCCGATGTCTCCGCCGCCGACAATTTCCACCTTGAAGTGGTGGAGCTGCGCGAACGATGGTGCACCGACGAAGAGCAGGGCGACGAGAAGTACTGCAATGCGCCGGAAGCGATATGCATGCTTTCCTACGCACTTGCGGTGATCGAACGACCGTATCATCAGTTCCCCCGTACGCAGTGTAGGTCGGTGCAGGATGGGCCTCTGTCGCAAGCGAAAGTGCGTGGGAGCCAGACAGATGAAGCAGGGTCTGTGCCAGGCACTGCAGCAGACGGCCTTTCAAGATAGGTTATCAGTGAACGAAATTCAAGGTGGTTCGATTGGGTGTGATGCGCATCACATACAAAGACCTGCTTCGGGGGCAGGTCGTGCGTGCCGCGCCGGCCGACCACAAAACGCGAAAGCACCCCTCGTGGGGGTGCCTTCGTGGTAATGCGGTACGCAGACAGGTTACGCGTGGAGCTGATGGACGTAGAAGGTCACTTTGCCGTTACGCGCAGAGCGATCCTTCTGTTCATCGCACGTCCTTCCGGGGTGGAATTGTCTCCAACCGGGTGCTGGTCTCCATATCCTTCCGCTTCGAGTCTGTCGGCTGCGATGCCACCCTTGATGAGCTCATTCATCACGTTGATGGCCCGGTCCTGGGAGAGCTTCATGTTTGCGGCAGGGTCTCCCACGTTGTCGGTGTATCCGCCGATCTTCACCTTGACGGCCGGGAAGGCCTTCAGGATCTCCACGATGTTCGTCAGCTGCTCCTGGGATTGCGGTTCCAGAGTTGCGGATCCCGTTTGGAATACGAGACGATCGAAATTAAACCACGTGGTCTTGTCGACCATCTTCCCGGGATCTTCGATAAATTTCAGCAGTGAGTTCTCGATGCCGAATTCCGGGATGTTCAATTCGACGTTTGAGGGGAGTGCCTTCTTGAAGAAGGTTCCCAGCCTGTCAGCCGCGCCTCCGATCGTTTGTGCGACCTCACCTGTCTTCACGGCGAGTGAGTCAATTGCGGCAGCAGGCTTGTCGCCGCCGCATCCGCGGAGCAGATACCAGAGCAGGAGAATGACGGCAAGGATGACAATCAGGGGCCATACCCAGTTTGCCCCCTTTTTGGCAGTGTCTGCTGCGCCGCTGACCAGATTTGCGCCGAGGCTTTTCAGATTGCCGAGTCCAAGGATACCTGCCAGCGCCTGTGGGGCCGCGGCGATGATGCTGTCCTTCTGGCTCGCGAGGAACTTGATGAGGCCCGACAGATTCAGGCCGTTCTTCTTGATGACGTCGCCCAGCACGCCCATCACGAGCGGTCCGGCCATGCTGAGAATGGAGCTCGCGGAAGTGTTCTTGATCCCCGCGACATTGCCGATCATGCCGGCAAGTGAGCTGATCTTGTCGCCGAAAAGCGACGAGAGGAAGTTGGTCCCCAGGGCGTTGATGGGTTCCTTGGCGTCGGCGCCGAGCAAACCGCCGACGTTTTTCAGGATGCTTCCATCATTTGCCTTGTCTGTCAGAAGTCCGAATATCTTCGACATTGCGCCCGCATCCTGCGCCTTGTTCAGCAGTCCGCCAAGCACGGTGGGGAACACAGCCCCGAGAGCTTTTGACGTTGCGCCTTCAGATTCGCCAAGCATTCCCGCGGCCTTGGAAAGGAGATCGGGTGTGATGAGTCCTTTCAATGAATCGAGCAAGTTTGTAGCCATAGTGTAGGTCCTCTCAGATGGGAATAGCGGTCGTTTTACGGAGGGAAGAGCAGGATATCGATCCGCAGCTCCAATATACACAGAATATGTGAGAATCGATAGCCTATGATTGAGGGTTTCGGTGCTTGATTTCGGTGTTTTCATTCAATATACTGAAATGTCCAACCGTCATGGATTCCTGGGTCTCCCTTCCAGCATATCACCAGCGCCACCGGAGTGCCAGCGAATCCATCGAAACGTCCGCATTGATTGGGCCTTAGAGATTTTGGCAAACAGAGAGAAGGAGACATCATGAAACTCTTCCAGTGGATCTGGGCAGCGATCGTTGGGTTTGTTGTCGGACTTATTGCCCGCGCCCTGCTGCCTGGTGCGGATCAGATGGGATTGCTGACAACGACGATTGTGGGGATCCTCGGATCCTTCGCGGGCGGGTTCATCAGCAGTCTTTTCAAGAAGCCGGCCGAAGGAGCGAAATTCCAGACCGCAGGATTTCTGATGTCCATCGTTGGCGCTGTCATCCTCCTTCTCCTCTGGCGTTGGCTGGGAGTCTAATCACACTTCACAACGCTGCCTGCTCCCGGGCTGCGCCCTTCCACGGGGCGCGGTACTCCGTAGTACGGATGCGTTGAAGAAAGCGAGCTGCAGTTGGCAGGGAAAGTGTTCAGGAAGCTCGGAGAGATCCTCAAGAAACTCTCCGGGAAAAAAAGCGGCAGGGCGGGCACGCCGGTTGTCCCTCCACAGCATCGTCCGGTCCATGGACATGTGCTGGGAACTCAACAGAAGCGGCGTGATGAGCGTGCTGGAGGCAGAGCGACACCTGAGGAGAGGAAACCAACACACGGACACCCCTCACAGGATTCACGTTCGGCACGCGAGAGACAAGAAGGCCGCGGTCAGTCGGGCCGATCGGGATCTCGTGGCCACGGCGAGCGGCCAGGCCGTCCGGAGAGAACCGCTGGAAATGAACAACGTCGTGGCGAGCATGACCGCACCGAGCATCGTCCGCATCCTGAACGATCCGGACCGACCGAACGTACGGAGGGGGAAAGCCGCCGGCAGAAGGCTGACACGGGTGAGGGTGGCGAACGGTCTGCCCGCCCGCGGCGCAGGGGCGGTGAGCGCTCCTCGCGGGGCCCACGTGCGCCGCGCATCACTCAGGCGCCGGCCACTCAACCCGAATCACGTCCCGAACCGACACCCTGGAACCCCGCTGCATTCTCAGTCCCTCCCGAAGAAGGAAAGGTCCGTTTCCATGATCTGGACCTTCCTCCGGAGGTGATGCGCGCGATCCATGACCTCGGCTTTCAATACTGCACACCGATTCAGGCGGGAATTCTCAAGCAGACCCTCGCCGGGAACGATGCCACGGGCCGCGCGCAGACGGGAACCGGGAAGACGGCAGCCTTCCTGATCACGATCCTGACCCATTTCACCCGCACGCCTCCTCCGGCCCAGAGAGAAAAAGGATCTCCACGTGCCCTTGTGCTGGCTCCCACGCGTGAGCTCGTTCTCCAGATCGACAAGGATGCGAAGGCGCTCTCGCGTCATACCGCGTTCACATCGCTGGCGGTATTCGGGGGAATGGATTACAGGAAACAACAGCAGATCCTGAAAGAGGGGCCGATTGACATCATCGCGGCAACGCCCGGCCGCCTCCTGGATTTCAAACGGAAGAACATACTCAATCTCCGCAACGTCGAGATTCTTGTCATCGACGAAGCCGACCGGATGCTGGACATGGGGTTCATCCCCGATGTCCGGAGGATCATCGAGAGCACGCCGATGAAAGGGAAGCGGCAGACGTTGTTCTTCAGTGCCACGCTCACACCCGAGGTCCACCGTCTGGCCGCTGCGTGGACGCGCGACGCCGTGCAGATTGACGTCACTCCACCCCAGGAAATCACGTTGTCTACCATAGACCAGGTCGTATACATCACCACGGACGAAGAGAAGTACCTTCTTCTGTACAACATGATCACCAAACGGAATCTTGAACGGGTGATGGTATTTGCGAACAGAAGGGACGAAACGCAATTCCTGAAAGACCGCCTTGCAGCGAGGGGGATCCGCTGCGGACTCCTGTCCGGCGACGTGTCACAGGAGCAACGCGTCCGCACACTTGAGGCATTCCGGAACGGCCGGTTCAAGGTGCTTGTCGCCACTGATGTCGCTGCGAGGGGGCTGCACATCGAAGGCGTCTCCCATGTCGTGAACTTCTCGCTCCCCATGGATCCGCAGGATTACGTCCACCGCATCGGACGGACAGGACGTGCGGGCGCAAGCGGGATCTCCGTCAGCTTCGCCACGGAAACAGAGGCATATGAAATCCCGGCTATCGAAGAGTTCATCGGGCGCAGCCTGACCGCGACACATCCCGATCCGGATCTGCTCACTCCGCTCCCGCCGCTTGAAGAAGGTATCAGTGAACCGCACAAGAGGACCTCACGGCGTCCGCAACAAGGGAACCGGGGAGGCGGGCGGCGGAGGCAGGGCCCTTCCAAGCCGGGCGGCGCGCCGTCCCGCTCCTGATTGCTTCACGTCCCCCATGTACCACCCAATGAGGTTCTGCAGCCGTGATACACTTCCCTGATGACTTCGTGTGGGGGACAGCAACGGCAAGTTATCAAATCGAAGGAGGATGGCTTGAGGGGGGGAAAGGTCTCTCCATCTGGGATGCTTTTTCCCATACGCCGGGAAAAATCAGTGATCGCTCCACGGGCGACGTTGCGTGCGACCACTTCCACCGCTGGAAGGACGACGTCGCGCTGATGGCCGCTCTCGGCCTGAAGGCATACCGGTTCTCCATCTCCTGGCCCCGCATCATGCCGGCCGGGCGCGGATCTCTGAATCCCGACGGGATCCGGTTCTACTCAGACCTGATCGATGAACTCCTCATGCACGGCATAACGCCGTGGGTCACACTCTATCACTGGGATCTCCCGCTTGCTCTCCAGCTGGAACTGGACGGCTGGCTGAATCCGCGGCTCGCGGAGAGCTTCCGGGACTATGCGACGGTTTGTTTTGCGCACTACGGTGACCGGGTCAAACACTGGATCACGTTCAACGAACCGTGGGTGGTGAGCATCCTGGGGTACGGTCAGGGCGTGTTCGCCCCGGGGCGAGTCTCCACCGCCGAACCCTATCAGGCCGCTCACACCATCCTGCGCGCGCACGGCATGGCTGTCCGGGAATACCGCGAGCGATTCCAGGCAGTGCAGCGGGGGATGATCGGGATGACCAACAACTGTGACTGGCGCGAACCACGCACGCATGCGCCGGCGGACACGGCGGCTGCGGAACGCGCCCTCGAGTTCTTCCTCGGATGGTTCGGCGATCCCCTTTACCGGGGAGACTATCCTGATACAATGCGCACACGCGTGGGCGATCGGCTTCCGCGGTTCACAGCGGAAGAGGCGGCGATGATCAGGGGATCACAGGATTTCTTTGGACTCAATCACTACACGACGATGCTCGCGTCAGACGCTTCCAGCGGAGAAATCCTTTCCGTGCAACCTTTCGGCAACGGCGGCATTGCCGAAGATCAGGAGGTCCAGCTCACCGCAGATCCGGCATGGGCGGCCACCGCAATGGGATGGGCGATCGTCCCGTGGGGGCTGCGGAAACTCCTGCGGTGGATCGATCGCCGCTATGGTCATCCTGCGATCTTCCTGACGGAAAACGGCTGCGCATTCCCGGATGTCCCGGGAGAGGATGGTGTTGAGGATGAACAGCGGATTGCATTCCTGGATGCCTACCTGTCCGCATGTCACGAAGCGATCACCTCAGGCGTGGACCTCAAAGGGTATTTCCTCTGGTCATTGATGGACAATTTCGAGTGGTCATCGGGATATACGCGGCGGTTCGGCATCATCTACGTTGACTATGCCACAGGCCGCCGGCTACACAAGTCCTCAGCACACTGGTACAGCCGCCTCGTGCGTGACCGGGGGTTCGTCCCGCTTTCCCGGAATCCCTACCGCACTGCAGACGGAGACCGATCGCGTCCCTGAAGGCAAGGGAATCCTTCCGGGGTGGGGCGACATCAATTCCTCAATGATCAAGGCCGGTCTTGAAATGAATACACACGTCTCCGAATCGAAACCACAGACTACTGACGCGAGCGGACGCGTTGGCGTATGGGAGAAAGTCGCCTATGGTCTCGGCGACACAGCCACCAACCTGGTCTGGCGCACCCTGATGGTGTTTCTTCCCATTTTCTACACCGATGTCTTCGGCCTCTCCGCCGCAGCAGTCGGCACACTGCTTCTGATCTGCAGGTACTGGGACGGCATCACCGACTTCATCATGGGTCTGATTGCGGATCGAACGAACACGAAGTGGGGCAAATTCCGTC
Source organism: Bacteroidota bacterium (assembly GCA_017860635.1). Classification (GTDB taxonomy): domain Bacteria; phylum Bacteroidota; class Ignavibacteria; order UBA10030; family UBA6906; genus JAGDMK01. The sequence continues at coordinate 15,440 of JAGDMK010000038.1, forward strand.
CATGGATTCTCTGGTCGACCATTCCCTTTGGCATCACGACCGTTCTCACGTTCACCGCCGTCGATGTGGCGGAACCCTGGAAGCTGGTGTATGCCTATGCGACGTACAGCGCACTCATTCTTGCATACACCGCGAACAATGTCCCATACTCCGCGCTCACCGGAGTTCTGTCAGCAGATCCCGCAGAACGGACCAGCATCTCATCGTACCGCTTCTTCTTTGCCTTCTTCGGGGGACTTCTGACGCAGGGACTCAACATCCCGCTGGTCTCATTGTTCGGCAGAGGGGATGACGTGGTCGGGTACACATGGACGATGACCCTGTTTGCGGTTGTCGCCGTCATCCTGCTCTTCATCACGTTCGCGTCGACCCGGGAGAGGGTGGTCCCGGTGGTCTCCGAGCCGGGCTCGCTGCGCTCGGATGTCAAGCTGCTCCTCCGCAACCGTCCCTGGCTGATCCTGTTTGCAATCGGATTGCTGTTTGTCACCATGACAAGCCTGAAGCAGGGAGTGACGATGTACTACTTCAAGTATTTTGTCGGTGACACATTCCTTGCCACATCGTTCATGGTCACGGGCCTCATCGCTGCGATGATCGGCGCGGCGATGACGCACCGGCTCGCGCAACTGCTCGGCCGCAAGATGCTGATGCAGGTCTGCTTCGGGACGGCCCTGGTCTCCAGCGCGCTTCTGTATGGCGTCGGAGCGCAGGACATCATGCTGATGTACGTGCTCAGCGCGGTGACGGAATTCGCCACCGGACCCATCGTGACCCTTTTCTTCGCGATGCTGGGTGATGCAGCCGATTGGGCGGAGTGGAAACACAGCAGGCGGATGACGGGTCTGGTTTATTCGGCGGGGACCCTCTCGATGAAATTCGGGACAGGTGTTGCAGGCGCTCTGATCGGATGGATACTCACGGCATTCGGCTATGTGGCAAACGTGGGGCAGACCGGCGAAGCGCTGAACGGAATCCGGCTGCTGATCAGCGTATTTCCAGCGGCTGCCGCGGCACTGGCAATAGTGATCTTCGCATTCTATCCGCTCGGTGATGCGCTCCTTGCCAGAATCAGCGAAGACCTGGGGCAGCGACGGAAAGCCAACGCCTGATCCAGAATCAGGAGACGAGGACACCGCACGTGGTACGTTTATCCGGCCTGGCTGTGATTATGATTTGCGCTGCCGTCCTCAGTCGGACTGGCATCCGCATTCGGAATATCGTCCTAATCGTTATTGGCTGTAACAGCCTGCTCCATCCCGCCATGGCGGCGGAGGGGCAACCGCAACAACGCAATGTTGCCGCTGTGACACGCCACATGATCATTCATGCGGCGCCCGGAATGTACTGTGCGTGGCCCTCGATCGCGCGCGCGGCGAACAACGACCTCCTCGTCCTCTTCACACAAACCGAAGAACACCTGTCTCCCGACGGCACCATACTGTCTGTGCGCTCCACGGACGACGGAGAGACATGGCACCGGGCGGATACCGCCTTCTCCACGCCACTGGATGACAGAGAGTCCGGGATGACGGTCTTGCGCGGCGGGACCATTGTCACGCATCTCTGGTCGACCTTCTGGACGCGTGCCGCGTATGCGTCATTGCGGCCGCTCTCGTACGGAGCCGAAGTTCTTGAGCGCTGGTCACGCCATGTCGACGGCGACGACTATCTGAAACATCGCGACAGCCAGGGCCCGTGGCAGACTGTCTCCCGGGATCATGGGAAGACATGGTCGAAGCCCGTGCGCGGAAAGGATGCCGTGCACGGAGGGATCCAGCTGTTCGACGGCACTCTTCTCCTCGCCTCATACCGTCAAGACCGCGGCTGCCTCGGAGTGTACGTGTCACCCGGTCCTGAATCTCCGTACACGCTGGCTGCACGTGTGCGATCACCCGATCCGGACAGTCTGAGATTCGGAGAACCGCATATCCTCCAGCTTGCCTCAGGCCGCGTCATCATGATGATCCGTGCGGACGGCAGCACAAATGATGGTCAGAACGGGCAAGGACTTCTTTGGGAGACCTATTCGGATGACAACGGGCGAAGCTGGTGCCCACCATTTGCGACCCGGCTCTGGGGTCACCCGCCTCATCTGCTGCAGCTCTCCGACGGGCGCGTGCTGTGCACATACGGCTACCGCCGGCCGCCGTT
>JAGDMK010000180.1 GCA_017860635.1 Bacteroidota bacterium
CCCCTCCCCGATTCCGCTTATCTCGGCCTTTGCGGCGTTTCTCCGTTCGATGACACGCTCGCGTCGATCAAAGTCAGGATACTGAAACGCCACTGGCCTTTTTCAGAAGCACCGGGAGCGGAGCGGGAGACGATCCGGGATACGTTGAGTTCGATCGTTTACGCAGCACTGGAACAGAATCTGCCGTGGACGACAACGCGGCTCAAGGTGGCTGAATACTATGCCCGCAGAGGGGAGTACGCCAACGCCAGGCGCGAATGCCTGGCCCTCGCCCGGGCCACGCCGTTTTCATTCCAGCCGTGGGTACTGATGGGCGACTATGCAGCACGGGAGGGGAATATCGCCGGAGCCCGCGACCTCTACCGTCGTTCCCTGTCTGTCGAACAGAATCCCTACGCGCACATGAAGCTGGGAGTGCTGTTCATGGAAGAGTCAAAGCCGCTCGCGGCACTGCAGGAATTCGAAGACGGATTCCTTGTCAGCACGGCACAGGGAGGAGTGTTGACCGTTGCCGAACATGCCAGAGGACGATATCTCGCAGGTTTGGCCTGTGCTCAGAGCGGGAAGCGCAGCGAGGCTATTGGCCACCTGCGGCACGCACTTGCTCTGCAACCCGGCATGACGGAGGCACAGGAGCTTCTCAGACGACTGCAGTAAGTGTTACTTCACGAGCATGATCCGGCGAACGCCGGAGTGCACGATTCCCCCTTCGCTCACTGCCCGGAACCGGCACAGGTAGACCCCTGTCGCCAGTCCGCTGCCATCGATAACCACGGAATGCCGTCCCGCCTCCTGCTCGGATTGGATGACAGTCAGGAGTTCCTGCCCGAGCACCGAGTGCACGCTGACCTGGACGGTGGCCCGTTCGGGCAGATCGTAGCGAAGGTTCGTGGCGGGGTTGAAGGGATTGGGGTAGGCGTCATACAGTGCAAAGCGTGAGGGGACCGGCGTGCTGTCGTCCGGACGATCAGTCGCCGGACCGCCAAACACCTCGACCTCGAAGAGGGAATAGCCATACTGAGTAGCCCGTCTAGTCCCCACCATCATCACGCGCCGTGCATCTGCTCCCACCTGGACACGGTCCACGCCTCCGTCGCCGTTCGTGATAGTTTCCACTTCGCGCCACGCCCCGCCGTCGTCCGCTATGCGGATCGCGTACTCTGTGGCATAGGCGGCTTCCCAGTAGAGATCGATCATGTCCACACGGTAGTTGTAACCCAGATCGATCACGAGCACCTGCGGATCACTGAAGGCAGACGACCAGCGCGTGCCCCTGTTCCCGTCCACGGCATACTTTCCCTCGTAGCCCGGGCCCTCGATCGATGTCACAGACACATGTTTCCGCAGAGCAAGATTGGGGGGCGGCGCATCGTACACGGCGAGCGTGTGGCTGGCAGTGTTGTTCCCCTCCGAACATTCATCGACAGTGTTGCCGGGGTCGGCCACCGCCGCCAGGGCGTACGATCCTGCTCCGGCAGCGGTCCATGTGGCAATTCCTCCAGGCCCTGAGTCGCCGCACAGAAGAGCCATGCCACCAGGAGGGATTGACGATGAATAGCCCGTCACGGAGCTGACCAGCGTTCCGCCCAGCGTGAACGCGACATTCAAAGGGACGCCGGCCTGTGTGGCAGCAGAGCCCTGGTTTTTTACAGCGGCCAGAAAAAGGACTTGTTGCCCGGGCACGGGATAGGGCGGCACGGTCCGGATGTCTGTGATGAGCAGGTCGGGTCTCCCCTGCGATTGCCTCACGGTGAACACACCAGTCAGAGGCAGAGTATCCGATGATCTTCCAAGACGGACAACAATATTGCCTGTGGGCACCTCGTATTGTGATGTCGATTCGTTGAAGAAGTAGAGTTCTTCCGCGGTCAGGGTGAACGTGATGCGCCTGGACTCACCCGGCGCGAGTGTGACCCGGCGGAATCCCTTGAGCGCCTTTGTGGGCATCGGCACTGGCGGTGACGCGTAGCTCAGGTAGAGCTGGATAACCTCATCGCCTGCGACAAGGCCGCTGTTTGTCACGGTAGCCGAGACCTGGACCGGTTCACCGGGCGCCACAGAAGATGGCGCAACATCCAGAGCGCTATAGCTGAACGTCGCGTAGCTGAGGCCGCTTCCGAACGCGAACTCCGGTGCGTTGCCAGTTGCATCGAACCATCGATAACCACAGCCGTAGTCGTCGTTCAGATTATCGTTCCACGGCGGCAGCTGCGTGACATTCCGCGGGATGGTGACAGGCAGCCGTCCCCCTGGATTGACGCGTCCGAACAGCACCTCAGCAATGGCCCTCCCTGCCTCCTGTCCAGGATAGAACGCATAGATCAGCCCCTCGATATTCCCGATGCACCGTTCGAGCGTGCACACGCCTCCGCTGAAGATCACGGCCACGAGTTTCGGGTTTGCCGCCGCGAGCCGGTTGATGAGGTCCTGCTGCCTTCCCGGAAGGGTGGTAGATCCTCCGACCCTGTCAAAGCCCTCTCCTTCCTGACCGCCATCCAGTCCTCCGCAGAAGATCACCACATCGGCATTGGCGGCAGCCTGGAGCGCAGCACCGAAGCCACTCGTATCGGCACTGTTGATGTCACAACCTCTTGCGTAGGTGACGCGCGATGCGCCAATAATGGACTCGATCCCCTGTCGGGGCGTGATGGTGTAGAAAGGAGTGACATAGGCACTACCGGATCCGTCGACAACCAGGGTTGCAGCATGGGGGCCGATAAGTGCAACGCCGCGGGCCAACTCTGTCGAGAGCGGCAGGATATTCTCCTCATTCTTGAGCAGGACCAGCGATTTCCTCCCCGCCTCGAGACAGAGGGCCTGGTGCGCGGGGCTGTTGACGTCGTCCGGGTTTCCGGATGGCCGGTAGTCGAGCATGCCTGCGACCAGCTTCGTCCGCAGCACCCGCCGCACGGCTGAATCCAGGAGAGCACCGGACACCTGGCCAGCGGCAACAAGTCCGGGAAGATCATTGCGGTAGTTGTCCGACCCCATGCAGATATCACATCCCGCACTGATGGCCTTTTGTGAATTCCAGATTGAGCCCCAATCGGAAACGACGTAGTACGGAAAACCCCACCTCGTGCGCAGCATGGTGGTAAGGAGTTCGCGGCTCTCCGCACACTTGTCGCCATTGACAAGGTTGTACGCATTCATCACTGAAAGCGCCCCGCCCATCTGGACCGCCGTGCGGAATGGAAGCCCGGCATCTTCATGCAGGATGCGTCTCGACGCCAGGATGTTGTTGGTCGTCCGTCCGTTTTCCCGATGGTTCGCCGTGTAATGCTTCACGGTGGCGATCGTGGGTGTCGATTGTATGCCTCGCACGACGGCTGTCGTGATCTGCGCACAGAGGTAAGGATCCTCGCCCCCCGTTTCCGGGCTCCGCCCGTTGCGGGGGTCGCGATCGATGTCCACTGCCGGTCCCAGCGCCTGATGCTTCCCCTTTCCCGCAAACTCTTTCCCCATCGCCACGCCGATCAGTCGTGCCATCGCGGTGTCCCACATCGCGGCCATACCGATCCCGACAGGAAAGCTCGTCGCGAGTCCATCCCGGACTCCGTGGGGACCGTCCGCCATTATGAATCCGGGTATTCCCAGGCGCTGATTGTCCGCTGTGTTGAAACCTCCTTCCGCATGGAGCTGGAGGATCTTTTCTTCGGTTGTCATCTGCTGGAGGAGCGCAGTGATGCGGTCTTCCAGAGGCTGTGCGTGCGCCAACCCGGAGGCAGCAGCAACGACACACCCGATCAGACTCAGGCAGCGGATACGCATGGAGTCTCTGTCCTTTTCAAAGGCGAGCGATCAACGGGGGATGGCACAGCCGAGTGCAGCGATGTAACCGGCATTGGGGCGGCACGCGTCGAACGTGATCGCGCGAAGGTATTCCTCCAGGGCCTTCCGGACGACGGCAGGATCCGGCCGTGTCGAGCGGATACCGGCGTAGGTCGTCCGCCTGGCGTGATCGTAGCGCCGGATGACATCCCATCCCGCCGGCCTGGCGACAGTAACGATGCACCTGGATGCATCCATGCGTTTATACGGCCAGAAACACCATCCGATCGCATTGCGCTCCAGCAGTCTGCGGAAAGCATCGATCCAGATATCGGTATTCTCACCCGACTCACCGAGCCAGACGGGAACCTGAAGCCTGTCCCGGAAATCCACAAACTCCTGCACCAGAGCCTGCGTTGTGTCGCACCAATACCTGTGGAACGTGTACACGGCCCGGGCATCGAACGGCTGCCCGAAGACCTTGAAGTTGCTGTTCCACTGTGCACCGCCAAGGAAGACGACATGGTTGGTATCGGCTGACCGGATCGCCGCCGCGATTCGTTTATAAAGAGGCTCAAGGCGGGGATTGAGCCGCTCCACGTCAAAGAAGGGCGCAATGGGTTCGTTCAGAAGATCATACCCGACGAGACAGGTCTCACGTGCATAGCGCTGCGCAATGCGACGCCAGAGTTCAACCGTGCGTTCCTGCTCCGACTCGTCCTCGAAGAGCCACGGATATCCCCAGCTGTCGTCGATGTTGTCGCCCGTCTGTCCGCCCGGAGCACAGTGCATATCCAGTATCACCAGGAGCCCTTCGGACCCGCACCATGCCATCACGCTGTCGAGGTAGCGGAACCCGTCATCCGTCCAGATGCCATAATATTCTTCGGAGAGAAACAGCCGGAATGAGAACGGAACACGTACGGAATTCAATCCGATCGACTTGATGTACCGAATGTCGGCCCGTGTGATATACCGCTCCCGGAACGTCTTCCAGAATGCATGGGTCTCAGCGGGACCGATGAGCTCCGACAGGAGCCCGTTGATCATTCTAAAGGAGGTCGCGGAATCGAGCCGGAACATGTATCCCTCAGGAACGAGCCAGTTCCCGAGATTGATGCCCCGCAGGAGCAGTGGCTTGCCATCCGGTGAGACGAGTGTCGTCCCCTGTACCCGGACGAATGGCGGGGCACCCGGCGGCTGAGCCGCGGCCGTCTGCGGGCCTGTCAGGACCGCACCCGTGGCAATCAAGATCAGAACTAGCAGAACCGTGAGTGCATTCGATCGGTGGATCACATGTTTCTCCAATCCAGCATAGCATTACTTGAGAATCAGGTCGACCGGCTGTCCAAGATCGCGCGAAGATGAGCCGGCAAGAACCTGGTATGTGCCGGGCGATACGGTCCATGCCTTCGCCCCTTCGTCATAGTATGCAAACGCCCGGTAGCCGAGTGTGACCTCAACGGTGGCTGTCTCACCCGGGTCCAGGGAGATCTTACGGAATCCCTTCAACTCCCTGACGGCGCGTTCAACTGGTGATACAGGCGGCCGGACATAGAACTGGACGACGTCCGCCCCGGCGCGTGTTCCTGTGTTCTTCACATCCAATGACACCTGGACGGCCATTGTGGATCCGGTCTGCAGCGGCACGGCTTTCAGGTTCGAGTATGTAAATGTTGTGTAGGAAAGTCCGTGGCCAAACGGGAAGAGCACGTCAAGGTTGTTCTTGTCGAAGTGCCGGTAGCCAACAAACACACCTTCCGCATAGTTCACGGTTCCGCTCCCCGGATAGTTGCCGAATGCCGGAGAGTCCTCCCAGCGCTTCAGGAATGTCACAGGGAGTTTGCCGGAGGGACTGACCACGCCGGACAGGATATCCGCCAGAGCGTTTCCTCCCTCTTCGCCGGGGTACCATGCCGCCACCAGAGCGGGCGTCCGGGCAAGCCACTCATCCATGAGCACGGGGGCGCCCGAATTCAGCACGACGACCGTCCGCTTGTTGGCAGCCGTAACGGCCCTGATGAGTTGGACCTGATCTTCGGGCAGGGACAGAGAGGTTCTGTCGAAGCCCTCACTCTCGAAGAATTCGTTAAGACCGACACAGAGCACGACAGCATCCGAAGCGGAGGCAACGCGGGCAGCCTCGGTGACAAGCGACGCATCAACCCACCTCCACCCCAGCCGTATCACCGCTTCCCCTTTGTGTTCATAGTACTCGATGCGCAGGTCGTATGATTTTCCCGCGACAAGATCGACCGTGCAATTGCTGGGCTCCGAGGCATGATCCGACCAGTTGTCGATCATCAGTGCCCCGTCCAGCCAGAGACGCACGCCGTCGTCTGATAGTGTCTGCACCGTGTGGGGGCCCGTTCTGGATGCAGTCAGGGTTCCGGTCCACCGTACGGAAAAACTGTCAGCGGGAAGAATCTTGTCCGCTCCCCCTGAGGACCAGGAGAAATCGATCGTCGGATCGACCCGCATCAATACCGGTGACCCCTTGAGATCCTTGTTGGAGAAGTACTCTGCCCTCAGCCCATTGACACCCGGAGGAGACCCGGGCGGCCGGAGCGCCCCGGCCGGAATGGGATCGAGATCGCCGGCAGTATAGCATCCGACCGCGTAGTTGACAGTGACGCCGGGTGAGAGCCGCTGGCGCAACGCATCCAGAGGGCTGACCGCATAGATCGGGTCGACGCGGGAGCTTCCACCTCCGCCCGTCCGGGCTGTCGCTGCATTGGGGCCGATGACAGCAAGCGACTTCAACGCCGCTATGTTCAGGGGCAGGAGCTGATTCTCGTTCTTCAGCAGTACCATCCCCTCACGGGCCACTTCACGTGCAAGCGCGCGATGACGCGCGCTATTCAGTTCGCCAACGCTTTCGGACCCCGTATCAAAGAGGCCTGCCCAGAGCATGGTTCTGAGCAGCCTTCTGACCTTCTCGTTGAGCGCGGTCTCGTCCACCAGGCCGGACTTCAGAGCCGGCAACAGGCTGTGAGCATTCAGGTGTTTTCCTGTCGGCATCTCAACATCCAGTCCAGCCTTGAACGTCGGAACGGTGCTATGCACGGCACCCCAGTCAGAGACGATGAAGCCCTGAAACCCCCACTCTTTCTTCAACACATCGGTCAGCAGGTAAGGGTTCTCGCTGCACCAC
>JAGDMK010000039.1 GCA_017860635.1 Bacteroidota bacterium
TTTCGTCCTCTCCATCTCCCATGATGAAGTCACGCACGGCAAGGGCTCACTGGCCGGCAAGATGCCCGGAGATGAATGGCAGAAGAACGCCAACCTGCGTCTGCTCTATGGCTACATGTTCGGCCATCCGGGCAAGAAACTGCTCTTCATGGGATGCGAGCTGGGGCAATGGCGGGAGTGGAGTCACGAGGAGAGTGTGGAGTGGCATGTTCTGGAGTATCCGTCGCACCGGGGGATCCAGAGATGGGTCCGGGACCTGAACACGCTCTACCGGTCTGCTCCGGAGCTGCATGACCTCGACTTCTCGCAGGATGGTTTTTCGTGGGTGGATTTTCACGACTGGGAGAACAGCATCATCAGCTTCTTGCGCAAGGACAGGAACGGGCGTCCGATGCTCGTCGTGTGTAACTTCACCCCGGCTGTCCGGGATCAGTATCGCCTGGGCGTTCCGGTGGCGGGATTCTGGAAGGAGATGCTGAACAGCGACAGTGAGGTCTACGGCGGGTCAAACGTCGGGAATTTCGGCGGCGTATGGACCGAGCCATGGCCGTCTCACGGGCACGGACAGTCGTTGCGGCTGGTGATTCCCCCGCTCGGTGCGATCTTCCTGTCTCCTCAGTCGTCAGGGGGTGAGTAGCACTGTGCGGCGGGGATCACGGTCCGTTCATTCTCAGGTGAACGGCATCCTTGGTGGTCTCAAAGGTGACATTGTTCCTCTCCGGTCTCACGAAGGACTGCCTTGGTCTCACGAAGGGCTGCGCTGGTTTCACGAAGGAGTGCATGTCCGTGATACCAGAGATGAGAATATTTCTGCGAATCTGTTTGTTTGGTACGGGTGTGCGGACCTATTCCAGTTTGCTGGATCCCGCCAGGAGCGCCCCGATCCGGTCCTGCACCGCGCGGTAGGCGCGCGAGCTTCCCGGATAGCTCTGCATCAGAATCGAGAACGCGAGCCACTCCCCGTCGAGCGTCTGCACGTATCCTGAGAGCGCCGTCACACCGCTCAACGTTCCGGTCTTTGCGTGCAGGTTTCCCTCCGCACGTGTCCCCTTCATCCTGCTCCCGATCGTTCCATCCACCCCGGCGATAGGCAGTGTCTTGTAGAAAACCGGGAAGAGCGCTGAGTCCGCGTACATTCGCTCGAGCAGACGGATGATTGTTCCGGTGGACGTGAGATTGTATCGCGACAGGCCGGAGCCGTCCGCGATGGCAATGGCATTGGTATCGATTCCGGTCTGTGCGAGGAATTCATACAGGAGACTGGCTCCCAAACGTGCCGATCCCGGAACACCGTGGCGGCGCGCAGCGATGGTTTTCAGGGCGGCTTCTGCGGAAAGGTTATCGCTGACCTTGTTCAGGAATGTCAGGACGGTATCGATGCGGTGTTCATATGTGCAGACGACAGGGGAGGCTGCGGAGGAGGAATCAATAGCGACCCGGTTCACCTGCAGGCCGTGGTACTTCAGCCGTTCGGCGAACACTGTTCCGGCATAGAGTTCAGGGCGCCAGACGCTCAACTGATCCCTGCGGGTCCGCCACTGCAGACCCATCTGTCCCCGGACGGTAATGGTATTGGACCGTTCCTGCCACCTGCGGGTGACCTGGAGGGGGACAGTGACGGAATCCGCAATGGTCACTGCGGTGTTTTCCACTGGAGTGTACGAAGTCGGGGGATCAACCATGACCAGGGGAGGAGCGCCCGGGGTGGACGACGGGATGACGTCGACCGTGACGGTGTTGTTGTTCAGCATGAGGGGGGAGAGAAACATGCCGTATGCTTCGGGCTCCTCGTCCCACGTCCACCCTGCGCCCCAGTACAGGCTGTCGAAAAAGCGGACATCCACCCCGACATCCCATGTCCGCCCCTGCGGAAGGGCTGCAACGCAGAGGCGTGCTATGGAATCCATGTCGGCAGTCGAGAGAATCGGATCGCCATATCCGGTGATCACGATCCGGTTGTTCCCCGTGTCGGCGGTGACGACGGTCGGAAAAACCGCGTCCTTGCCAAGATAGTGCAGTGCCGCGGCGGACGTGAAGAGCTTCTGGTTGGACGCCGGATTGAACAGCATGCGCTCATTGAGCGAGTACAGCTCCCTCTTGCGCGTCAGCGAGACGATCTTGACGCTGACATTCGACGGCGGAAAGAGGGAGTCAGCGAGCAGGGCGTCGATCTGGCTCTTCAGCGCAGGCGAGGATGCTACGCTCAGGGTCGCCATCGGCGGGGGAGGATTCAGCGTGGCCAGTTGTGTGCCCGCACATCCCAGGACGGTCAACGCGACGATTGCAACGGACAGGAAACGCAGCATGAGGTTCTCTCCGGGGGGGTGTAAACATGACGTTGGTGCTCAAATTCATGAAGTTTTACCGAAAATGCAACTGATTGCTTGCCATTCGGAATGTCGCTATATTTACAAACTACAATCATAACGCTGGTGACTGACGATGCTGGGAATTCTCCGGAAATTCTTCGGTAGCAAACACGAAAAGGACGTCAAGGGTCTTCTGCCGGTCGTTGTCCAAATCAACGATCACGCGAAGGCATACGCGGAACTCTCCGACGAACAGCTCCGTGGCAAGACAGAGGAATTCCGCGGCCGCATCCGTGAAGCAATCCACGAAACGGAAGAGCAGATTGCAGGACTCCGGAAGCAGCTTCCTGACGCGCTTGAAGGGGCGGAGCGTGAACGCATCCTGGACCAGATCGCTGATCTGGAGAAAGAACGGGATGAAGTCACGGCTGAAGTCCTGGACGAGCTGCTCCCGGAGGCATTTGCAGCAGTGAAGGATGCCTGCCAGCGCATGAAGGACCGGGGATGGACATTTGATCTGCTCGGTCATCCTTCGGTGTGGGACATGGTACCATTCGACGTTCAGCTTGTCGGCGGCATGGTGCTGCACCAGGGGAGGATCGCCGAAATGGCGACCGGCGAAGGGAAGACCCTCGTGGCGACAATGCCGATCTACCTCAACGCGCTCCCGGCACGCGGCGTCCACCTGGTCACGGTCAACGATTACCTGGCCAAGCGCGACAGCGTCTGGATGGGACAGGTCTATTCCTTCCTGGGTCTTACCATCGGGTGTATCCAGAACACCATGGATTCCGCCCAGCGGCGCCGGGAGTATGCCTGTGATATTACGTACGGAACCAACAACGAGTTCGGGTTCGACTACCTTCGCGACAACATGGTGGTGGACAAGATCGACCTGGTCCAGCGCGAGCACTACTATGCCATTGTGGACGAGGTCGATTCGGTCCTGATTGATGAAGCCAGAACCCCGCTCATCATCAGCGGTCCGACCAAGAGCGAAGACCACAAGTTCAATGAAATGAAGCCCGCGGTTGAGCGGATCGTCAACGCCCAGAAGACCTTCATTGCCAAGATCGTGGCCGAGGCGGAGCGGCTGCTGGAGGAAGGGAAGACCGAGGAAGCCGGCGTGCATCTGCTCCGGGCTTCGCGCGGCCTGCCCAAGCACCCGCGCCTGATGAAGGTGTTCAGCGACCCTGCGCACAAAAAGCTGGTGCAGCAGACAGAGAGTGAGTACCTGCGTGATCAGTCACGGCGCATGCACGAGATCGACGATGAGTTGTACTATGCAATCGACGAGAAGAACCACCAGATCAGTCTGACCGAGAAAGGGCGTGCCTATGTCATGCCGATCGTCGGTGACAAGGATTTCTTCGTGCTGCCTGATCTGGGCACGGAATTCAGCATCCTCGAGCATGACAGCGAGCTCACAGCGGACCAGAAGCGGCAGAAGAAGGACGAGCTGAACCTTCTGTATTCGGAGCGGAGCGATCGCATTCATACCGTCACGCAGCTGTTGCGCGCCTACTCGTTGTACGAAAAAGACGACGAGTATGTCGTCAGCGACGATGGCAAGGTCATGATTGTGGATGAGTTCACCGGCCGACTGCTGCCCGGACGGCGCTATTCCGACGGCCTGCATCAGGCAATCGAGGCCAAGGAAGGCGTGAAGGTCGAGCGGGATATGCAGACGCTGGCCACCATCACGCTGCAGAACTACTTCCGCCTGTACAAGAAACTTGCGGGCATGACGGGTACCGCCGAGACCGAGGCGGGTGAGTTTTTCGATATCTACAAACTGGATGTGGTGGTCGTACCGACCAACCGGCCCATGGTCCGGACGGACATTGACGATTTCATCTACAAGACCAAGCGTGAGAAGTACAATGCGCTGACGGAAGAGATCGAACGCATGCGTGCGCTAAGCCGCCCGGTGCTGGTCGGAACCACGAGCGTGGAAGTCTCCGAGACGATCAGCAGAATGTTGAAGCGCAAGAACATCGCGCACAACGTGTTGAATGCCAAGCAGCACCAGCGCGAAGCGGAAATCGTGGCCCACGCGGGCCTCCCGGGCGCCATCACCATTGCCACGAACATGGCCGGGCGCGGTACAGACATCAAGCTTGGACCGGGCGTGCGGGAAGCCGGCGGGCTGCACATCATCGGCACCGAACGGCACGAGGCGCGACGTATCGACCGTCAGCTGCGCGGCCGTTCCGGACGGCAGGGCGATCCGGGGTCCTCGCAATTCTTCCTTTCCCTTGAAGATGATCTGATGCGGCTCTTCGGAAGCGACCGGATTGCCGGGATCATGGAGCGGATGGGTCTGAAGGACGGGGAGGTTATCCAGCACCGGATGATCACCCGCTCCGTCGAGCGCGCGCAGAAAAAAGTCGAAGAGAACAACTTCGGCATCCGTAAACGCCTGCTGGAATATGACAACGTGATGAACCAGCAGCGGGAGGTTATTTATACCCGCCGCCGCAAGGCCCTCGTGTCCGACCGGATCAGAGAAGATATCCTCGACCTCGTCGACGATTTTGCGACCAAGCTGACGGACAAGTACTACGAGAATGGCGACATCCAGGCGCTCCAGGACGAACTCCGGGTGGGGCTCCTCGTGGATTTCCCCATCACGCCGGAGCGTTGGCAGGAGCTTGGAAAGGCCGGCGTCACCCAGGAAATCATCAAGGCAGCCGCGGAGTTCTACCGCAGGAAAGAGGAACGGCTCGGCCCCGAGATGATGGGGCAAATCGAAAAAATGGTGGTCCTGCAGGTCATCGATGAGAAATGGAAAGACCACCTGCGGGAGATGGACGATCTCAAGGAGGGGATCCACCTCCGGGCCTACGGCCAGAAAGACCCGCTGGTTGAGTACAAGACCGAAGCCTTCGGGATGTTCATGGTGCTGCTGGATCTGATCAACGCCGAGGCCGTCACGTCGGTGTTCCGGCTCTATCCGGCGCAGGCTCAGCAGCTGCCGCTACGCGGACCCCAGCGGCCCCAACAGATGCGCATCTCTCATGATGCCACCGAAGGCATGGGATACCGTCCGAACCGTGAACCAGCACCCGGAGCCGCAGCAGGTATGCCTGGGGGTCCGGACCAGCCGCCGCGCGCGGGGAAACCCACGCCGATCCATGTGGGCGAGAAAATCGGTCGCAATGACCCCTGTCCGTGCGGCAGCGGCAAGAAGTACAAACAGTGTCATGGACGATGAACGATCTCGTTGATCACCACAAGGGCCCAACGCAATGAAGAAAATCGAGGCAATCATCCGACCGTTCCGAATTGATGATGTCCGCGAGGCTTTGGCGGAGATCGGTGTGAAAGGAATGACACTGACGGAAGTGAAGGGGTACGGCCGGCAGAAGGGCCACACGGAACTGTACCGGGGGTCGGAGTATCAGATCGACTTTCTGCCAAAGATCAAACTGGAAGTGGTGGTGCCGGATAGCCTTGAAGCACAGGTGGTGGACACCATCGTGCGAACGGCGAAGACCGGGCAGGTCGGTGACGGCAAAATCTTCGTCATGGCAGTGGAGGACGCGGTGCGCGTGAGGACGGGAGAGTCTGGAGAAGCGGCGCTGTAGAACAGGAGTCTGAAACGTGTGTCTAGAAAATCAAGGATTCTCTTTGGTGATGGAATGGATGAAGGAGGGGCGCGATCGACTCCGTAGTGCATGAAGAACCGGCTGGACCGTTCGGAGGACCCTCGTTCCGGGCGGGATACGTGACCATCATGGGTGAGCCGAATGTCGGCAAATCGACACTCCTCAACCGGATCCTCAAACAGAAGATTTCCATTGTCAGCAGCAAACCACAAACCACCCGGCACCGGATCCTCGGCATCCTGACCGAGGAAACTCACCAGATCATCTTCCTCGATACTCCCGGCATCATCAAGCCGCGCTATCTTCTCCAGGAGGCGATGATGCAGTTTGCCGGCCGGGCCATTGCTGACGCTGATGTGCTGCTGTTCATGATCGACGCACTCGACCCCAAGACCGGATCCGACCTTGCACATGCCGAAGCGTTCCGGCGGCTGCAGGAACTCCGGAAGCCGGTCATCCTGGTCATCAACAAGATCGACCTTGTGGAAAAGTCGATGCTCCTGCCGGTCATTGAATTCTATTCACACGCTTTTCCCTTCCGCGAGATCTTCCCGATTTCCGCACTGACCGGCGAAGGAACGCAGGATCTGCAGAAGACGCTCATCCCTCTGCTTCCCGTGCATCCTCCTCTCTACCCTCCGGATATCGTCAGCGAGCAGAGCGAACGGTTCTTTGTCTCGGAGATCATCCGTGAGAAGGTCTTCCGCGCATGCCATGAAGAAGTGCCCTACGCCACCACCGTGGAGGTGCTGGAGTTCAAGGAGCGCGCCCATGGGAAGTGGTTCATTGCGGCGGACATCTACGTGGAACGGGATTCCCAGAAGGGGATCCTGATCGGGAAAAAGGGGGCAATGCTCAAGGAGCTCGGCGGTCAGGCCCGCAAGGATATCGAGGGGTTCCTGGGGCACCCGGTCTTCCTCGAGCTGCACGTCAAAGTGCGCGAGAAGTGGCGTGAGAAACCGGAATGGCTTCAGCGTCTGGGTTACGGCGGCGGGGAGACGCCCTGAGGCGCCGGGCCCGGAGGAGGCTCAACCGCAGAGTGGGCGAACGCGCCCGTCAGCTGCGCTGAATTCGTAAGAGGTCCGATACCGAGCGGCGCAACTCTCGATTGCCACGGGGCTCCCCTGAAGAATGCGCAGTTCCCCTACCAACCCAGCCGGGCCTGAAGGAAGTATGAGCGGGCGTTTACGTAGCTGTCGTGTGCGTATGCCGCATCGACCTGCAGCACGCGAAACACGTTGAATCCGAGTCCGAGTGTCCACTGCCTGTCCGCCATCCCGATCCTCCCTGTAATCCCCAGCACTTGTTCCATTGCCTCGAGGCGGTATTCAGTACCGCACCGGAGCCGGTCGAAGTAGTTCTCGTACCGGATGTCCTGCCGTGCAAGGTCGGTCACATCGATTGCGACATTCCATTCGGGTGTGATGGCATAACTGGCTCCTATATTGACGATCACAGGGAGCTGGAGTTCGAAGGGGTGGTCGAAGCGGAGCCTCTGCTCCGTATGGACCAGCGCTGTATCCCCCGCCGCATCCGTGATGATCTGCCCGTCCAGATCGCGGTCATAGGAGATCGTCGATTGGGCGAACTCGGCGTTCATGGATGAGGTGATGGTCTTGAACGGAAGGATGTTCTGCACCGAGAGGCCCACCTCTATGCCGGGTTTGGAGAAACGGTACAAGCCTCCCACATCAAACGTGATCCCCGTGATGTTCGCCGCAAAGTCCTTGCGCACCTCGGTGAGGATTTCGTCGAACGTGTCTGCTGCCATCCGCTTCGTGGAGAACCGCCGGTTGATCACCTTCAGTGCGGCGCCAACGCTGAGATCGGGTGTGACCGGCTGCCCGTATCCCACAGTGCCGACGATATCCAGATACGACACCGCAAAGGCCTTTGGCAGGGCCTCATCGAGGGAGAACGACCCATCATTGTTGGTGATTGTCTGAAGCACAGCGGCGAGCTGTGTCAGAGCGCGTGCAATTGCCGCGCGGTCATCCAGCGTGGTCGGGATCTGGATCGCGGAAAGAGCCTCGAACGTGCTGCTCTGTATCACCTGGAAGCCGGACTGCAGGTTGGCATGCAGGGCGACGCCCCAGTGCCCGAACTGCGCGGTGATTGAAGGAATGACGAGAACGCCGTGTGTTTTCGGGCTCGTGCTCGGGCCGATGACGTTGTCGAGGAGCCCGCGCGGAAACTGAAGGCCCTGCTGGATACGATACAGTGCGTTCAGCCGGTCCTGATTTGTCGCCGCCCCGTTGAACTGGTTGATGCCATCGCGGACGTCGGTCAGGAAGAACGCTTGTTTGAACTCCTCGATGTTGTCCTGAAGGAACAGCACGGCGTCATAGGTCTCCGCAGGAAGACTGGCTTGAAGGCTCGGAACCTCGAGTGCGAAACGGTCGCGTGCGAGCAGCGCGGGGTTATAGGTGAGGGCAGTGAAGGACGTGCCGAGTGCGACCTGTGCTCTTCCCATGCCGATTGCTTTGACGTCCTCACGGTTCACGGCAACGGGCATCGCGCTTGACGGGGTGAACACCAGGCGCACCGGGAGCGTGACGTGGCGGCTGATGTAATATCTTCCCTGCGCGAACAGCATCCCGGGCATCACGATACACAACATCACGATAGACATCAACGCGGCCACCAACCCCGCACGCGCCATAGCCTCCTCCTCGTATCTCCGACAATGTGGATACATTCCGGGAAAAGGTCAACGTGCCGAAGTCCTGGATAGCTGGTCAAGGGTGCCGGCGTCTGTCTGTTGCCGGCATCCATCCCCTGCCTTCTTTCTCAGGAATTCGGTATATTTTTCCCATGGCAAAATCTGAACGGACAATGATATGGATAGCCTTCGCCATCATTTCGACAGTGTGGGGGACCACATGGCTGGCCATCCGGATTGGTCTTGAGACCATCCCGCCGTTCCTCTCCGCCGGAATCCGCTGCAGTCTCGCGGCTGTGATCCTGTACGGGATCGTCCGGATCCGTCACATCCCTGTGCCGCGGACAAAAGATGCCCGGAACGTTTACCTTTCGCTGGGGGTCCTCACCGTCGGCATTCCCTTTGCGCTGGTGTACTGGGGGCAGCAATACATCCCGACCGGATTGAGCAGCATTTTGTTCGGATCCTACCCGCTCTGGGTCGCCCTCCTGTCGCATCTGATGCTGCGCGACGAGCCCCTCACAGTGTTCAAGATCATTGCCGTGCTTCTTGGATTTGCCGGTGTGGTGATCATATTTTCTGCAGAGACATCCATCTCCGATCCCCGGGCGTTTCTCGGCATGGCTGCCATGATCGTCAGCACGTTTCTTCAGGCTCTGGCGCTGATCATCATCAAGAAAGTCGGCGATCCGGTGAGTCCCATCGCGATGAACTTCGTCGGCATGGCCATGGGCAGTGTGATGCTTCTGGCGCTCAGTGCAGTCGTGGAGAGTGATCTGAGCGCAACCTGGACGAGCGCAGCGGTTGTATCGCTGTTGTATCTGACGGTGATTGGTTCAGTCGTGACATTTGTCGCAAACTACTGGCTGCTCAAGCGGATCGATGCGGTCTACCTGTCGCTCTCGAGCTTTATCAATCCCATCGTCGCCGTCCTCCTCGGCTTCCTGGTGCTCAAGGAGCGGATGCCTTCGGGCGTCTTCGCTGGCGCGGCGATGGTCTTCACGGGACTTCTTGTGGCAAATGGGAAAGCCCTGTATGCCCGATTTTCTCGTTGACTCTGTGCGCCCGTTCGTCCGGTGGCACGCGTTGCTGAAGCGTGTGTCCGTGCTGACGGTGTTGGTCGTGATGTCCGGCATCTGCGGATGGGGAAATGGGCAGACTGGCTTCAGCAAGCAGACCCTGTCCGATCGCAAATCTTCCAGCCCGTTCTCCACACCAGCAGACAGTGGCATTGATGTGTTGCACTACGATCTTGCCATCACGCTTGGCATGACAGACGGATTTCTCGGGGGGAGGATGACGATGCAGGTACGGATCCCGCCGGCTGCGGGAGGGGGAACAGACCGGATACCTGTTCATTCCGCACAGCTCGACATCGATTCGGCGTTTGTGAACGGCACACGGTGCACGGTTGAGAGAGATTCTGTACATGAGAAGGTGGCCATCGTCCATCCGGCGGGGCGCCTCTTCATGCCCGGCGAGAGTCTGACAGTGCGGATTGACTATCGGCGCTTGCCCGGCGTCAGCCGTCCCGGATCCCGGTGGGGGTACTACTTCTTTCTTGACACGCTGGGGATTCCGTCCAACCTCGGCTATACCATGTCAGAGCCTTCAGACGCACGGTACTGGATGCCGTGCCACGACGAGCCCTGGGACAAGGCCACGGCGGAGCTGAGGATTACGGTCCCCTCAGGATACGTCGCTGCCTCAAACGGGAAGCTTGTGTCCGTCACGCCTGGCCCTGCTGGGAACGTGACGTGGCACTGGCACGAATCCCATCCAATTGCGCCGTATCTGATGAGTGTCACGGCGTCCCGTTTCACCGTAGCGACGCTCCCCTTTGTCCGTGCCCCCGGTGACACGATCCCGCTCCAGTACTACGTCTGGCCACCTGATTCACTGGAAACCGCACAGTACCTCCCGACTGTCCGGTCCATGGTCGAAGCATTGTCCTCACTATTGGGTCCGTACCCGTTCGACAAATACGGCATGACGGCAGTTGTCCCGTTCGGGTACGGCGGCATGGAGCACCAGACAATAACAACATTGAACCGATATCTGAAAACGGATGAGCAGGTGGTGGTGCATGAGCTGGCCCATCAGTGGTGGGGAGACCTCGTGACGTGTGCGACCTGGCCGGATATCTGGCTCAATGAAAGCTTCGCCTCCTACAGCGAGGCGCTGTGGGCAGAGCACAAAGGAGGGAGGCCCGCACTCAAATCGTACATGGAGGAGGCACATCTGCACTTTATGTACAGCTCGTGGGAGGGGGCGGTGTACGATCCGGTGACTCAGGGATTCAATCTCTTCGACGATGTCGTCTACGGCAAAGGTTCGTGGGTGCTCCACACACTCCGGGGTGTCGTGGGAGACTCGCTGTTTTTCCGCATACTCCGGGAATACCGGGCGAAGCATAGCGGGGGGAATGCCACAACGGCGGACTTCCAGGCAGCCGTCGATTCGGTCACGGGTGTTGCCATGGACTGGTTCTTCCAGCAGTGGATCTATGGGAAGGGCTGGCCGATCTATGGTGTCAGGCAGCTGTGGACAGGAGACAGCCTCATCGTGACGCTCACGCAGGAGCAATCACTGGACTGGTCCCTCTTTACGATGCCGCTGACGCTGAAGATACACGGTCCGGGTCGTGATACCACGGTGGCTGTGCAGAACAGCAGCCAGAGCCAGTCCTACACGTTCGCTCCCTCGTTTGTTCCCGACAGCGTCACGCTCGATCCCGACGGATGGGTCTTGAAGCAGATCGACCGGACTGTTACCGCCGTCCTCAAAACCGCCTCTCCGGGATCGTTTGTTCTGGAACAGAACTATCCCAACCCGTTCAATGCATCCACAACGATTCGCTATACGGTTCCCGCAGGCACGGAAAGTTCTCACACCGGAGTGGATGTGACGCTCGTGGTGTTTGATCTTCTCGGCAGGGAGGTATACCGTGCCGTTGCCGGCAGGCAGCCGCCGGGTGTGTCGTCTTTTGAGTTCGAAGCGAGAGCACTGTCCAGCGGTGTCTATTACTACCGGCTGGACATCGGGACGTGGCGCGGGACCAGGGCCATGGTCCTACTGAGATGACGTTGGGAGCACAGCACGCGTGTCCGCGCAGCACACGTGTCCGTGCAGCAGACGTGTCCGCGCAGCACGCGTGTCCGTGCAGCAGACGTGTCCGCGCAGCACACGTGTCCGTGCAGCAGACGTGTCCGCGCAGCACACGTGTCCGCGCAGCAGACGTGCCCGCGCAGCACACGTGTCTGGACAGCACGCGTGTCCGCACAGCACGCGTGTCCGTGCAGCAGACGTGCCCGCGCAGGACACCTGCCCGGGCAGCGCGCCAGGGGAGTAACACCGGTTCGTTGATTGTCCATGATATTGTAACGACTGCTGGCTTATGACTACACCCACACTGACGATCCGCATCGCGGCCGAAGACATCTCTCTTCAGGAGAAACTCGAGTCGTTGCCCGCAGGCCCGGGTGTCTATCAGCACAAAGATGCGCAGGGGAAGGTGCTGTATGTGGGGAAGGCCAAGAGTCTTCGCAGCCGCGTGAGAAGCTACTTCCAGAAATCCCGTTCTCTTGATCCACGGATCGAGCAGATGCTCTCCAAAGCCACAGACCTGGAGATCATCGTCACAGATTCGGAAGTCGAGGCGCTGATCCTCGAAGCGAATCTGATCAAAAAGCTCAAGCCCCGGTACAACGTCAATCTGAAGGACGACAAGAGCTATCCGTACATTGTTGTCACGAACGAACCGTTCCCTCGAGTCTTCGTCACAAGGCAGATCCGGCGCGACGGCTCCCGGTACTTCGGTCCCTACACCGACGTCAAGAATGTCCGTGCTGCACTGAAAGCTGTCCGTGATCTTTTCATGATCCGGAGCTGCAACTTCGTGCTGGATGCGGACACCATTGCCCGGCGGAAAGTGAAGCTCTGCCTGGACTACCATATCAAGAAGTGCGAAGGTCCGTGCGAAGGATTGGTGACAGAAGAGCGGTACAACGCGATGATCGAACAGGTGGTCACCCTGCTGAAGGGGAAGACCGAGGCGCTGATTGCCGCGCTGCGCAGGGACATGGAAGCATACGCGGACCAGCGGAAGTTTGAAGAAGCCGCCCTCGTGCGTGATCGCATCAAGGGCCTGCAGGCGTATGCAGAGAGACAGAAGGCCGTAGATCTGGATGCATCAGACCGGGATATCATCGCGTTTGCGGCGGAAGGGGACGATGCGTGCGGGGCGATATTCAAGGTCCGTGACGGGAAACTCATCGGGAGACACCACTACTACATGAGCGGTGTGGAGGACAAACCATCTGCAGAAATCCTCGAGACGCTGGTCCAGCAGCAGTACCTGGAATCCGATGATGTGCCCCAGGAGATACTCCTGCCTTCCGAAGCCGAGGACACAGAGGCATTACAGGAGTGGTTGTCGCGCCGCCGCGGCGCCTCAGTGTCGCTCCGCGTTCCCGTCGAAGGGGAAGAAGCGAAGCTGGTCGCGCTGACACGGAACAACGCGCGTTTTCTCCTGGACGAGTTAAAGATCCAGCGGATGAAGAGGGCAGAGAGCCTGCCTCACCGCGTCACCGCACTCCAGCAGGACCTCCGCCTGCCGGCACCGCCGCGCCGGATCGAGTGTATAGACATCTCCAATACACAGGGGACCGATGCGGTAGCATCGCTGGTGGTGTTTGTGGACGGGAAGCCCCGGAAGAGCGAGTATCGCAAGTTCAGGATCCGTGCAGTGGCCGGGCCCGATGATTTCGCGAGCATGCGCGAGGTGGTCGAGAGGCGATTTACGCGCATTCTCCGTGAACAGACGACCCCGCCGGATCTGCTCATGGTGGACGGCGGGAAAGGACAGCTCTCAAGTGCGGTTGAGGTCCTGACGCGGCTGGGCCTGTCATCCCAGCCGGTAATCGGTCTCGCAAAACGC
The DNA here is from genome assembly GCA_017860635.1 of Bacteroidota bacterium. Classification (GTDB taxonomy): domain Bacteria; phylum Bacteroidota; class Ignavibacteria; order UBA10030; family UBA6906; genus JAGDMK01. The sequence continues at coordinate 13,522 of JAGDMK010000039.1, forward strand.
CTTGAAGAAGTGTTTCTGCCGGGGGTGAGTGAGCCGGTACTTATCGCCAAGGCCTCGGGTGGACTCCGTCTGCTTCAGCAGATCCGGGATGAGGCGCACCGCTTTGCCATCACATACCACCGATCCCTTCGCGAGAAGCGGACGCTGCAGACAGAGCTGGACCTGATTGCGGGGATCGGGAAAAAGCGGGCAAAGGAGCTCCTGGAGGCCTTCGGCTCGGTCCAGGGAGTGAAGTTCGCTTCACCTGAACAGCTCGCGGAAGTCGTTGGCCAGAAGACCTCTGAGAGGATCCGGGAGTACTTTACCATGGATCAGGATGATGAAACACGTGGCTAATATTGGTCTTTCGCGCGCGATACCCCCTCCTCCCGCCACTTCCTGACCTGATTTTGCCAGTATTTCGTGATGGTACACAACTTGCAGCGTTGGTTGACGCGGGAGGGGACTGACCCGATCAGGCTGCTTCCGCGGAGAGCAGAGAAAGGATGCAGGATGGTACTTTCCCGAGCGCGCACACCGGGGATCTGGATGACCGAGCAGCAGTTTCTGAATGTGCTGGATGATCTGCACGTTGTGAGGGTACGGCGGCCCGAGGGCGGGAAAATCACGCTGACCGTCGCAGGCGAAACAGGGGAGGAGACGCTCACTGTTTCTGATCTGAAGTCGAAAACCGCGGCCACGCTGGCCGAGCTGGAAGATCTGAAAAGGGAGATTGAGGAGAATCAGTTTGCCTCTCCGCTGGAGAGCGAGATTACCACACGGGATCAGCAAAGGATGCGTGTGCGCTATGCAAAACGGGATGAGCAGCTGACCAGCGAAGAAGGTGCAGAGAAGCTGCGCCTGCTCAGGGAAGTTGATGCCGGCATCTCGCGTTACCGGCGGATCATCGGCGGAATGAACTACCTGCAGATTCACTACAGAGAGCTGCAGCCCACGCTGACCCGCCGGGACATGCCCCTGGGCGCGTTGCTTGGTGTCCGGGAAGAGGGGCGGCAGGTGTGGACGAAGGGGATCAAGTCGGCTGCAAACTACTGCATCAAGGAGGCGGCCAAGCCCGCCAACGTCGGCCGGTCCGCGATGGAAATCTGCCGGGAGTTCCTCCAGCACTACGTGCTTCAGGGTGAAGAAGAGTACTCTGCTGAACAACTCCATCGCAACATCCAACAGATTCTTCGGCTTGACCGTACAGACTGACATCTGAATTCATGGAGAATCCTATGAAGCGTGTACGAATGGCATTGCTCATTGTCCTCAGCGTCGTTGCCGCATTTGTGCTTGTTCGGGCGGCGGACGCCCAGCAGGATAAACGTCCCAAGCAGCAGCACGTCGTCTGGGAGTACCGCGATGCGGCGAACCTCAACATTGCGCAGCTGAACACCATCGGTGCCGAGGGATGGGAGCTTGCGGTGGTGACGCCGTATGGCAAGGACTACTACTACATCTTCAAGCGTCCGAAACTATAGTGCCGGTAATTCGTCGCCTCACGGAAAAATCGAGCCGAACAGTCCGCTTGCATGAACGGGGCCAAATGCGTATATTGGGACCAATCGATGGGCGATTAGCTCAGTTGGTCAGAGCGCACGGTTCACATCCGTGAGGTCATAGGTTCAAGTCCTATATCGCCCACCCCTTTAAATCCTGCCCGAGGAGAGGCAGGGAAGGGCTTCCCCAATGTGCTTCCTGACCGACGACTTCGACAACCTCCGTGTGCAACGGCCATGCGGAGGTTTTTCCTTTTTCTCCCCCCGGTGTCTTCTCTCTCCTCATATAGGAACACACGCATGAGACGATTAAAAGCGCAGATCATTGATCAGGACGGTTTCGACCGTACCACGATCCGGCTTGCCCATGAGATCCTGGAAAAAAACAGAGGTGCAGGCAACATCGTCATTGTGGGCATACGCACGCGCGGGGAGTTCATCGCGCGCCGCATCGCCCGGATCATCGAGGAGGTGGAACACACGACGCTGCAGATCGGGTCGCTGGACATCACGCTCTACCGTGACGATCTGCTGGGCAAGCTCGAACAGCCGCAGCTCAAGGGGACAGACATCCTGTTCGACATCTCCGGGAAGGACGTCATCCTGATCGATGATGTGTTGTTCACCGGACGGACCATCCGTGCCGCGCTGGATGAACTGATCGACCTTGGTCGTCCGCGGACGATCCAGCTGGCGGTGTTAATTGACCGTGGGCACCGGCAACTTCCGATCCGTGCCGATTATGTGGGAAAGAACATTCCCACCGCCGCACAGGAATCCATCCGCGTTCATGTCAAGGAAGTTGACGGGGAAGACGCAGTGCTCTTGATGCATCCAGAAGAATAAGATACTGACCACTCAGGAAGAACACCTATGCCGTTGCAGAGCAGACACCTCCTTGGACTTGACGGGATGCGGCGTGAGGATATTCAGCTCATCCTTGATACCGCAGTGAGTTTCCGTGAGGTCCTGGATCGACCGATCAAAAAAGTTCCTCCCCTGACGGGGAAGACCGTAGCCAACATGTTTTTCGAGAATTCCACGCGGACCCGGTTGTCGTTCGAACTCGCCGAGCGCAGGCTGTCGGCTGACGTGCTGGGGTTTGCCGCCACGGGCAGCAGCGTGAGCAAGGGAGAGACGCTGAAGGACACCGCCCGGAATATCGAAGCCATGAAAGTGGACATGGTTGTCATGCGGCATTCCGCCGCGGGCGCGCCCCACTACCTCTCCCGCGTCATCGAGGCAAATGTGATCAATGCGGGCGACGGTTCTCATGAGCACCCGACGCAGGCCCTTCTCGACATGTACACGATCCGGGAGAAACTCGGGCGCCTGCAGGACCTCCATGTGTGCATCCTGGGAGATATCTCACACAGCCGTGTCGCCCGTTCAAACATCTTCGGCCTGAAAACCATGGGAGCGCGGGTCACGGTGTGCGGACCGGCCACCATGATACCGCGCGAGATAACACGGCTGGGCGTGGAAGTCTGTCATCACATCGACGACGTGCTCCCATCGGTGGATGTCCTGAATGTGCTGCGAATCCAGCTCGAACGCGATGCGGGCCGGCTGTTCCCGTCGCTCCGCGAGTACCACAATTTCTATGGCATCACGCGCAAGCGGCTGGAAAAAGCCGGACGGACGATCACCATCATGCATCCGGGACCCATCAACAGGGACGTGGAAATCTCGGCGGATGTGGCGGACAGCGAGCACTCGGTGATTCTGCAGCAGGTGCTCAACGGCGTCGCCATCCGCATGGCTGTGCTCTATCTGCTTTCTTCACGAACGTAACCGACCATCGATCCTATGAGGTGTTGATCATGCAACTCCTTTTGAAGAACGGCCGCCTCGTTGACCCCCTGACCGGGCGTGATGAAGCGCTTGATCTGCTGATCACGGACGGCCGCATTGACCGCATTGGACACAGCCTCACGTCTGCCAGCGCCCAGGTCATCGAGCTCCGGGGGAAAGTGATTGCGCCCGGGTTCATCGACATGCACGTCCATCTCCGGGAACCGGGCTTCGAATACAAAGAAACCATCGCGAGCGGCTGTGCCGCGGCTGCAGCCGGAGGCTTCACGGCCGTCTGCTGTATGCCCAATACAAACCCTCCTATCGATGATGAATCGGTGATACGGTTCATCCAGGCCAGGGCGAAGGTTGCCCTGGGCGGGCTCGTGGATGTCTATCCCGTTGCCGCGGTCACCATGGCACGCAAGGGAGAACACCTTGCACCCCTTGCAGAGCTCGCCACTGCGGGCGCCGTGGCATTCTCTGATGATGGTGATCCGGTCGCCGACACCGAACTCATGCGGCGGGCGCTGGAATACAGCGCGATGTTCGGGAAACCCGTCATCCAGCATGCACAGGATCCCGCACTGAGCAAAGGGGGTGTGGCCAATGAGGGGTTTGTGGCAACGTCCCTTGGCCTACCGGTGATCCCCCGGCTCGCCGAGGAGATCATGGTGGCGCGCGACATCCGCCTTGCTGCTTACACGGGCGGATTGTATCACGTCGCGCACGTCAGCACGGCCGAAACGCTTGCCACAATCCGCAAGGGAAAGGCAGACGGTGTGCACGTTACATGCGAAGTGACGCCGCATCACTTTGTCCTCACGGACGAATCCCTGCGCTCGTTCGACACGAACTTCAAGATGAATCCCCCGCTCCGGACACAGGACGATGTGGAGGCAATGAAGGGATGGAACGATCGATGCCATTGCGACCGATCATGCGCCCCACTCGTTCGATGAGAAAGAAGTCGAGTTCCAGGTCGCGCCTTTCGGCATCATCGGCGGACTCGCTTTGACCGAGCTGCTGGGCAAAAACGTGCTGTCACTGTACCAGCTCGTGGAAAAGTTCTCCCTGAATCCGCGGCGCATCCTCCATCTCCCGGACATCAAGATCGAAGAGGGGGAAATGGCCAATCTCTCCCTCCTCGATCCCGTCACAGAGTGGGTCGTCGATCCGCCGTCATTCCGCTCGCATTCCCGCAATACCCCGTTCGGCGGCTATCACCTTACCGGCCGGCCGATCGGAGTCCTGAACAACGGACAGGTGCACTGGTCCACGCCGTCCTGAAAATTGGACGCTTGAGCAGTACCGAGGACAATACTGTCGAGAACGCGCCGGATTTGGTCAGTTTTGAAGGATCGCCGGCGCGTTTCCATATGGCATGTGATTTGACCTTCATGAAGGTGAGTCACAGAAGCACAAGTGGAACGACAGTACGAGGCACCCATGAAAACGTCACTCTTAACACTCTCGCTGATCCTGCTGGTCGCGGTCACACCCGGCTGCCATGACTGGCTGCACCATCCTGACATGGATCCGCCGTCAGCGCCGACCGGGTTGAGGACTGCCACCGGGGACGACTTCATCGAGTTATTCTGGGATGACAACCGGGAACCTGACCTTGACGGGTACAACGTCTACGTCAGTTCCAGCTATGACGGCGACTATGAATTCATCGCATCCACCAGCGGGCCGTATTTCCTGGATGACGGGGCACGGAACGGCAATCTGTACTACTATGCCGTAACGGCCTATGACTATGACGGGAACGAGAGCGAATTGAGCAACGACGTCGCGTATGATATTCCGCGGCCTGAGGGGTACGACGTTCTGCTGTACAATGCCACGGCATCGCCGGCGCAGAGCGCCTATGATTTCTCCCGGTACTCTGTGGTCTCCATCGACGAAACGTATGCGGATATGTACTATGTCGCGGGGAACGGCAGCACCGTGATGCGCGTGGATACGGACACGGACATTCAGGACATGGGTCCGACCTCCTCAATTCTGAACATTGGCACAGCTCCCCTCAACGGGTGGTCGGCAGACCATGAGGTCGAACTCTATGCCGGACACACCTATGTCGTCTGGACGTGGGATGATCACTACGCGAAATTCCGGGTGTCGGCTCTGTCTCCCGGGCGGGTAGTGTTTGACTGGGCATACCAGCTGATTCCGTCGAACCGGCTCCTCAAGAGGGCTCCTGCGGCTGACAGGAAGTCGGTTGCAGAACATCGTAGTGCCAGCATCGAAAGAACGCAATAACGACAGCTGTACAGATGAGCCGCATCCGGGAGAGGCGGTACGGGAGAGCAGATTGAGTGGCAGCCGAGGACAAAAGTTGAGAGTACCGATGAGTTGACTTTCAGTCCGGCAAGGCGTACTTTTTCCCACCACCTAATGAGAGGCTGGACTGTGGGTGTGGCGGTTATCGTGATGCTACTATTGAGTGCGGGCAGCTCCTGGTTGGAACCCCAGATGGTCTTACCGGAGGAGTTGCCCGCGTTTGTTGATGGGGGCTGGCAACTGCGCAGCCCCGTTCAGCATCAGCGCCTGATTCCTTCACAGGGAAGAGAGGCAATCCCTGTGCCCGCCATGCGCCTCTTCACGCTTGTGGAGCAGAACCTCCCGGAGGGAAGCGTCGAATCGTTTTCAGAGCACTTTGCGCCCAGTGTCTCCATGCAGCTTCGCGGAGGTGAACCGGGATACTACAGTGCCAGACAGGCCTACTACATTCTTACGTCCTTCCTGAAAGTGCGGAAGCCGGTTTCCGTGCTCTTCAGCACGTATGGTTCAACCGATGGAGCGCCGTATGCCACGGGCGCTGCGACGTTTGCACTGAAAGGAATGCGTGAGAACCTTCAGGTCTACATCGCCCTGCACAAATCAGGCGAGCGGTGGCAGATTTCCCACCTGAACATCTACTAACAACCAATGGCTACGCGCATCTTGTCCGGGCTGCTTCACGCGCGACGCTCGCGTACATTCATGCTGATATTCGGTGCGTGCGTCATTCTTCTCCTGCTCGCTCACCTGATCGAATGGATACACACGAGCCGGCTTGACAGCGACTGGCCTGCCGTGCAGGACAAAACCGGACAGGAGCAGCTGTCGGCGGCAGTCCGGGCCTTCGGCGATGAACAGCGTCTGGCGCGGCGGCTTGCGGTTGAGGTAGGTCAGCAGGGCGAAGTCCAGCACTATCTGGACGGAAGCACCACGGACCGCCGTCCACTTTTTGCGGCGACAACACATGCGGCACGGACGGCCGGCGTCGGGATTGAGCTCTATGATCATCAGGGAGAACTCGTCGCGTGGGCGGGGCAGGGCGGAAGCAGCGGCCGGCGCGAGGTCCTCATTGCTCTCGCGGGCCAGATGACATCGTTCGTTTCCCGGTCCGCCGTTTCATCCCAGCTCTTTCTGGCTATTCCGGTCCGTCATGACACACGTATCGTCGGTGCGGTGGTCGTGCGGCAGACGATCGAAATGGCTTCTCCTCTCAGAAACAGATTCCTCGGTCGTTCGGGAATTGCCGAAGAGTTGACAGAGAATCTCGGAGTCCCGGTACGCTTCGTCTTCCCCCCCGACACGGCGCTCGCTGCGGATACGCTCTGGAATACGGCGCCACTGTATGGAATCGACAGCTCACGTGTCGGCACCGTTCAGGTGGGCCGGACATCACGCGCGGATGTTGCCGAGCGGCTGGCGGCACGCTATGATGAGCTCTATCGCGGCCTTGAGGCGCTCCTGATCATTCTGGTCGCGCTGGGAATGCTGGGAGTTCTTCACCAGGCTCCGACCCGATTGAGCCGCGCGTTGGCAATCACGGTGATGCTCTGGCTTCTCCGGTACGGACTCCTCTGGCTGGATGTTCCCGGCCGGTTTTTCGCCGGGGGGATCTTCGACCCAATGCTGTATGCCTCCACATTCGGAGGCGGACTTGCCAGGTCCATCGGTGACCTGACGCTTTCTGTTGCGACCGTTGCCGCGAATTTCTTCCTCATTGTGCGTCCGGCGGAGTTGCTGACGGTCCGGTCTGCTGCACAGCCGTGGCCGCGGTGGATCCGCGTGAGCACGTCGGTGGTCCTTGCCGTTCTTCCATTTCTTCTCCTGCGCGGGTTTGCCGCCGTGGTGCGCAGCATGCTCTATGATTCCAGCCTGACGATCGGAGATCCTGCCGTGCTCTGGCCTCCCCTGCCGATGGGGCTGCTTCTTCTGGATGCCGTGATTCTCGCAGCCGTGCTGGCTGCTCTCACCGCGGAGATCGTCGGCCGGATCGTGCGCATCCTGGGATGGTGGGTTGCAGCAGCGTTGCTGTTTCTGGCGGCAGTGGGGATGGGCCTGCAGCCCGAACCGCTGGTCTCGCTGGTGTTCCGTATGCTCTTTGGTGCCGGCGCCCTTCTCCTCTGGTGGATGAGCACAAGTGCTCCCGGTTCTGCCCGGCTGGCGGCACCGGCATCCAGACAGCTCGGTGTTGCCGTCTTCTCTGCAATCATTCTGCTTCCTCTCTTCGACGGACAGATCCGGGAACGCGACCGCAGCAAGGTCGAGACCTTCGCGGAAGAAGTCCTCCGTCCGGTGGATGGATGGTTGAAGTTCATCGTGGAGGAAGGGATGCAGCAGATCATCAACGCATCGGGGGAAGTGAATGGACAGCGAGACCGCGAGTCCATTGCGCTCCGTGCATGGACGCAGAGTGCTGCATGCCGGGAAGGGTATTCATCATTGTTCGAGCTCCTGGATGAAGAAGGAAACGAGGTAAGCAGGTTCGCGATCGGGGGCCAGATGCATCCGGGTCATTCCGTGGACATGTACGGGTCACCGTTGCGGCCGGTGAGGAACAGTTGTTCCGCGGCGACAATCCCTCGGTCCTGCGCGGCTCGTCACGTGAGACGCTCGAGTCCTTCTACCGCCCGATAACCATCACCGAGTACCGCGACGGACTCTACCTGCGGTCTACCGACGAAGGGTTCCCGTTCACTCACGTCCTGGCAGCCGATTTGCTGGAGACACTTCCCACGCTGAAACCTCCGATGATGTGGAAGGAAGAGGAAATCGGCGGTGTTTCGTACGAGACCTTCTACGCGGTACGGGGAGAGGGAGGGCGGGGTACGATCGGGCTGAGCCTCGAGCGGCTCGGACCTCTCCTCCGTCTCGTGGGACTCGTCAAGGTTGGCGCGGTGTATGTTCTTCTCCTGCTCCTCTGGGGGACTGCGGTTCTCTTCCGTGCATGGATGAAGGAGCGCCGCTGGCGGTTCAGTTTCAGAGACAGGCTCCTGGGGACCATGCTGCTTGCAGTCCTTCTGCCGCTCGCCGTCCTGCTGGTCTACAGTCAGCTGGATGTGCGCGACCGCATGATGGAGAGCATGGCACTCCGCCTGGAGGACCAGACAGCCGGGATTGCTCAGGATATCGCGGGCATTGGTGAACACGCAGACGCCTCGTCTGAACTGGAGGTCCGTCCCGATCGCGTGGAACTCATCGCGTCAAATGCCGGCACCGATTTCAATCTGTTCGTGGGGAACATGCTGCGCATCAGCAGCCGGCCGGAACTGTATACTGCGGGGCTACTGGACTCCCGCATCAGCGGAAGCGCATATGCCGAAGTGGTGCTCGGCGGGAGGTGGTTCCATGTGGAAACAGAACATATCGGCCTGTTCCGCTATGCAGTCGGCTACAGACCGGTGCTGGACGCGGCCGGAGGGATTATCGGCGTCGTGTCTGTCCCGACACTGTTCCGTCAGGATGAGCTGGAACGGAAGCTTGTCGAGCGCCATGCCGTGCTCTTTGGTGTGTATGCGGCCGTGCTTCTCGCGATGCTGGTCATCATGCCGGTCCTGGCGCACAGGTTCGCGTCGCCGGTTCTCCAGCTCACTGCCATTGCCCGGGACGTCGGAAAGGGAGATTTGCACATCAGTCAACGTCTCCCGCGCGCAGACGGCGAGATCGGCGAGCTGGTTCAGTCGTTTGATACCATGACGCGCGAGCTGGAACGGAACCGTGACACGCTGGTGAAGGTGGAACGGGAACTTGCATGGAAGGAGATGGCGAGGCAGGTTGCCCATGAGATCAAGAACCCGTTGACGCCCATGAAGCTCTCGATCCAGCACCTCCGGCGGGCATACCTGGATGGGGCGCAGAATTTCGGAGAGATACTGGAGCAGGTAACGCAGACCGTTATCGGACAGATCGAAGCGCTCAGCCGGATTGCGTCGGAGTTTTCAGCGTTTGCCCGGATGCCCCGCCGCACCCTCGCACCATGTCCGCCTGGAGAAGTTGTGGCAGAGGCCGTGCAGCTGTTCAGTCAGGATTTCCGCGTAGAGTTCAACCTGAGCGCAGCACCGGACCTGCCGGAGATCATGGCCGACCGCGAAGAATTCCGGCGGGCGTGCATCAACATCCTCAGGAACGGCGTCCAGGCGATGGGCGAGAACGGACGGATGGAGATCACCGTGTCCCGCTCCGCGCAGGGCGTGCGGATCGCGTTCCGGGATTTCGGCCACGGGATTCCCGACGACGTCAAGGAAAAGCTCTTCCAGCCGAATTTCTCGACGAAGACCGATGGCATGGGCCTCGGACTGGCCATCGTGAAGAAGACTGTCACCGACATGGGCGGAACGGTGTCCATTGAGAGTACCGTCGGGGAGGGGACAACGGTAACGCTGGACATCCCCGTGGAGCAGGGGCAGGCATGATCATCCGTCCTGCCTTTGCGGAGGCCTACCCGTTTCTCCTCTGTGCGCTCAGCACCCGGCAGGGTGGCGTCAGCGACGGCGGGTTCGGTATGAACCTCTCCTATGCCGTCGGGGATGATCCCTCGGCTGTGACCGAAAACCGGAAGCGTTTCTTCGGAGCGCTGGGGATCGCACTGGATGAGCTGGCCTTGCAGAAGCAGGTTCACGGAGACACGATCAGGTGTATCGACGGACCGGGGACATGGGATGATACTGATGGATTGTGCACATCTGCCGCCGGCGTGTATCTGTGCGTGACCATCGCAGACTGCGTGCCTGTATTTCTCGTGGATCCGACCGTGCCTGCTGTCGGTGTGGTGCATGCGGGATGGCGGGGAAGTGTAGCTGGGATTGCGGCAAAGGGGGTCCAGTTCATGGCTGAGAGGCTTGGGGCGAATGTATCCGGCATGATTGCCTGCATCGGTCCCTCCGCCGGTGTCTGCTGCTATGCTGTTGGGCATAAAGTCGCATCGCACTTCCCTGAATCGTGCGTGGTCCGGCGCGACGGACAACACTACGTCAATCTCAAAGAAGTCAATCGTACGCAGCTGCTGGAAGCCGGACTGCGAAGTGAATCGATTTTGGTGGATCCTGCCTGCACCATCTGTGGTGCTGACCTGTATCATTCGCACCGCCGGGATGGAGCGCGATCGGGGCGGATGATGGGTGTATTGGGCATACGGAGAGGCCCCGGGCCTGGTTGATTTCCTACCGCGATTTTCCTATGTTATTCCTTACTCACAACCACATCGGGGGTACACTATGTGCGGCATTGTCGGATATATCGGATCCAAGAATTGCGTTCCGATAATTCTCGAAGGCCTGCGCCGTCTGGAATACAGGGGGTACGATTCAGCCGGCATTGCGGTCATCCGGGACGATAAGTTCTTCATACAGAAGAACGCCGGCAAAGTGGCCGATCTGGCGGCGGCACTGGGGAAAGCTGACGGCTCGCTGTTCAGCCATGTGGGTATGGGGCACACTCGCTGGGCGACACATGGAGAGCCCAACGACGTCAACGCGCACCCCCACTGGGACCAGAAGAAACAGATCGCACTGGTCCACAACGGGATCATCGAGAACTACCTTGCGATAAAGACAAAACTTCTCAGGGATGGGCATGTTTTTCTTGGAGCGACGGACACAGAGGTGCTTGCCCATCTCATCGGGGTCATGTTCGACGAATGCGGCGATCTCGCGACTGCCGTCCGACTTGCCCTCTCAGAGGTCCAGGGAACATACGGAATTGTGGTCATCTCACCACGAGACCCGCAACGCATCGTTGCGGCGCGGAGGGGGAGTCCACTGCTCATCGGCGTGGGCGACGGCGAGAACTTCGTGGCATCCGATGCATCCGCCATCGTCTCGCACACCAGGCAGGTGCTCTATCTGGACGACGGTGAAATCGCAGACGTGACATGTGATCATGTCCGCACCATGACCATCGAGGATGTGGACACGCAGAAGACCGTGCACGAGGTCACCCTCGAGCTCTCGCAGATCGAGCGGGGCGGCTTCGATCATTTCATGCTGAAGGAGATCCACGAACAGCCGCAGACGATTCATGATGCCATGCGGGGACGCCTGCTGGTGGACGAGGGGGATGTAAAGCTCGGCGGCCTGCAAAACACGCTGGGACGCCTCCTCAGTGCCCGGCGGCTGATCCTCACAGCCTGCGGGACGTCGTGGCACGCGGCACTGGTCGGTGAATACATGCTGGAACAGATCGCACGGATCCCCACCGAAGTGGAATATGCGTCGGAATTCCGGTATCGGGACCCGGTCATCAATGTCGACGATGTCGTGTTGCTGATCAGCCAGAGCGGAGAGACTGCTGACACGCTTTCTGCCCTGCGCGATGCAAAGTCCAAGGGCGCGACGGTTCTCGGAATCGTGAATGTCGTGGGAAGCAGCATCGCCAGGGAATCGCACGGCGGTGTGTACGTTCATGCCGGACCCGAGATCGGGGTCGCATCCACGAAGGCCTTCACCTCGCAATTGACGGTGCTTGCGCTCATCACCATTTTGCTCGCGCGTGCCCGGGGAATGGCGAGGGAACGGGGCCAGGTGCTGGCGCGTGAGCTCGCATCACTGCCTGAAAAGGTCGACGCTGTCCTGAGCGATACATCCACCATCCAGCAGATTGCGCGTGAATTCAAGGACGCACGGAATTTCCTCTACCTCGGCCGGGGGTCGAATTTCCCCGTGGCCCTGGAAGGGGCGCTGAAGCTCAAGGAAATCTCCTATATCCATGCAGAAGGGTATCCCGCCGCGGAGATGAAGCACGGCCCGATCGCGCTGATCGACCGGAACATGCCGGTGGTGTTCATCGTGCCGCGGGACGGAATCTATGAGAAAGTGATCAGCAACATACAGGAAGTCCGTGCGCGGAAGGGACGCATCATCGCGGTGGCGAATGAGGATGACAGTGAGATCGACAAGATGGCCGAGTTCGTCATCCGCGTGCCGCACACGTACGGCTTCTTCGGTCCGATTCTGAATATCATCCCGCTCCAGCTGCTCGCCTACTATATGGCCGTCGAACGCGGAACGAATGTGGATCAGCCGCGCAACCTGGCAAAGAGTGTCACAGTCGAATAGACGAAAGGACCCTGCATGAAACAGGACCCCCGCTTCAAGCCCCACGAGTGGGCTCTCATCCTGGGAGCGTCGAGCGGATTCGGCGGCGCCGCTGCTGTGGAATTTGCCCGGCACGGGATGAACATTTTCGGCGTGCACCTGGACCGTCAGGCCACGATGCCGGCTGTGCAGCATATCATCAAAGAGATCAGGCATTTCGGGCGGGAAGCGGTCTTTTATAATATCAACGCGGCTGATACCATCAAGCAGGCGGAAACGCTGGACGACATCCAGGAACGCTTCTCCGCGAGCCCGGGGGGCACAGTAAAAGTCCTGATGCATTCGCTGGCGTTCGGCACGCTCAAGCCGTTCATTGCAAAAAAAGTGGATGAAGCGGTCTCCCAGGCGCAGATGGAAATGACACTGGACGTGATGGCACACAGCCTTGTGTACTGGATGCAGGGACTGATGATCCGCGGGCTGATGAAGCGCGGGGGACGGGTGTTCGCGATGACCAGTTCCGGCGGACACAGCGTGCTGCCGAGCTATGGTGCCGTGTCTGCCGCGAAGGCGGCCCTGGAGTCACATGTGCGCCAGCTGGCAATGGAGCTTGGCCCGTTCGGGATTACGGCAAATGCCATGATGGCCGGCGTGACGGACACGCCCGCGCTGCGGAAGATCCCCGGCGCAGTGCGGATGCTCGAGGTGGCGCGCGCAAAAAATCCGGGCAGGCGTCTGACAACTCCGGAAGATGTGGCCCATGCGATGGTGCTGCTCTGCGAGGATGGCGCACTCTGGGTCTCCGGAAACGTTATTGGAGTGGACGGCGGTGAAGATGTCGTCAGTTATGTCGGCCAGAAAGGTGAATGAGTATGCCCCTGTTTCAGTTCTCTGAGGAACAACTGATGCTCCGCACCATGGTGCGGGAATTTGTGAATGCTGAGATCAAACCGATCGCCCATCAGATCGACGAAGAAGAGAAGATTCCGCGTGAACTGATCGACAAGATGCGGGATCTCGGCCTCATGGGCACGGCATTTCCTCCGGAATACGGCGGCGGCGGATTCGGGGAGCTGGGGTATTGCCTGATGCAGGAGGAGATCGCACGCGGATGCATGTCGACCGCCACGTTCATGGGCGCACACCAGTCCATCGGGGCAAATGCGATCTATCTCGGCGGATCCGAAGAGCTCAAGAAGAAGTATCTCGTGCCGATGGCAGAGGGACGCATGATTGGTGCGTTCGGGTTGACGGAGGTGCTGGCGGGATCCGATTCGTTCAATCTGCGGACGCGCGCCCATCGCGAAGGCGATGAATGGGTGATCAACGGCGAGAAGATGTGGATCACCAACGGCGGCATTGCCGACGTCATCTCGGTCTTCGCGCGCACCGACCGGGGTATCACGGGTTTTGTCGTGGAGACGAAGACGCCGGGGTACCATGCCGGGCCGCCAGAGAAGAAGATGGGCATCAGGGGAAGCACAACAAATGCGATCACCCTGGACAATGTGCGCGTGCCCCATGCGAACATGATCGGCGATGACGGACGCGGGTTCCTGGTGGCGATGAAGACACTTGATGCCGGACGCCTGGGCCTCGGCGCGGCCTGCATGGGCGCGGCCAAGGAGCTGCTCGAGCAGTCGACGCGGTATGCGAAGGAACGGAAACAGTTCGATGTCCCTATCGCCCAGTTCGAGGCGATCCAGTTCATGCTGGCGGATATGTCCGTGATGGTCTACGCAATGGAGTCCATGGTCTACCGGACTGCCATGGCGTATGACGAAGGGAAGCCTGTGTCCAGGGAATCGGCGACGGTGAAACTCTATTGCTCTGAATCCCTCGACCGGGTGGCTGACATGGCAGTGCAGATTCACGGCGGGATGGGGTATTCACGGGAGCTCCCGATTGAGCGATACTACAGGGATTCCAGAATCAACAGGATTTTTGAGGGGACGAACGAAATCCAGCGGATGGTGATCTCCCGCGAGATATTGAAGAGGAACGGCAGGGTCTGAACCTGCTGCGGCAGGTGATTGAACCGGAAGTTTCCCGCTGGGCGGCACGTAACCGGACGCCGGAGGATCTCGCGCTCCTGCGCAAGAACCTCGAGCGGATGGGGAATGTGATCCTGAGGACCGGGATCTGGAGAGCACTCTGGACCAGGAATTCCATTCGACCATTACCGCAGCCAGCAGGAATCCCATCGCGCCCGTCGTGCTTGATTCCATCTTCACGCTCATGCCGAAGATTCGTGCGATGGTGTACAGCAACATTGCCGACCGCAAGAGCACCGCTCTCGATTTTCACAGGGAGATCTTTGACGCCATCGAACGGCAGGATGAAGACTCTGCAAGTGCGCTGATGCGGGATCACATCACCCGTGCTGCCCGTCAGGCAAATGAGGCCATCGACCGGATCAACAGTCTTGAGCCCGCAGCCGGGTTGCAGGAACAGATGCCGGTCTAGAATCTTATGCAGCAGATATCCCGGGAGTCGTCCCCGGGGATTTCAGGAACCCTACCTCATCCAGATACAGGACACGTTATGGAAACTCCTGCCTCGAACTCCAGCGGCCGTCTGTTCGACGGAAACTACCGCTGGGTCATCTGTGCCTTGCTGTTTTTTGCAACGACGGTCAATTACATCGATCGTCAGATCCTGTCGCTACTCAAGCCGATTCTTGATGAAGAGTTGGGCTGGACCAACGAGCAGTTCGGGCTCATCAACTCCGCGTTCCAGGGGGCGTACGGCATCGGCCTGCTTGTCTTCGGGTGGTTCATCGACCGTTTCGGCACCAAGATAGGATATGCCGTGTCGATCGCGGCGTGGAGCGTCGCTGCGATCGCGCATGCCTTTGTCGGCAGTGTCGGCGGATTTCTTGGTGCGCGGATCGCGCTGGGACTCGGAGAGGGCGGCAACTTTCCGTCTGCCATCAAGGCGGTGGCGCTCTGGTTCCCCAAGAAGGAGCGCGCATTTGCCACGAGCATCTTCAATGCCGGCACGAACGTCGGTGCGATCATTGCCCCCGCCATCGTCCCGTGGCTGGCGTTTACGTGGGGGTGGCAGTCGGCGTTTATCGCTGCAGGTATCGCCGGCTTCCTCTGGCTGTTGCTCTGGATACCCTTCTACGATATCCCCGAGAAGATCAAGCGGCTCAACAAAAACGAACTGGCATTCATCCACAGCGATGCGGATGAACAGGGGGTCCAGAACAAGGTTTCCTGGGGCAGCCTCCTCCGCTACCGGCAAACCTGGGCATTTCTCGTCGCCAAGGGACTCACCGATCCGATCTGGTGGTTCTTCCTGATCTGGCTTCCTGACTACTTCAAGCAGACGCGGGGGCTGGACATCAAATCCAGCTGGATCCATCTCGTCACGATCTACGCGATCGTCACCGTGCTCAGTATCATGGGCGGATGGGTGACCGGGTATATGGCAAAGCGGGGGTGGACGGTCACGCGTGCGCGAAAGACCGGTATGTTCTTCTTCGCCCTGTGCGTCATTCCGATCTATTTTGTGACGACTGTGGGTGACTGGACCGCGGTGCTGCTGATCGGTCTCGCCGGCGCCGCGCACCAGGCCTGGTCGGCAAATCTGTTCACGACCGTGTCCGACATGTTCCCGAAGCATGCCATCGCATCGGTCACCGGCATTGGCGGGATGGCCGGGGCCGGTGTGGGAATGCTCTTTCCGTTCCTCACGGGCAAACTCCTCGATGCATTCAAAGCGTCCGGTGACATCACGGGCGGTTATGCGATTCTGTTTGCCATCTGCGCATTTGCCTATGTCTTCACCTTTGTCATACACCACTTGCTGGCCCCCAAGTTCGAGTTGTTCGAGTTGAAAAAGGGATAGACGACCATGAACAGACGCCCGTTCATACACGAACGTTTCCTCCTGCAGAATGAGATCGCGGTGGAGTTGTACGAGCGATATGCGCGCGACCTTCCCATCATCGACTATCACTCTCACCTGCCGCCGGCCGACGTCGCGCGGAACCGGGTGTTCGCGAACCTGACCCGCATCTGGCTCGAAGGGGATCACTACAAATGGCGGGCGATGCGGTCCAACGGCGTCGACGAGCGCTACTGCACAGGTGACGCCAGTGATTGGGAGAAATTCGAGGCATGGGCAGCCACGGTTCCCAAGACCCTTCGCAACCCTCTCTATCACTGGTCGCATATGGAGCTGAAACGGCCGTTCGGCATCGATGATGTGCTGCTGAGCAAGGAGACAGCCAGGGGTGTATGGGATCGCTGCAATGAACTTCTCGGAAAGCCGGAGTTCTCGGCACGCGGGCTTCTTCGCCAGTTCAAGGTGCACGTCATCTGTACAACGGACGATCCCACGGATTCGCTCGAACACCACCGGGCAGTTGCCGCGGATCCGACGTTCGAGGCGATCATGGTTCCCGCCTTCCGCCCCGACAAAGCCCATCGCATAGACGATCCGGCGTTCTTCAGAGGGTGGGTGGAGAAACTGGCTGCCGTTGCCGACATGACGATCGTATCGTATATGGACTTTCTGGATGCGCTGCGCAAACGGCACGGCGTGTTCCACGAACTCGGATGCCGCGTCTCGGATCATGGCCTTGAGACCATCGTGGCGGAGGAAGTGACGGCTTCCGAAACTGCCGCGATTTTCAGACGGGCAATGGACGGACAACAGGTCGGTGCTGATGATGCACGGAAGTGGGGCTCGGCACTCCTGTTCGAATTTGGCGTCATGGATTACGAGCGCGGCTGGACGCAGCAATACCATCTGGGTGCATTGCGGAATACCAATCCCCGCATGTTCAACACCCTTGGCCCGGACACCGGCTTCGACACCATCGGTGATTTCGAAATCGCGAAGCCGCTGGCACGGTTGCTCGGCCGGCTCGATGAAGCCCGTGCACTTCCGAAGACCATTCTCTACAACCTGAACCCGCGGGACAACGAGCTCATGGCGACCATGACCGGCAATTTCCAGGATGGCTCCGTGCCCGGGAAGATGCAGTACGGGAGCGCATGGTGGTTCCTGGACCAGAAGGACGGTATCGAGCGTCAGCTCAACGCGCTCTCCACTCTGGGACTCCTCAGCCGGTTTGTCGGAATGCTCACCGATTCGCGAAGCTTCCTCTCGTTCCCGCGGCATGACTACTTCCGCCGGGTCCTGTGCAACGTTCTGGGCGAAGAGATGGCGAAGGGGTTGCTCCCGAACGATGTTTCCCTGGTCGGACCTATGGTGTCCGACATCAGCTACTACAATGCAAAATCCTATTTCGGCTTTCAGATCAAGTCATCGAAGGGACCAGTCTCATGACTTCCGAAATGATCAGCAAATTCTATGACTTCTCCGGGCGGTCCATGGTGATCACCGGAGGCGGCGGCGTGCTGTGCAGCGAGATGGCCGTTGCCATTGCCGCATGCGGGGCCAGGATAGCCATCCTCGATCGTGACCTCTCGCTCGCACAGAAGGTCTCCGATCGCATCACGAAGAGCGGGGGAACAGCCATTGCGGTGCAGGCCGATGTCCTGAACCTTGACCGGCTGGCAGAGGCGAAGGAGCAGGTCACGAAGACATTCGGCGATGTGGATACGCTGATCAACGGCGCAGGGGGGAACAACCCGAAGGCCACCACCGGAGCCGCGCAGCCATTCTTCAACCTCCCCCCGGAGGCGCTCCGGTTTGTCTTCGATCTGAACATTGTGGGCGCGATCCTGCCATCGCAGGTCTTCGGACGGTCCATGGCAGAACGCAAACGCGGCAACATTCTGAATGTCTCTTCCATGAATGCCTTCCGTCCGCTTACACGGATCCCCGCATACTCCGCGGCCAAGGCCGGCGTGAGCAATTTCACACAGTGGCTGGCCGTCCATATGGCGCAGGAATACTCACCGGAGATCCGGGTGAATGCCATTGCGCCGGGATTCTTCCTGACCGAACAGAATCGTTTTCTCCTTACCGATCAGGCAACAGGAGCGTTGACGGAGCGCGGGAAGAAGATTATGGACCACACCCCGATGGCGCGGTTTGGCACCCCGCACGACCTGCTGGGAACAGTGCTCTGGCTCCTGTCGCCGGCATCGGCATTTGTCACCGGCACGATCGTTCCGGTGGATGGCGGTTTTTCCGCATACTCAGGCGTGTGACATTCTCTTTCAGGAGATGCATATGAAGACGCAGCAGTTTGGTGTTGTCGGGCTGGGGGTGATGGGGCAGAACCTGGCGTTGAACATCGCCCGCAACGGGTACAGCGTGGCCGGCCTGGATCTGGATCCCGCGAAAGTGAAAGAGGCACAGGTGAAATTCGCCGGAAGCGACATCGTGGCGACAGACACGAACGAGGATTTTGTCCGTCTCCTTGCAGCCCCGCGCATGGTGCTGATGATGGTCCCCGCCGGGAAGGCTGTGGATGCCGTCATCACGTATCTCCGTCCGCACCTCGCCGCCGGCGATATCCTGATCGACGGGGGGAACTCGTACTTTGAAGATACGCGCCGTCGTCTGAAGCAGCTGGAGGGGAGCGGTATCCTGTACATCGGCACGGGTGTGAGCGGAGGAGAGGAAGGGGCGTTGAATGGTCCGGCCATCATGCCCGGCGGCGATCCTGCAGCATGGCCCCACGTCAAGCCGATTTTCCAGAAGATCAGCGCCAAAGCCCCCGACGGAATCCCGTGCTGTGAATGGATCGGCACGGACGGCGCCGGCCATTTTGTGAAAATGGTCCATAACGGGATCGAGTACGGCGACATGCAGATGATCTGCGAGGCCTATTTCCTCATGGAGCGTGTGCTCGGACTGACGCCGGATGATATGCATCGCGTCTTTGCCGAATGGAATGCAGGCGAGCTGAACAGCTATCTGATTGAGATCACCAGCAAGATCATGGCAACGAAGGATCCCGATACGGGGAAAGCCCTGGTGCATGTCATTCTGGACACAGCGGAGCAGAAGGGAACGGGGAAGTGGACGAGCACAGTGTCGCTGGATCTGGGGATCCCGGCGCAGACCATCGCGGAAGCGGTCTTTGCCCGCATGATGAGCGCGCTGAAGAAGGAACGTGTCGCGGCGTCTGCGGTGCTCACCGGCCCTCAGCAAACGTTCACCGGTGACCGGACGGCGTTCATAGAAATGATACGGAAGGCCCTGTATGCTTCCAAAATCTGTTCCTATGCGCAAGGGTTCCAGTTGTTGCGGGCGGCGAATCAGGAGTACAAGTGGGATCTGAATTTCGGATCCATCGCTTCGCTCTGGCGCGCCGGCTGCATCATCCGAGCACAATTCCTGGGCCGTATCAAGGAGGCGTATGACAGGAATCCTGCGCTGGCGAACCTTCTGCTTGATCCGTACTTTTCCGGGGCGATCAAGGATGCGTC
This sequence comes from Bacteroidota bacterium, assembly GCA_017860635.1. Classification (GTDB taxonomy): domain Bacteria; phylum Bacteroidota; class Ignavibacteria; order UBA10030; family UBA6906; genus JAGDMK01. The sequence continues at coordinate 33,472 of JAGDMK010000039.1, forward strand.
GGCGTCCTGGCGGACTGTGATCGCCACGGCCGTGCATCTGGGTGTGCCCGTGCCTGCCTTCAGCAGCGCGCTGTCCTACTATGACGGATACCGGACGGCGGTACTGCCCGCGAATCTGCTCCAGGCACAGCGGGATTTCTTCGGAGCCCACACATACAGGCGGATCGACAAGGAGGGTGTGTTCCACACGAAGTGGGAGTGAGAGAGCACGACAGGAGTGTCTGCCGGTAATTCCGGCGACGCTGGAGTGTAATGAGTCATGATCGTCGTCGTTGATGCAAAGAATCCGTTTCTGTCTGAGGCACTTGCGCCGTGCTGTACCGTGCGCACGCTGCCGACCGCAGAGATCACCCATGCGGCGCTGAAGGATGCTGATGCCGTGGTGGTCCGCTCGGAAACGCATGTGGATGCCGGGCTTCTGGACGGCACGCGGGTCCGGTTTGTCGGAACCGCAACGATAGGGACCGACCATGTGGATACGGGCTACCTCGCCAGGCACGGGATAGGATTTGCCAGTGCACCGGGGAGCAATGCAAATTCCGTCGCGGAATACCTGGTGACGGCGTTGCTGGTGATTGCCGGGCGGTTGGGCCTGACGCTCCGTGGGCTCACGCTCGGCGTGGTGGGTGTGGGGAATGTCGGAAGCCGTGTCGTGCGGGTGGGAGAGACCCTGGGCATGCGTGTGCTGCTCAATGATCCTCCTCTCGCACGGAAGACCGGCGACCCTCGGTATCTCCCCGTCGAGGCATTGATGGATGCCGATGTCATCACCCTTCATGTCCCGCTGACGACGGAGGGGATGGATGCCACATATCATCTCTGGGATGTGCACCGGATCGACAGGATGAAGACCGGGAGTGTGCTGGTGAACACATCGCGGGGAGGCGTTGTGGACTCGGGAGCGTTGCTGAACTCGCTGGTGCGCAAGCATCTCCGTGCGGCTGTGCTGGATGTCTGGGAACATGAACCGGGGATTGATCCCGATCTGCTCGAGAGGGCCCTGCTCGGCACACCGCATATTGCGGGCTACTCGTTTGACGGAAAGGTCAATGCTGCCCGGATGATGTTTGAGGCATTGAGTGCGCACTTCGGGCTCGGCCTGTCCTGGCCCCCGCCGGCTTCGCTCCCGCCGCCGCGATGCAGCGAAATCACCGTCCAGCTTGCCGGGAGCGAGGAAGATACGCTGCGCGGCATCCTCACACGCTGTTACGACATTGAAGACGATGATGCCCGTCTGCGTGCCACCGCGGCGATGAATGCGGCTGAGAGGGCAAAGGAATTCCGCAGGCTGCGGTCCCAGTATCCTGTGCGCCGGGAATTCGCCGCTACACTCGTCCGGTGCGACGCTGTACCGCAATCACTCCGCGCAATCCTGGCAGCTCTGGGCTATACCTGTCACCCCACTTCAACGGAGGGAAGTGTATGATCGGCAAAGGATCACCCGACCGGTTCCTGACCGAAGATGAGGTGCGTTCCGTTCTTTCGGACGCATTTGCGCAGCAGCGTTTCTCCGGAAAACGCGTGCTCGCCATCATTCCTGATGGCACGCGCAGTGCACCCATGGACATCATGTTCCGTCAGGTGACGCAACTCCTGACGCCGCAGGTTCGCAAGCTGGACTATCTGATCGCGCTCGGCACACACCCGCCCATGAGCGAGGAGGCTATTGACCAGCGCCTCGGGCTTGCCCCGGGCGAGCGCGCCGAAACGTACTCTCACGTCAGGATTTTCAACCACCACTGGAAGGATCCACGCCAGCTCCGCGAGATCGGCACGATCGGAGAGGATGAAGTGGCAAAGCTGTCGGGCGGACTGATGCGCGAGACCGTACGGGTCACGGTCAATGCTCTGGTCTTCGACTACGATGTGCTTATGATCATCGGACCAACATTCCCGCATGAAGTTGTCGGATTCTCCGGCGGGAACAAGTATCTCTTTCCGGGCATCTCCGGGCAGGAAATCATTGACATGTTTCACTGGCTTGGCGCGATGATCACGAGCCCGGTGATTATCGGGACGAAGTACACGCCAGTCCGGAAGGTCGTGGATGCGGCGGCCGCACTGCTCCCTATGGAACGGTACTGTGTGAGCCTGGTGGTGAAAGGGCATGACCTCGCAGGGCTGTATTGCGGAACGCCTGAAGAGGCATGGGCAGGGGCAGCCGGTCTGTCAGACAAGATCCATATCGTCTACAAGGACCATCCGTACACGCGCGTGCTCTCGTGCGCGCCTCCCATGTACGACGATCTCTGGGTGGGGGCCAAGTGCACGTACAAGCTGGAGCCGGTCGTTGCGCCGGGAGGAGAGGTGGTTATCCACGCCCCGCACATCACCGAGATCTCTGTCACCCATGGGAAGCTCATTGAGGAGATCGGGTACCACGTGCGGGATTACTTCGTGAAGCAGATGGACCGGTTCCGTCACGTTCCGCGGGGTGTCGTCGCGCACTCAACGCACGTCAAGGGTGTTGGCACGTTTGAGAATGGGGTCGAGACACCGCGGATCACGGTCACATTGGCCACCGGCATACCGGAGTCAGTATGCCGGAAAGTGAACCTCGGATACTGCGATCCGCGCAGCATTCGCCCCGAAGAGTGGCAGGGGCGGGAACATGAGGGGGTGCTCTACGTGCCCCAGGCCGGAGAAATCCTCTACCGGTTGAAGGACGATCCCTTCGCGTCCGCGGCATCCCGGTAATCGCCGGATCGAACTTCGGCGAAGTATGTATCGCGTTGTTCTGGCGTCACACGATCGGCCATCAGTTCGTTTCTGGGAACTTCTGATGACCGCACGCTGGCTGTTCTGCGGCGTGTGCCTTGAAAGCTCTGGCCGTCAACCGGAAGACGGGTCGTGAGTTCCCATCACCTCGCGATCCGGCTTAGCCCAACTTCTCTACTTCACCTCCAGGTAGTCCTTGTCCGGAAGTTTCGGGAAGGATGCGTGGGGTTCCTTCTGATACCAGAAGGACACCGATGCGATGTCGTCCTGAAGCGGAAGGTACCGTCCGCCCGACCTCCAGCCCAGCGCCTGAATCGTCACCCTGAGGTCTTTTTCGAACCGGATGGGATCCATCACATGCCAGCGGTAGAGGCCGAACCGCTGTTGTGACTGATACACGCCGTCCGGCCGGATGACCTGCGGAAGGCCCGAGTACGGTGTCGTGAATTCCTGGTATTGCTTCGTCTTCTGGTTTTCGAAGTTATACGATCCGCAGAAGTAGTCTTCAGTGCCCGTGCCGCAGATCGTGGGGTAGTCCGTGTCACCGTCCATGTAGAATTTGATCTCGCCTTCGCCCCACCATCCCGTGCTATTGACGCCCCAGGCCATATAGGTGCCGACGTAGTGTCCCCATCCTTTCACGCCATCGAGCAGTGTGTACACCGACTTGTCGGGGGTAGGATTTGTACGCCGGAACTGCGCATGGAAGTATGCGGCATCCTCGGGGACATCCGTTAGCGTGTAGTCTACCTGATAGAAGAGGGTCATCTCGTCATCGGCGATATTCTCCACCGTAATCCGGGCGCTCTTGCGGAAGGGCATCTCCCAGTAGCAGTTGAAAGCGCTGCCCGGATTGACGCATATCGCGAGGGACGAAATCTGGGCATACTGGCCCCAGCCGCATGCAAAGAAATCTCCGACTGGTACTTCCACAGAGGGTGTCGTCTCGTCGTCCCAGTAGATGCGGAGGATCGTGAACCGCCATTGTCCGGTCGGTGTCATCCAGATGTGCTGGATTGCGCCCTCGCCGCGGATCTCGGCAACGGTAAAGATCTCCTTGGGTTTGATTCTCACTGCCGGTGAGATCTTCCATCCCTGTCCGAGGTCGCGCGCGGCCTGTGCTCCCAGCCCCTCGGTGGCCATCCCGCCCTTCCCCTTTTCGCCTTTGAAATTTTCTGCGCTGATGGAGCGCGACTTTGCATGTGAGAGCCGGGAGAGGGTGCCCATATTCATCCCGAGGCCATTGAACGATTGTTGTGCGTTCATACTGTCTCCTGTGAAAATCAGGATCACGAGAACCACGACGAAACGAAGCATATGGATCTCCCTTAGTTAGACAGCCATTCACCGCCTTTGTCGATGTTCTCGCGCGTGAACACGCGGGAGGAAAGCGTGATTTCTTTGGGAACCTTTTTCCCAGCAAGGATGGAGAGTGCAGCCTCGATTGCTTCTTTCCCGCCGGTGGGATACTCGAACGATGCGGCCAGGACACCCTGTTTCACGTACATCTGTCCTTCGTGTGGAAGGGCATCGATGCCGACGAAGATTGTGTTCTTCTCGCGTCCGGCCGCCTTGGCGGCAAGATAGGCGCCGTGTGCGCCGGGATCGTTGTGGGCGTACACCAGATCGATTTTCGGGAAGCGTGCGAGGGCGGACTCCATCTCCTTGCGCGCATTCGGTTCGAGCCACTTCATGTCTGCCTCGAAGATCACTTCGAGCGACGATCCTTTGATCCCCTCCCGGAACCCTGCGTTCCTATCCTGCCCCGGAGTCGACGTCATCAGACCTTTCAGCTCCACGATTTTGCCCTTGCCACCCAGAGTCTTTACGATCCATTTCCCGGCCGCTTTGCCGATACGCCGGTTGTCGGCTCCAACGAAGCACGTATAGTCGTTGCCGAGGATGCGGCGGTCGAGCACGATCACAGGGATTCCTTTCTTGAATGCCGCGCTCACGGGCTTGGTCAGCGGCGCGGCCTCCTTGGGGGAGATCAGGATGACGTTCACGCCGGCGCGCACAAACTCCTCGATGTGAGCAACCTGGCGGAGGTTATCGTTCTGTGCATCCTTGAAGACGACGCGGATTTCCGGGTGGCTCTCGGCTGCTTTGCGGATGTCTGCATTCATCTGCACGCGCCAGGGTTCACCCAGATTGCACTGGCTCATCCCAATGGTCCAGCGCGGGTTTTGTGCTGCGGCCGGACTGAGAATGCCAGCCACAACAAAGAGGATACAGACGGCCGGGAATATGCCGTGGAGGAAGCGATGGATAGGCTGACTCATATGATGCTCCGTGTACTGATCGCACATGGTGTATCTTCACTCTGCAATATCACCGACACGTGCACGTTAGTGCGTGACTGCATCGGACAGATCGAAAGTCACGCGCACGTGCAAGTCACCGCCGGACTGCATCGGACAGATCGAAAGTCACGCGCACGTGCAAGTCACCGCTGGACTGCATCGGACAGATCGAAAGTCACGCGCACGTGCAAGTCACCGCCGGACTGCATCGGACAGATCGAAAGTCACCCGCACGTGCAAGTCACCGCCGGACTGCATCGGACAGATCGAAAGTCACGCGCACGTGCAAGTCACCGCCGGACTGCATCGGACAGATCGAAAGTCACCC
>JAGDMK010000181.1 GCA_017860635.1 Bacteroidota bacterium
TGTGAAGCCGCTCGTGCCCTGCAAGGTATTGACATTCGCCTCGTCTTTGCATAAGATTCCCCCGAGCGAACATAGGTCGATCATGGAACGGCGGTCCCGCGTCCGACCTGGAAGCGCACCTGCTTTTTGACCCCATCTGCACGCCTCTTCGAACGCAGCCAACGGTTCTGTTCAGAGGTACAACGCCTCCTATCTCCAGAAGACAATTTGTGGTTTGGTACATGGAGTGGCCTCTATTGGAGAAGCCGTAAATGACAAAAACAATCCTGTTGCTCTGGCTATTTGTTCCCAGCGCTTCAATCTTAGTGGCGCAGAAATCTGACATCTATTCCTGTGGTACGGTAGATTCCGGCTACGTGAGTGTCGAAGGCGAAAAGCTATTTCATGAAATATCGGGCAAGGGCAATAACATGGTGTTGCTGCATGATGGAGGGTAGAACAATGTGGCCAACGAATGTGAGTTATCTTCTAGTGGTATTCTCAATGGCCGTCACGAATCTGTTCGGTCAGGACAGGTTCAGTACATCGAGACTGAGTGATGATCCGGCCCAGGAAGGCTTTCCGACATGGTTCCCTGATAGCAAATCGCTCATATACTCCCACTTTTCCTGGAAAGACAGCCTCGGCAAGAACGGCCTGTGGAGGATCTCTCTCGAAGATGGACAAACGAGGCAGATATTCTCCGGCACTGCTGAACATCCGAAATTGTCTCCCGACGGGCGTCTTATCGTATTTGACGCAGACACCGGCGGTAGTATGAAGATGATCGATGCGCAAGGCGGCAGCCCCTGGAAATTTCTTCCCGATTCGATTGGCATTCACAACGGCGGGCTTCCGTGCTGGTCGCCTACCGGGTCGCTGATTGCCTTTAAAGAAGCCGCTACAGGCTCGCTTTGTGTATATGACGCCGAAACGCGCACCGTCACGCGCATCTTTCGCGAGGATGGAATGCTGCCACTTCCTGGTTGCTGGTCCGGCGATGGGACATGGATCTTTGTGGCGCTTATGAACAGGCAGACACGGAAGTCGATCATGTGGAAGATCTCCCGTGATGGAAACAAGAGAGAACAGATCACCGGACATCACGAAGCTTTCTACCGATACCTAGCCCTTTCGCCGGACCAATCGTTGTTAGTCTATGCGGCAATGGAAGGACGAGATCTTGGTCTATGGGTGATGCCCGCGGAAGGGGGGAAATCACTTCCACTCGCGATCACGCATCCGGGTCATAATGAAGGTCCGGCCTGGTCGCCCGATGGAAAGTGGCTCGCGTTTGCCAGCACACGCTCAGGCAACCATGACATCTGGATCATGGACCTGGATGCTGAGCTGCTCAAGAAGGAGGTTAGAGCATTGAATCAGTGAGAGCGAGCACTCAATGGATGATGCGAGTCTTTGCCAGTGTGTTTCGACCGTCAATCAGAGGACTTGTCGAGCTGGTTATGCGCCGACCGCATCGAGAAGGGGTTCTCGAGCGGCCCGGTACGCTGCAACATCCTTGCTGTACTTGTCGAATCCCTGAACCACCCTGGCGATAATCTGCTGTGCGAGGCGCGCATCGTGCGACTTTAACTGCGCGAGGAGTTCATAGTCCTCGAATCCGATCCGGTGCGCTTCGAATCTATGGCTTGAGAACGGTCCGTCAGGCAACGGATAGAGGATATGGCAACTGCTTCGCAATGCTGGCGGCAAACGCGGCATGCTCATGGGCGGACGGGGCAGGCGGGAACAATTCGGCAGCACGATTGTGTTAAGAACAGTAGCTGATGTTTATTCGCTGTTTCAGAGTAGAGCGGAGTGTAGGGGGGATGGACAAAACAGCTATTCGACTTATAGGTGCCGCAGCAGTGGCGGCGCTGGTGCTTGCAGCGAGCTCGTTGAACCAGTTGCAGCGGCTGGTGCTTAGCCTCGTCCTCGGCCTACCTTCACTGGTCCTTCTTATTGTCAGCCGGCGACAGCTGGGGACCTCCTTCACGAAAATGCCAGAAGCGCGAAAACTCGTCACGTCTGGTCTGTACTCCAAGATCCAGCATCCGATGTATGTGTTCCTCGACCTGTTTCTCGCTGCCTTGATTCTTGCCCTTGGTTTGCCGTATCTACTGATTATCTGGGCGCTCTTCGTCGCGGTGCAGATGACACAGGCGCGGCGCGAGGAAAAGGTGCTGGCAGCTGCATTCGGTTCCGCGGACCGGACCTATAGAAGTCAGACGTGGTTGTAGCCTTCAAACGGTAAAGGTGATCGTATGTCAGCGTCCGTTTTGGATGTTGTCGTGGTGGGTGCAGGCCAGGCAGGACTTGCCATAAGCCAATGCCTTAAGCACGACGGCCTGCGGCACATAGTCCTGGAGCGGGGGAAGATTGGCGAATCATGGCGCACGCAGCGTTGGGATTCCTTCGCCCTGAATTCGCCGAATAAGTTCAACGTTCTGCCCGGTGATACGTACAGGGGCATAGACCCTGACGGATTTGACTCCGCGAAGGGGTTCGTCTCGTACCTGGAAAACTATGCAGACAGATATCAATTGCCCGTCGAGGAGCATTCCCGTGTAATCTCGGTTGAGCCGAGGACCTCGGGGTACCAGGTGACGACCGCGAAAAACGGCACGACAGTGACGTATACATGCCGGAAGCTCGTGGTCGCTTCGGGAGCAATGAATGTTCTGAAGATCCCCTCTGCGGCGCAAAACATATCCCCGAAGGTCAGGCAATATCACGCGGGCGAGTACCGGGCTCCATCACAGCTGCCCGACGGGGGCGTCCTTGTCGTGGGGAGTGCACAATCAGGACTCCAGGTGGCAGAGGAGCTCATCGGTGCAGGCAGAAGGGTCTACCTTTCAACCAGTGCCGTGGGCAGAGTTCCGCGGAGGTACCGGGGCAAGGATATACTTGAGTGGCTGCTGGAGGCGGGATTCTATGATGTAAAGACGGAAGAAGTTGCTGATCCGAAGGAGTTCGAGTTCAGGCAACCGCAAGTGTCTGGCGTCGGTCCTCGCGGCCACACGCTGAGTCTCCAGTCCCTGGCAAACAGGGGCGCAGTGGTGCTCGGAAAGCTTGACAGCGCGAAGGGATCTCTGATCGACATCCAAACCAACGCGGCAGATCATGTCAGGTTCAGCGATGAGGTGTCTTGCAGGATAAAGGCCCTCGTCGATCAGTTCATTGCCCGGAAGCATCTCGATGCTCCTCCGCCTGAGTCTGATCCGGCCGACGAGCCCGACACTAACGCTACTTGTGCCTCACCCAGGAAATCACTTGATCTTCAAAAAGAAGACATCCGCTCGGTTATATGGTCTACCGGCTTTGCCTCTGATTACAGCTACTTAAAGGGTCTTGCCATTGACAGCAATGGGCGGCCTATTCACCGCAATGGGATTTCCAATGCAGCGGGGCTGTATTTTCTTGGGATGCCCTGGCTTCGCAAGCGGAAATCGGGCATTGTCACCGGAACGGCGGAGGATGCGGTATCCATCGCCGGCAGCGTGAGGTCCAATTAGCGCATGCCGACGAGGACTGCCCGAATGTCGCTGCCAGCTTCACAGTCGGGCGTGTTGCCGGAATTTCGGGGATCCCCGGAAGCACTCGTCGGCGATCCAGAGGAATTCACAAAGGACTCCGTGAAATTCCTTTCGGAGATCAGAATTCGGACAACTTGGAACAACCGAATGCATTTCGTTCACCGGTTCTGACGTTCTTCAGGGAACATGGAATTCAGTGATATCCCTACTTCATGAGGAGGAGTCTCTTTGACTCCACAAAAGTGTTTGCCGTCAGGCGGTACAAATAGACTCCACTCGCGCAGTTCTGTCCGCTGAACGCCGCACTATACCGCCCGGGCCCGCGTTCTCCTTCAAATAGCGTCGCTACTTCCTGCCCCAGGACATCGTACACCTTCAGCGACACGAATCCACCCGTGGGAATCTGATACTCAATCGTTGTGGTCGGATTGAATGGATTCGGGTAGTTTTGTGCCAGCGCATATGAAGCCGGAATGGGGGAGCCGCTCTCGGTGTCGACCGACGTCGTGACAGAATTCTTCTTTCCCGGTGAGCCGTGCCCTGCGGAAGCCTTCCAGTTTGATCCCAGAGTATTGTCGCTGGCCGGGTCCACCAATTCCAGCGTCGCCCCTAACCCATCGGCCTCCGTAGGCCATGGCGTCTGGTCGTCATACTCGAGGGAATCAATCGTGAGAAATGCTTCATTCATGAGTTTCATGGATTCCCCCGAACCGCTGAATCCGAAACCCATCCGGCTGAGATAGTTCTTCACGTCCGGGAAGCGGGACGTAAACAGAACGCTGTCTTCTGCCAGCACCAGATACTGGTCTGATCCCAGCGTTGTGCCTGATGGAATCGTATACAGGTGAGTCGGGTCGCTGTCAGTGAATGTCCAGCCGCCGATGTCGACGTTCTGTTTGCTGCCGTTGTATAGTTCTATCCAGTCACCGGCATCAAACTGAGCGGATGAATTATAATTGATCTCATTGATCACAATGCCGATTGCGCTGCTTCCGTCGGGGGAGAACGCTGCCGTCAATTCTGTTGTGCTGCCGACGTTCAGCGTCAGCGAATCATCCTGTGATGTCACCGCTCCGCTCCACCCGTCAAACTTGTATCCCGGATCGGGAACCGCACTGACATGGATCGCATTCCCCTGGAAATACACTCCGGTGAACGGCAGGGCCGCACCCTGTAGCATGAGGGTGTTCAGCCGTACAGATCCCCCCGTTGTCGCATGAATCGTCACCGTTCCATCGTTGCCGCATCCGAAGTAGTTGCGGACGTGCGTGCGCAGATACGCAGGCCGGTCCAGGGCAAATGTGGTGAGTTTTGTGAGATTTTCACCAGTGAGATTCCACCGGGCTCTGTGTTTTACTAATTCGCTGGCGATATGATTCGCCATGGTGTTGATGATATTGACCACTCGTGAACTCTTGAAGTTGGTGTTCAGTAGGTCGGCGATTTGATTGATGAAACGATTACGGAGAACGGGATTCTCCACCAGCTTGCGCTGCAGCAGCGTGGCCCAGGGCGGATTGGAATAACGGGTTGGTGTGGTTGCGAACATGAACGCGATGTGGTCTTCCCACGCCCCGTGGGCATACAGCCCGAATCCGAAATCCAGATCGAAGAGAATCCACCGCCATTTCCCGGAGGGACTGCGCGGCCTCCAGTACTTGAGGTTCGTCCCGGGCCAGTCCATGTTGTCATAGTACGCCTGCGCCGCAAAATACAGGACGCACTCATCCAGGTCTATCACAGAATCAAGGTAGGAGTACGCCGCCGGCGTCGACATATCGTGTGTATTGATGAAATCGAGCAGTCGCCGGTAGTGCAGGGAATCCCCATGGATGACCGACATGTTGTTCTCGATCATGTCGATATTGTCGGGATCAGCGCCGTAACGGTGTTCAACATAGTGCTCACTGACCTTCTCACGGATATTGTAGATTCCCCAGTACTGGCCATTGATGAATGATGTGGCAGGGCGATACTCCAGGTAGTCAATATCCAGGTTCTTGACAAGCATTTGCATCAGCGCATCGCGCATATGCGTATACTGCCAGTCGTTGCCCGAGTTCCGCAGGACGAAAGAATCGAATGTGGTCACCCGGAAATCCGGAAAGAGAGGGTATTCGAGCGTCGAACGGCCGTACGCCTGTTTGAACTTCACCGCAAGAGACTTCTGCGCCCACTCTGCACTCTGGGCGCCGTGTATATTGATACCGCAGTCTTCGGAAAACCCGGGGCTCTTGTCATCCTCGAAGAACTCCACATGCGCAGGACGTTCCCAGTCCTTTGTGTAATTTGTATAAATGCCCGAGTCGGCATCAAAAAGGTCATACGGAGATGCAGAAAGAGAGATGACAGGCAACGTCGTAGACACATTGATGAAATAGGTATGAGTGATTGGGCGCGTGGGCAGGTACGCGTCTTTTGTGCTCATCGCTTTGAGCACGGTGGTTGCCGCAATTGGGATCGGCCCAGTGTATGGGGTCTTTGTGGAGTCGGGCCTGCTTCCGTCAAGGGTGTAGAAAATCTTGCTGGTGCCCGCCAAGAGCGACACGGCGACCGGTGAGGGGTAGAAGCCGCCGCGGTGTGAGAGCGAAATCGAATCTGCCCATCCCGCGATTGTTGTGCCTGCGTTCTTCACTCCCGGCGTGGGTATCTGAAAGCCCCAGGCAGGTCCCGCGTCGTTTATTCTTGCGTATGATATGTCCGTCGCACATGCCGGCACGGCGATCCTGTCAAGGATCACACCGTTGCTGTCTGCAAGCACAAGCGTCTCACCGGACGCGCTGATCTTAAAGTTTGTGTGGAGTTGTGCGGCGTGACGGTTTTTGTCCGACGCGAAGACGATGAGATATCCGCCTGCCGGCATCACTGTATTGCCGAAGCGCCACTTCAGGCTGTCCAGAGGATCGTCGCTGAGGCCGTATCCTGAGAGATTGGCTGGCTCGCCTCCCGGATTGTACAGCTCAATCCAATCGGACGCATCTCCATTCTCATCAAAGAGTGCCGTTTGATTCGAAGACATGACTTCGTTGATGACAATGTGCTGGCTGAGAACCGCTGGCGGTAACACTATCAGAAGAAAAAGTACAGCTCTTTTCATGATCAGTTGCCTGTTGTGAAGTATGACATGTGCTGAACGTCTGTTTGGTGGAGGCGGATTGGCACCGAAGCGTTTACCGTCGTGATGCCATGGCGCCGCCCGCAGTTCCTTAATCAAGATAGGATGATGCCGTACGGGAAGCAAGGCTCGAGCATCTGAGTCTCTCTGTCATCTGAGGTCCTCTGTCGTCTGAGATCTCCTGTCATCTGAGGTCCTCTGTCGTCTGAGGTCCTCTATCATCTGAGGTCCTCTGTCGTCTGAGATCTC
>JAGDMK010000182.1 GCA_017860635.1 Bacteroidota bacterium
ATAGGGTTTGATCCGGTACTTGTTCACACGCAGATACGGCCGGATCAGGATCATCGACGCACCGGTTGTGCCGACGATGTTGGACAGCACCGCCCCTATGCCAAGAAGGTAGACATTGGACTGCGGTTCCGCTTTCCCGCGTATCCGGATCAGAATGCCGCCTGCGACAACGAACAGCGATCCGATCAGCGCGATGAAGCTGATATACTCGACCAGCGTGTGCAGCAGCCGCGTCGGATTGCCAAGAATAGCCAGGTAATACGCAACGGTGATTGCGCCGAGGAGCACCGAGACCGCGGGGTAGTGCCGTTCCCACCAGTGCCTGTTGATAAACGGCATGACAGCGATGGAGAGCAGCAACGCGATGAACGGAAGAATCATCCACGGCGACACCGGAACCGGATGTCCGCCTTCATTGGCAAAGGCATGCGCAGGCACCAGGAGCAATGCGGCTGCCGCCGCGGCGAGTGTCCGTATGGAGGCAACTCTTCTCATTGCCTCGTCTGCGTTCTCCCAGTGCCCTTCATGCTGCTCCCTGGTTGACCGCCCTGGACCGCGCCCGTCCCCGCCAACGTGCTTCCTGATTGTCCGCTCTGGACCGCGCCCGTCCCCGCCAATGTGCTTCCTGCTTGTCCACTCTGGACCGCGCCCGTCCCGGCCAATATGCTTCCTGATTGTCCGCTCCGGACCGCGCCCGTCCCCGCCAATATGCTTCCTGATTGTCCGCTCCGGACCGCGCCCGTCCCCGCCAATATGTTTCCTGATTGTCCGCTCTGAACTGCCCCTGTCCCCTGCATTCCACTCACCGCACGCACGTCCCCGCGGCGGCCTTCTTCGTACCGCTGCACAACGGAGCGCGTGGCCACTGCAGATTTGTCAAGAAACGTCTTCGGATAGACTCCGATCCACCCGATCACAATGATCACCGGTACGAGGACACACCACTCACGCAGCGAGAGGTCGCGCAGACCCTTGTTGTCGGGATTCTCCACTCGCCCGAAGAACACTCGCTGGTAGCTCCACAACAGGTAGACGGCGGCAAGGATAACGCCGGTGGCACCTGCGACTGCGTACCAGGGGGAACCCAGGACCTGCGACGTGAACGCACCGACCAGGATAAGAAACTCCCCCACGAAGCCGTTGAGACCGGGCAATCCCACTGAGGACAGCATCACAATCATGAACATCGTCGCATACACGGGCATGATGCGTGCAAGGCCGCCGTAGTCCTTGATCATCCGCGTGTGGCGGCGGTCATAGATCATCCCGACCAGAAGGAAGAGCGCTCCTGTGGAAAGGCCATGATTGACCATCTGCAGGACGCCGCCCTGCACGCCTTCCTCATTCAGTGCCAGAAGACCCAGGACAACGAAGCCGAGGTGGCTCACCGAGGAGTAGGCAACGAGTTTTTTCAGATCGGGCTGCACCCAGGACACCAGCGCGCCATAGACGATGCCGATCACGGCAAGGATCGCGAGATATGGAAGATACGTGAATGTCGCATCCGGGAAGAGCGGGATAGAGAATCGGAGCAGGCCATACGTTCCCATCTTCAGCAACACACCGGCCAGGATAACGCTGCCTGCCGTTGGGGCCTGCACGTGCGCATCCGGAAGCCATGTGTGCAGGGGAAAGAGCGGGATCTTGATTGCGAAGCTGAGCGTGAAGGCCAGGAACATCCATGACTGGATGGCGAACGGTATGCCCGGCGCCACCGAATACAGCGTCAGGAGGTTGGTCGTGAAGTGTCCCCCGGGGAGCGTGGAGGCGTAGTAGCCGAGCCAGATAATGGCCACAAGCATCAACACGCTCCCCGCCATCGTGAACAGGAAGAACTTCACCGCCGCATAGACCCGGTCGGCGCCGCCCCAGATGCCGATGATGAAATACATCGGGATCAGCATGAATTCCCAGAACACATAGAAGAGGAACAGGTCGAGGGCGACGAAGACGCCCAGGGTGCCCACCTCGAGCAGCAGCATGAGTGCAACAAACCCCTTGAGCCTGTCCTTCACAGAATCCCACGAGGCGAGCAACGCGATGGGAGTGAGGAACGTGGTCAGCACGACGAGCAGCAGCGAGATCCCGTCGATGCCGACAGAGTAGCCGATATCCAGAGCGGGGATCCAGGAAACGTATTCGACAAACTGCATCGCGGGCTGTGCTTCATCGAACACCACGAACATCCAGACGGAGAGCGCGAATGCGATACCGGAGAACAGGAGTCCGGTGATTTTGACCGCGGCGCCGGAGTGCCGCGGGAGGAGCATGACGGCACAGGCGCCGAGAAGCGGAAGCGCGAGAAGGATGCTGAGGATGTGCTCTGTGATCATCGAACGTCCGGGTGATTAATGTACGAGGAGCCAGCCAAGAATCGCGACCACGCCGAGGATGAAGACCACCACATAGGACTGTGCGGCCCCCGTCTGGAGAAGGCGGAGTCCACGGCTTACGAAGCCCACGGCCCGGGCGGATCCGTTGACCAGCCAATCGATCACCCCGACATCCACAACTTTCCAGAGGAGTTTTTCCGAACCCTTCTGCAGCGGTGTCACAATTGCCCCGTCGTACGCTTCGTCAACGTAGTACTTGTTCCACAACAGGCGATAGATGCCAGGTATGCGCGCGGTCAGGGCCTCGGGGATTTCTTTCTTCCGCAGATACCACCGCCGTGCAAGCCAGATGCCGCTCAACGCGACACTGACGGAGACCGCCATGAGCACCAATTCCATCGTGTGATCCTCGTGCCCGGTCCCGCCCAGTTTGTCGAGTGCAGGACGGAACACCGGCTCCAGCCAGTGTTCTATGGCGTTCCCTCCACCCAGGCTGGCGGGGATGCCTGCAATGCCGCCGACCACAGAGAGCACTGCCAGGATAATGAGAGGGACGGCCATCGTCGAAGGAGCTTCATGAGGGTGCTTGTCTTTTCCCCAGCGCGGCTCCGCTTCAAACGTCAGCACCACCAGCCGGAACATGTAGAACGCCGTCATGAACGCACCGGCAAGTCCCATCGCCCAGAGCACACCGTGACCGCCGGAAAAGGCTTTCCAGAGAATCTCGTCCTTGCTGAAAAATCCGGACAGCGGGAAGATCCCGGCAATCGCAAGCGCGGCGATGAAGAATGTCCAGTAGGTGACGGGCATGTGCGCTTTCAATCCACCCATGCGCTGGATGTCCTGTTCGTCATGCATTGCGTGGATGACCGAGCCGGCGCCGAGAAAGAGAAGCGCCTTGAAAAACGCATGTGTCATGACGTGGAAGATGCCTGCGCTGAATGCGCCGACGCCGAGCGCGAGGAACATATAGCCGAGCTGACTGATGGTCGAATACGCGAGGACTTTCTTGATGTCATTCTGGACAAGCCCGATCGTCGCAGCGAACACCGCAGTGCACGCCCCGATGACTGCAACCACCGTGAGCGCAGCAGGGGCAAGCGCATAGAGGAGCGAGCAGCGGGCCACCATATACACGCCGGCCGTGACCATGGTCGCGGCATGGATCAGCGCGCTGACGGGTGTCGGGCCGGCCATTGCATCCGGCAACCAGACGAACAGGGGGATCTGAGCCGATTTTCCTGTCGCACCGAAAAACAGCGCCAGTGTGATGGCCAGGATCACTGGTGACCCCACTTCGAACGCGGCGGCCTGGGCGAAGACCGTCTGGAAGCGCAACGATCCGAATGTGGAGAAGATCAGGAACATCCCGATCAAGAACCCGAAGTCTCCGATGCGGTTGACGATGAACGCTTTCTTGGCGGCATCGCCGGTAGTCCCCTTCTCGAAGTTCCGGTCGTACCAGAACCCGATCAGCAGGTAGGAACAGAGCCCCACGCCCTCCCATCCCAGGAACAGGAGAAGGAAGTTGTCAGCCAGGACGAGGTTCAGCATTGCGAAGATAAAGAGATTCAGATACGCGAAGAATCTCCAGAAACCCGGGTCTCCATGCATGTAGCCGATGGCGTAGACGTGGATCAGGAACCCGACGCCGGTCACGATCAGGAGCATCGTAACGGAAAGCGGGTCGACCTGGTAGGCCACCGGGACATTGAGACCGCCTGCACTGATCCAGGGGAACAGCTCGACAATGCGGGTCCGTGACTCGGGTGGCGCGGCGAGCAGCTCGAACAGCGTCGTGAGGCCGATGACAAATCCGGCGCCCACCATCAGACTGGCGATGGAGCCGATCAGCGCTTCCCGTTTCAGGTACCGGCCCAGGAACCCGTTGATCAAAAATCCCAGGAACGGCAGGAGAACGGCGAGAGGAACGTATTCGTAAGCCATCACCACTTCAGGATGTTGATGTCGTCAACGTGCACGGTCTGCTTGTTGCGGTAGACAGCAATCACGATCGCAAGCCCTACGGCGGCTTCAGCGGCTGCGACTGCCATCACAAAGAACACCAGCGCCTGGCCGGCAACATCGCCCAGGAACGCCGAGAACGCCACGAGGGTGAGGTTAACAGAATTCAGCATCAGCTCAATCGACATGAAGATCACGATGACATTCCGGCGGGCAAGCACGCCGATGACACCGATCGTAAACAGAATCGCGCTGAGTGCGAGGTAATACGGGAGCGGGACGGACATGGATGCTCTTTCAGGACAAGCGACGTTTCGCAAGGATCACCGCGCCGACAACGGCGGCCAGGAGCAGCACGCCCGTTATCTGCAGCGGAAACAGATACTGCGTGTACAGCGCCTGCCCCATCGACTCGACAGTCCCGACGAGCGGCGCGTCGCGGTGCATCGCCAGGGGCGGGGCGGTATAATGCGTGAAGACAAAAAGGTAGAGCAGCTCAAGCAGAAGCCCGAACCCCAGGACGCCGCCGACGATGGTGCGGAAACTGAACCGCTCCGACGTCCGGGTCTCCTCCCCGATGTTCAAAAGCATGATCACGAACACCACGAGGACCATGATCGCCCCTGCGTAGACGGCGATCTCCAGGACTGCCAGAAGCTGGGCTCTGAGAAGCAGGTAGAGTGCCGCCAGGCAGAAGAAATTCCCGATCAGGCTGATCGCGCATATGACCGGGTTGCGATGGCTGACCATGAGGACGGCAGTCGTTACCGCACATGCGGCAAGGAAGACGAAAAGGAGTGGTTCTGCAGTCACGGTAGCGGGTATCCGAAGTGCTCGTACGCGTTGGTGGATTTGCCAACATACGACAAAAACCCCAGAGAAGCAAAGGCGGGAATGCCGCTAACCCCTAAAAATAGTAGTAGAACGCGCATTGCGGCAGGGGCAACACCGTTCCGTCGGTGAAGTACGTGAACAGCAGCTCGAGGCTCCCGTGGAACCCTCCTCCCAGATAGGTCTCCCCGCCGATACCGATTCCTGCCCTTCCGGGGCCGAGCATTTCGTTCTTACCGCTCTTCCCTGCGTGGTAATACCCCGCTGCCCCTGCAGCAAAAAACCGTGTCGTATACGTGCGCGAGAGGTCGGCCTGGACTTCCACACCAAAACAGTACTGCATCCGGTCATCGACGTTGATGATCCCGCCGGTCAGCTGATAGCTGATCGTGGAAGGGAAATGGTGCCGGAAGCTGAGCCCTATTCCGGATGCCGCGCCGAGGGACAACCCCAGCCCGAAGGCATGTTGAGGAATGCCGCCTCCCGACTCACGTTGCGGGAGCACAACCTGGCCGTGCACGGGCTGCATGAGAACACAGAAAACGCTGGTCAGCAGAATCAGACGTGGTTTCATGGTTTCTTTATCCTGTGCGAATCCATCGGAGAAATTCTTTGATACTCGGGCTCTTCCCTGTGGAGAGAATGCCGATGCGAAAGATCCGGCCCGCAGCGATCATGGCAAAGTAAATGGAGACGACCATCAGGACCACCGTGGAGAGGATTTCCCACCATGCGGGCATCTGGATGGGAATCCTGAGCGCCATCATCGTGGGTGTGAGCAAGGGAATAAACGTCAGCACCCTGATCCACCCGGCCCCGGGGTCTTTCATCGCCGGGATGGCAAGCACGATGGGCAGTATCAAAAACAGCACCAGATATGACGTGATCTGTTGCGCTTCCTGCTCGGTGTTGAACGGAGATCCCGCGCCGATGAACACCGCCGCATAGAACAGATATCCCAGAATGAAGTAGAGTACGAGGAGCAGCGCCTGATCCGGTGCAACGAGGTTCATGCCGAATTGCGCGGACAACGCAATGCCGATGACCGCCCAGAATCCCATCTGCGTGAGCCCGAGCGCGCTGAGCCCGAGCACCTTGCCGGCCATCAGCTCTGTCGGAGAACAGGAGGACACAAGGACTTCCACGATACGGTTGGACTTTTCTTCGATGACGCTCCGGACGAGCATCTGGCCCGACGAAATGATCAGAAGGAACAGCATCATCAGGAAGACATAGGCGGAGATGAAGACCTTCTCGAACCCTGTGTCCTCTTCTTTGCCTTCTTCCGAAAGTTTCACCATGCGGACATTCAACCGCACGTCGAGTTTTTTGACGATGGCAGGATCCAGCCCCAGCGCCTTCACCCGCTGGTCTGCGATGAGCTCTTTGAGCGTCTCTTCGATGCGCATCCCGATCGCGAAGTCGCCGACCACCTTCGAACGGTACTCCACCACACTGTCTGACGCAGAGAGAACGCAGAACCCTTCGATCTCACCGCGCGCCACGCGGAGGGCCGCGTCGCGTTCCGCTTCTTCCAGATTCACGTTCCGGCCTATGGCCAGCGGCAGCACCACGTAGTTTGGATTGCCGTTCTTCAGCGTGTACCGTGTCTGCAGCCTCTCGGCAAAGGCATCACCAAGCGTTCCAGTCGGGTCGATGACGCCAATCGCCCGCGTCGTCTCGTCCTCCTGGCCGACGAAGATCGTCGGAAGCACCCCCATGGCGATCATGATGATCGGCGTGAGC
>JAGDMK010000380.1 GCA_017860635.1 Bacteroidota bacterium
ACCATGCGGCCTGGATGGCTTCCAGCTGACCCTGTGTCACTGCCTTCGGATCATCGACGAAGCCCGGAAGTGCGCGAACGAGGGTTCGCAACTCTGCGGGGCCTATGCGCAGCGGATCCTTGTGGGGAAACGCTGCGCACAGTGCGTCCGCGAGATCTTCAACATCCTGCCATGTGTACGTTGGCAGCGCCATGAGTCACTTTGCGTACTTCTTGTACCGCGCGTTGATGCGGCCCCAGTGGAGATTGGCGATGAAGTTGTCGATGTACAGGGCGCGCTTCGGGCCATCCTTGTGATAGTAGGCATGCTCGAACACGTCCACCGGAATCAACGGAATGCCGCCCCAGATGGCGCCGTAGTGGTGCTCATCGACCAGGACATTGAGCAACCGGTGCGAATACAGCTGGTCGAACGTCAGCACGCCCCAGCCGCTCAGCTTCGCGGAAATCGCCGTAGC
The DNA here is from genome assembly GCA_017860635.1 of Bacteroidota bacterium. Classification (GTDB taxonomy): domain Bacteria; phylum Bacteroidota; class Ignavibacteria; order UBA10030; family UBA6906; genus JAGDMK01. The sequence continues at coordinate 458 of JAGDMK010000380.1, forward strand.
TTTGAAGTCTGCCTTCCACGCATCAAACGATCCAAATTCCTTCTCGATAGCCGCCTTGACTTCCGGGCCTTTGTTCGGATCGCCGTCGCCGCCAAGCACATCCCAGTAGATGTCATGCAGAAGCGTTCCGCCGTGATTCCAGGTGGTTCTCCGCTTCAGCTCGCCGATCTGACTGTAGTTTCCGTTGGCTCCGCTCCTGTCGGCAGTCTCGAGCGCCTTCTCGATGTTGTTCAGCGCGGTGACATATCCTTTGTGGTGCGTGTTGTAGTGCCAGTCTGTCGTTTCGGCATCTACGACGGGGGCAAGCAGCTTCTTGGCCTCTTCGTCGCTGTACGGCCGCGGATTGAACTTCCATTCAAATGCCATTTGCGTGTACTCCTTCTGATTTGAGGTTATTGTTTTTTCTGTTTCAGATCTGAGCACCGGCGGAAGAAGTGCCAGCGCGCCCGAGGCGGCAACGGTCCGGACGAATGTCCGGCGCTTCATGGTCCGCTTCATGTTCGTCATACGCCGAAAGAACTCCCGCAGCCGCATGTGCGCTGCGCCTGCGGATTGTTGAACACAAATCCTTTGCCATTGAGTCCGTCGCTGAAATCCAGCACGGTCCCTGATATATAGAAGAGACTCTTGGGATCGACAAAGACGCGTAACCCGCCGGCCTCCATGATCTTGTCCGCGTCCCCCGGGTTCTCGTCAAATCCCAGGACGTATGAAAGGCCCGAGCACCCCCCGCCTTTGACGCTCAGGCGCAAACCGTGCCTGTCAGGTATGTTGCCGGTCGCCATCAGCCGCCGGACTTCAGCGACGGCCTTCGGGGTCAGCGTGATTTCATCGTTGACGATGGGCTTGGGAATAGTGTCTGTTGTGTGCATGCGAAAATCCTGTTCGATTCGTTCAAAATCCGAGTTCAAGTTTTGCCGCTTCGCTCATCATACTGGGATTCCACGGCGGATCCCAGACGACCTTCACGACAACATTGGTCACACCCGGGATTGTTTTGATCCGTTGTTCGACATCCCGCGGGAGCTCCTGCGCAGCCGGACAATGCGGGGACGTGAGGGTCATGGTCACCGTGACTTCCCCCTGCTCATTGACCGCCACATCATAGACGAGCCCGAGATCATAGATGTTCACCGGGATCTCCGGATCGTAGCAGGCCCGGATGGCTTCAACTGCCTGTCCCTCGATGAGTTTTTGTTCGATTGTGCTGATGCTCGTGCCGCTCATGTGAACAACCCCTGCCGCTAGCTCATTCTGTGCTGATCGTTTTTTCTTCGGACTTCAACGCTGTGTGAAGGGTATGCCAGGCCAAACTCGCGCACTTAACGCGGGCGGGGAACTCGCTGACCCCCGCAAACGCCGCCAGCTTGCCCAGCCGTTCGACTTCTTCTTCTCCCTCAATCTCACCTTTCACTAACCGATGGAACTGCCCAAAAAGTTCCTCGACCTCCTCCACTGTTTTGGATTTCACAAGCGAGGTCATGACCGATGCAGACGCCTTGGAGATGGCGCAGCCGGCGCCTTGAAAGCTCACATCCGCAATTCTCTCTCCATCCAGCTTGACATAGACCGTATAGTGGTCGCCGCACAAGGGGTTATACCCGTCTACCGACCTGGTTGCGTCTTCCATCTTCCGGAAGTTGCGGGGTGCTTTGTTGTGATCCAGGATCACCTGCTGGTAGAGCTCTTTCAGGGCGGACATTAGCCGAGCACCTCGCGGACCTTAGACAGGGCCTTGATGAACGCGTCAACCTCTTCTTTGGTATTGTAGAACGCAAATGAGGCGCGTGCAGTGGCAGGGATTCCGAACCGCTGCATGACGGGCTGCGCACAGTGATGGCCCGTCCGGATGGCCACGCCCTCCACATCCAGAATCGTACCGATGTCGTGCGGATGGATGCCCTCCATGACAAACGAAAGGACCCCCGCCTTCTCACGTGCAGTGCCGATGATGCGGACGCCGGGAACAGTGAGTATCTGTTCCGTTGCGTAGGCAAGCAGTTCGTCACGGGACATCGTTGTAGGTCGTCTTCTCGAACGTCACCGACTTGATCATGTCGCCGCCACCCTGATATGGAGGCATCGCTTCCAGCCAGCGGCGCTTGCCATAGAGCACGCCGACGCCAGTGGGGCCGAACATCTTATGCGCAGAGAACGCATAGAAATCGCAGTCCAGCTCCTGTACATCCACATGCATATGCGGCACCGCCTGGGCGCCATCCACGAGGACCGGAATCCCCCGGGCGTGGGCCTGGCGGATAACCTCCCCGATGGGGTTTACCGTCCCCAGTGCATTGGACACATGGGTCACGGCGACGATGCGGGTCCTTTCAGTCAGCAGAGAGGGATAGACATCCATATCCAGCTCTCCCGCATCCGTGATGGGGATGACGCGAAGTTTCGCATTCCGCTCTTCACACAGAATCTGCCACGGAACAATGTTGGAGTGATGCTCCATCCCGGAAATGAGGATCTCGTCACCTTCACGGACAAAGGCACGGCCGTAGCAGTGCGCCACAAGGTTGATCGCTTCCGTCGTGCCGCGGACGAAGACGATCTCGCGGTGATCCCCGGCATTCAGGAATGCGCGCACCTTGTGCCGGACCCCCTCATACGATTGCGTGGCCCGTTCACTGAGGGAATGCACCCCGCGATGAATGTTGGAATTCTCCTCTTCATAATACCGCATCATCGCGTCGATCACGGCCTGAGGTTTCTGGCTCGTGGCGGCGTTATCGAAGTAGACGAGCGGTTTGCCGTTCACATACTGGCGGAGGAGAGGAAAATGATGCCGGCAGCCCGCAATACTGACCAGCTTGCGGAACTGCTCGGTAAGCGTTCCTGTATCAGAGGATGTCATGATTCCACCGTGCGAATCCGGCCCTGCATCAGCCGTGTGTGCAGGAGTGATTCAAGGCGCTCCCGCAGGGTTTCTACATGGATGCGTTCGACGACATCGGCAGCAAATGCAAAGGTGAGGATGTCCCGGGCCTGCTCTTCTCCGATTCCCCGCGCCCGCAGATAGAATACCTGGTCCTCATCCAGCTGACCGATGGTGGCGCCGTGTGTACACTTCACATCGTCGGCAAAAATCTCCAGCTGAGGTTTCGTGTTCATTGTTGCGTCATCGGAGAGCAGCAGCGTCTTGTTGGTCTGACGTGCATCGGTTTTCTGTGCGTCCTTCCGGACGAAGATCTTTCCGTTGAAGACGCCGCGGGAGTGCCCGTCGTGGATCGCTTTGTAGAGCTCGTGGCTTGCGCAATTCGGTTGCGCATGATCAATCGCCGTGTGATTGTCGATGTGCTGGGTTCCGGTTGCGAGGGAAAGTCCGTTCAGGGTGCATTCTGCGTGCTCCCCCGCAAACGTCGCAGTCACTGCATTCCTCACCAGCAATCCCCCGACGGCGACAGAGTTGGACGTCGCTACACTCCGCTCACCCAGCCGCATGTACGTGCTGCCGATGTGGTATGCGTGTGCATTTTCAAACTGGAGTTTGTCGTGCTCGAGCTCCGCCCCTGCGCCAACCATCACCTCGGTGACCATGTTGGTGAAGTACGAACCTGACCCCAGACCGACATACGTCTCGACTACAGAGAGCCGCGAATGCTCGCCCATGCGGATCAGACTACGCGGATGGACGGCGATAGGAGCCTGTTCGGGCGTGACGATGAAGAGAAGTTCCACCGGATCAGGACAATCCACCCGATCGGGAACACAGACGTATGCCCCATCCATCACAAACGCCGTCTGCAGTGCTGTCAGCGGATGGTCGGGCATGGTTGCCACGGAGCCGAGCGCTTCAAGCACTTCTCGTTCGTTGCGACGGAGGGCTTCCGCAAGGCTTTCCACACGGACTCCTGCGGGAAGTGCATTCACCGACGAGAGGGCACGCGACCAATGACCGTTCACGAACACCAGACGATGGGCCTTTCCGGGAAGGGTGTACGGCGCGATCTCATCCGGCGTTACTCGCGCCTGGGCTTTCGGGAGGACCCATTCTACGCGGGCGAGGGACGAGAGATTGGTGAAGCGCCATTCCTCATCCCGCGTCGTCGGGAATCCGGTCTGGGTGAAACGCCCCAGCGCCTGACGGCGGAGCGCATGAACCGCTGAACCCGCATCGCCATTGAGTCCGCGCTCAAGCGCGGCAAATTGCTGTTCGTACCAGGTGACAGGTGTAGGATTAGGTAATCAATCTCAACTTCTAAGATTGCGGTGCCGGCGCTCCCATCGCGCCGCCTGCTCCTTCCCCACAGCATCCCGCGTTGCGTGATGAGCTTCCACCGTGAGGGCAAAAATAGCTAGGCCGTCGCCCCGACGCTCTCCGGCTCTGTCTTCAGCCAATCATATCCCTTCTCTTCGAGCATGAGCGCGAGCTCTTTTCCGCCCGACTTCACGATGCGGCCATCCATGAGCACGTGTACATAATCCGGCACGACGTAGTTGAGCAACCGCTGATAGTGGGTCACCACGATCACGGCGTTCTCTTTCGAGCGGAGCTTGTTCACGCCGTCCGCCACGATCCGGAGTGCGTCGATATCCAGACCCGAATCCGTCTCGTCCAGGATTGCCAGCTTTGGCTGGAGAACGGCCATGTGAAATATCTCGTTCCGCTTCTTCTCGCCTCCGGAGAATCCTTCATTGACCGGCCGGTTGAGCAGAGAAGGGTCCAGATCGACCAGTTTCATTTTCTGCTTGACGAGCGCCAGGAAATCGACCGCATCGAGTTCTACCAGGCCCTGATGCTTGCGGATGGCATTCAGCGCTGCCTTGAGGAAGTACGTGTTCGTCACGCCCGGGATTTCGACCGGATACTGGAAGGCAAGAAAGAGGCCTTCGCGCGCCCGCTCTTCAGGATCCATTGCCAGAAGGTCTTTGC
>JAGDMK010000183.1 GCA_017860635.1 Bacteroidota bacterium
GAGACCCCAAATTGTCTCTTGAAGCAGTCTGAAAAGTAGGCCGGATTGTTGTATCCCACTTCGATTGCAATCTCCGATATATTCCCAAATTTCTGCTGAATGAGCTCTGCTGCTTTGTTCAGCCTTATTCTTCTAATGAGTTCAACCGGCGACTCCCCGGTTAACGAGACAGTTTTCTTATAGAGAACATACCGGCTTACAGCGAGATTCTCCGCAAGAGATTCAACATCGAACGATGTTTCGGAAGCATTATGGGTTATTGTGTCGAATGCCTTTTGTAGGAATTTCTTATCAACTGAAGTGATCTTAGGATTATCCAAATCAAGTATTCCCCGTCTCTTAAAATAATCATGAATTCTTTTCCTCTGTTCAATGAGATTCCTTATTCTTGCTTTCACTTCATCCGGTTCAAATGGTTTCATTATGTAATCATCTGCACCCGTTTCAAACCCTTCTATCTTATCCTCACTTGAAGCCTTCGCAGTCAGCAGTATGACAGGAATGTGGCTTGTTCTTTCATCTGTCTTAAGTTTGTCGCAAAGCCTAAATCCATCCATCTTTGGCATCATGACATCGCTTACGATGACATCAGGCATATGCTCTATGGATTTGTTCCAGCCATCTTCTCCATCTATGGCTTCGAGAATACTGTATTCCTCGTCCAGATCACGTCGGATGTACTGTCTGACATCGCCGTTGTCTTCCACGATGAGAAGAACCGGGGTCCCTGTCTCCTCGAGGGAGTCCCTTGGGACTTCACCAGGCCGGCTTCCCTCCCGGTCGCTCAAGAGGCTCGGAAGAGCTGCGGCCTTCTCTTCCTCCTTCGTCTCAGCCACTTCCAGCTCGCAAACCTCCTCCTCCGTCAAGTGCGCTTTCCCCAGGGCGAGACGAACGGTGAAGGTAGTCCCCTGCCCTTCCTCACTCTCTACCGCAATCGTTCCTTTGTGCAGTTCCACCAACTCCCGGGTTAAGGACAGTCCGATGCCTGTCCCTTCCTGTTCCCTGGTATGGCTGCCATCAACCTGATAGAAGCGGTCGAAGATCCGGGGAATTGTCTCCGCCGGAATACCAATGCCCGTATCGCTGATCCGAACGCTCACATACTGGGAGTCCTGCGCTACGGAGATTTCAATCCGGCCCCCTTCCGGCGTGAACTTGAAAGCATTGGCAAGAATGTTGGTAATGATCTTTTGAACCTTGTCCCTGTCAATCCAGACGACAATGCTTTCTGCCGATGATGTGAACGCCATCGAAATCCTCTTCCGTTCGGCATATGAGCAGAAGGCTTGGAAAAGACCCTTGAGCAGAGGAACGATGTTCTCGGGGGCAGTCTGAAGCTTCATGTTGCCCGATTCAAGCCTGGAGAGGTCAAGCAGCTGGTTGACCAGTTGCAGGAGTCTGGTGGCATTCTTGTGCACAACTCCCAGATCATCCCGTGTCTGCTGGTCTTCTGAGGCGTCCTGCATTCGTTTAACAGGCCCCAGGATCAGGGTCAGCGGAGTGCGGAACTCATGGGAGATGTTGGCAAAGAAGCGTGACTTGAGCTCGTCCACCTCGTGCAGCTTTGCTGCCTCAAACCTGCTCATTTCGTATTCATGGTGGATCCTGACACGCCGCATCTGCATTCTCCACGTCGCATAGAGCGCACTCAGAATTGCCAGGACGTAGAAACCGTATGCCCAGGGGGACTTCCACCATGGAGGTGAGATGACAATGGCCACCGAGATACCGGCCTCATTCCACACTCCCTCATTGTTGGAGCCCTTGACGCGAAAGACATATTTGCCAGGAGGCAGGTTCGTATACGAAGCGTACCGCCGGCTTCCCGAATGCACCCAGTCCCTGTCAATCCCTTCCATCATGTAGGCATACTGGTTCCTTTCAGGGCTAATGTAACTCAGCGCAGCAAATTCAAAGGAAAGAAAGTTCTCATCGTACGACAGACGGACCTCTTTCGGAAGCGGGGAAGGCCTATCGAACTTCCTGAAGGAAGTAATGACCACCGGAGGAATGAACCGGTTGTCGCGTATGCTGTCGGGATGGAACACTGTGACGCCGGTGGCACCTCCAAATAGCATCTCGCCATTGCTCGCTTTGACCACTCCCCCCATCAAGACATCGGCTGCGGGTTCCAGCCCATACGAGGCATCGTAGTGCTTAAACCGACCCGTCTCAGGGTCAAATCTTGAAATCCCCTTCGTGGTACTCACCCAGAGAAAACCATGATCGTCCTCCGCAACCCCGCGCACGTTGTTGCTCAGGAGACCGTCTTTTTCCGTAATTTGCGTGAAGCTGTTCGCCGGAGGGTCCAGCCTCTCCAGACCGTCACTCGTGGCGAACCAGAGTCTTCCTTTGCTGTCCACAGAGAGCCAGTTCACGGGTTTCCCGCTCCAGCTTGCAGGGTCTTTTGGGTTGGCGACGAATTCGGTGGCTGTGGCCTGTGCCATATCGTAGCGGACCAGTCTTCCCATGATGGTAACAATCCAGAGAAAGCCGAGAGTATCCTCTGTCATCCACGATATCGACTGGTTGAGATTCAGGATCTCCTTGACACTGTTGTCCCTCGGATCAAAAAAGTAGACACAGCCGCTGTGTGAGCCGACGTAATAGCCCTTGGGACCATGCCAGGCCATCGAAAAAGAAATGTTGAATTCCTTAGTAGAAGGGCCCAGGTGGAATTTCAGACGGCCCAGCGTGTCCCTTGTGTTCGCGCTCCCATCGGGGGACAGGAAGACCATATCGCCTCCTCGTTCCCGCTGGTAGACGAAGTACAGCTGCTCTCGCCCGAAGGAGTGGGGCACGAACCGACGTTGATGCAGATCGAACTTTTGCCACCCTCTTGAGTATCCACACACCCAGACCACTCCAGGTCTGCCGACAACGGCGCCAAACGCGATATCTCCCATCGGACACTTTCTGAATGGCGGACTTGCCACATTGCATTTCTCAAGCTTGGTGTCGGTCCCGAGCAGGAGCGTCCCCGAGCGGTCGATACAGAGCGACGTGACGGCGTTCTCCATCCGTCGGAGAAAGGTCCTCGATCCCTTCTCAAACGCGAAGAGCCCATTTGCCGTGCTGACCCAAAGAGAGCTTGTTCTGGCGTCCCAGCAGAGCGAGCGGATACTGTTTCTTAGATTTGGCCAGACCTCCGGGCCCGGGGGCGCATATCGGTATGTTTCAGACGCTCCACTCCCAGGGTCATAGGCCACCAGGCCCCCCTGGGTCCCCAGCCAAAGCACGCCGGCGTCGTCTTCAATGATAGAGGTAATCCAGTATGCAGAGATAACATTCCATGCCATCGCCCTCCACCCTTCTGGATTCCTCAGGCAGTGCTGGAACTTCCCGGTCGCAAAATCATATTTGTCCAAGCCCGCCGCTGTGCCCAACCAGAGAGACCCGTCTTTGCTCTCATAGATCGCTCCCACAGAGTTGTGCGCAATGCTGCCAGGGTTGCTGCTGTCATGGAGCACAGGAGTGAGCTTTTCCGAAATCTTGTCAAAGCAGTACACGCCACCCCAGGACCCCACCCACAGCGTACCGGTTTTGTCTTCGCAAATAGTGCTTACATTGTTGCTGGGGTCAGTCCTGGGTGCTGGCGGATTTGGAGTAAAATGGCGGAAGGTGCCGGTTACCTGGTCGAACTTCTCCAGTCCCAGCCAGCTTCCGACCCAGAGGTTGCCCGCCTTGTCCTCATAGAGCGTGGAAAGCAGGTTGTCGGCAATACTGCTGGTGTCAGCCGAGTTGTGTTTGTAGGCCACGAAACTGTATCCGTCGTATCGGTAGAGGCCGCTCCAAGCAGCGATCCATATGAAACCGGTCCTGTCCTGGAGGATGCAGCTGACATGAGTTGAAGCCCCTTCATCAAGGGGAACACTCTCGAAAGCGAGGGCGTCCTCTTGAGCACGTACCAGAGATGGCGATGTGGTGAGAAACCATGTAAACAAGAGAAGGAGAGGCCTGTTGCCATATGGAGCACCGCGCATACAGTTCTGCCTCTTTTAGAAGTGTGCTTACTCGATGAGCATTGTTGGCCGGGCGATATCCAATATTTGAGATCAGATCCCTGAGATGTGTTGGAGGTCAAAAAGGAGAACTACCCCGCGGAGAGATGAGGGAGTGCAGATAGAGGCAAGGATCAGGTGCGCTTCCAGGTCTGACGCGGAGACCCCGACCACCGAATTCGACCCATGTACGCTTGGCAAGAATATACGTTCGAGATTGCCAAAAGTCTACAGGAAAATTGCTGAAACTCGTGTAGTGTAGGTATCTTTGAAGTTATGGATTTTCCATCAGACTACGAAGCGTGCCAAGGCAGGAAGGCATGAGGGCTTCGGGGATCTTTCGATTCGCCCTACGATGGGCCAATCCACACAACCGCTTCCGCCGTGCCGCCTTGAAACTCGATGTGCGCTCAATTCATCTCGACTTCCCCATGGTTCACATCTTCAGTTTGTCAAGGCGAACTCGAACGAACAGACAGTCGTGAATCCGAGTCGCCACCGACTGCCAGTGCAACAATAGCGAGACGCGAGCAGGACTCGAACCAACAGGAAGCTGGAGACAAAGCCCGCTTTCGCATGAAAGGCGTGATGAGTGTTGCAGTGTTGTGGCAGGTTCTGGAAAGTCCTCAAATTAAGATTGCCCTGCTTCTGGGCAAAGAGAGAATTGACTTCAGGACCGCTTGGTTCCTGGACAAGCAGCGAGTGTCTTCCAAAAGAAAAGTGGCGCGCTTTGGGCAGATTCCTGCCCGTAAAGTGCGCCACTGGTTACAGTCTGGTTACAGTCCTACTTCCAACAACCTCAAAACTGCCCTCTTTCGTCGGGGCGCCGGGATTTGAACCCGGGACCTCTTGGTCCCGAACCAAGCGCGCTAGCCGGGCTGCGCTACGCCCCGATGCACTGCAGAAGTCAGAGAGGAGAGCGAGACTCTCGTTTCCCTCGAAGGCGAAAACAGAGCTGCGCTGCACGCTGTAACTTCATGACCAAGATACAAAATGCCCCCCTGGAATGCAATATCGTCTTGATTCAAAGTGAGTGAGAGCGTACATTGAAGAAACTAATCGATAGCAGATGCCGAAACAGTTTTCACTCTCATCTCAACCGCTCGCAGTTCGGGCGTCCGTGTTCGCTGCGGCGTTCCTTGGCGGCATCCTCTTCGTCGGCCTGTCCCCCCTCCCAGGCTCGTATCACTCAGCATTCTGCCCCACAATCGGACTTCTTATCGCGGCGTTGCTGATCGCCCCACGCCGCGACTGGCCCGCGTTCTTCCTGGCCACACTCCCGGGCATTGCGGCCGCCATGTTCGTGCACCACGAGCCGTTCGGCCATGCCCTCTACTTCTGGTTTGTCCACCACATCCAGGCCCTCGTGGGCGTCCTCCTCGCCCAGGCCCTCTGGAGACACCGCCCGCGGCTGGAATCACTTCAGGAAGTTTTTGAATTCACCGCGGTTTGTGGTGTGATTGCCAGTGTCGTCGGCGCAACACTCAGCAGCGTCGTCGCAGCCTCGTTCTACCCGGAGCAGTCAATGACTGTTCTCTGGAAATCGTGGGCAAGTTCTCACCTCCTGGGTACGCTCACCACTGCTCCGCTCATGCTCACATGGGATACCCGCCGCGTCGTCAATCTCTTTAAGGTTGAACCACGCAGACTGCTGGAAGCACTCCTACTGACGCTGGCTGCGGGGGCTTGCAGTGCCCTCATCTTTACCGATGCCGTCGTCTGGTCCCGCATGGACAACTACCTGATCATCCCGCTCGTGATGTGGGCACCCGTGCGGTTTGGCCTGCGCGGTGCCTCCTGGGTGAACTTCCTTATCGCGGTCCTCGCAAACGTGCTGGCCGCACAGGGCCATGGGGAATTCGCCTTCACCAACGGCTTCGACTACCGCTCTGTTCTCGGACTGCAAATGCTGCTGGCCGTTAGCACGCTCTCCACTCTCGCGCTTGCAGCTGTGCTTCTCGAACGCGAACAAACCCACGAACGCCTGGAACAAGCCCTCGCAGACAAGGAACTCCTCCACCGGGAGATCCACCACCGCGTCAAGAACAATCTGAACCTCGTGGCAAGCCTGCTGAACCTCCAGAGGGAATACGTACGGGACAAACAGGACGCCCGTCTTCTCGAAGACGCACGCCACCGAGTCGTCGCCATGGCCCGCATTCATGAACGGCTAACATACCGAAAAGACTTGTCCTCCGTCGATTTCGGAGACTACCTTACGATGCTTGCAGATGAGTTCAGAAAATCATCCGTCCGTCCCGATATCCAGATCCGTGTCAACACGGAATCAATCCCGCTCGACCTTGACCGCGCGATCTCATGCGGCCTCATCGTCAATGAGCTCGCAACGAACGCACTCACCCATGCGTTCCCCGGTGGGAGAATGGGTGAGATCGTTATTTCTATGAGCCAGGTCCCCGAAAACGGGATCCGCCTCGCAGTCAGCGACAACGGCGTGGGACTGCCGGAAGGAACAGACCTTCGCTCGTCCTCATCGATGGGAATGATGGTGGTCAGCAGTCTGGTGAATCAGCTCGACGCTACGATGGAGATCAAGACGGGGAAGGGAACGACGTTTGTTATTGATTTGCCGGCGGAATCTCAGAGGAATCGCGTAGGGGGATGAGTCCGACTATCGTCTCTGCAATCCGTACGAGATCATCTGACGCCGCAACCGGAATCCAGCGTATCCTGGCATCGCGCCGGAACCAAGTGAGCTGGCGTTTCGCGTAACGTCTCGAGTTCTGTTTAAAGAGTCGTACCATATCCTCGTAGCTGATCTCTCCCCTCCGGTAGGCAAACGCTTCGGCGTACCCGACAGTCTTCAATGCGTTG
>JAGDMK010000184.1 GCA_017860635.1 Bacteroidota bacterium
TTCCTCCAGGCGGTCGGTTGGGAGGGGGAGGTGGACGAGCAGTCGTACTATATCGACTATGAGTCGGGACTCGTGTATATCGGCGTTGACCCGACGAACAGTCTTGTGGAAATTACTGCGCATGATGTTGCCCTTCTGCGCACAACCGGTGAATGCGATGGCAAGAAATCGGATCGGAAAGGATACATGATCCGCGGCATCACGTTCTCCCAGTATGCGTACCGTGCGCTCGAAGTCGAGGGCACCGAGCCGGAAGGCATATCGGAGGAATCCAGACACGGGAAGGAAGTCATCGGCACGACGCTGGAGCATTGCACGATTTCCTATTGCTCCCGGGTCGCGGGGTACTTCCGGGGAGATCCGCAGTGAAGATTTTCAATCAGAGCTACCGGGTGACGTGCCGCGATAATCTCGTCACCGAACTCCCGTATTCCAACGGCATCTGGTACGACGTCGGCAATGTTGATGGGGTTTTCATCAACAACTGGATCGAAAACGTGGGGCAGAGGGGCAATACCATAGCCACCGATCAGCTCTGGCCCAGCGACAACGGATTCTTTTTCGAAATCTCGAAGGGCGCCATCTGTGCCGGGAATGTCTTCGTCAACTGCGATCACGGGATCATGGTTCTCAATGCGTCGAATGTGCGGATCTACCAGAACACGTTTGTGAACAGCATGGCATGCGTCGGTCGCAACGCTCGCAGTGCTGCGGGTGACCATTTTGGCTGGCATCCCAGCACCGGACCAGACGTGGACAGAAGGGATGGTCACGTGTTTGTGAACAACCTGCTGGTGGGGGACAGAGATTTCGGAAGGCCTCTGGTTTTTGTCTGGCAGCCCGCCGCGCTCTGTGCTCAGCTCCCGGGCTCACAACTGGATCAATTCGATCATAATGCGTACGTGCGGTCTGCAGCGAAGCCGAGATATCCGCTGATGCTCTGGAGCCCTGCGCAGAACGATGCGTGTCAGGCGGAATTCAATTCGCCGGAAGAGCTGCGAAAGGTGAATCCGGCGTTTGAAACCAGCAGCCGGTCCTATGCCGCCTATGACGGGCCGCTGTTCAAAAGCATTGGACTTAAGAATTTCCAGGTGGTTTCCTCGTTCCCCGGGGTGAAATCGGCAAAGCAGCTTCCGACAGAAATCAGTACATTACTTGGTCAACAGGCAAAGAACAGTGTGTATGTGGGAGCGTACACTCCCATTCCGTAACGCGAAGAATTCTCTGCCAACAACTCTTGATCTCCTGAAGACGGAGGTTTTCTCATGCCCGGCCGGTTCGGTGTTTCTCGGTTTGTTACGACGATCGCAGGCGGCCTCTGCCTGCTTGTGATCTGTTCGACGCAGACCGTATCACAACTTGCCAAGGGCCAGAGCAGATTCCTGGGAAATGCCTTGTCCAGCGGCATGCCAATTCACGCTGATTTCGGCAAGTACTGGAACCAGGTTACACCGGGAAATGCCGGGAAGTGGGAAAGCGTTGAAGGCTTCCAGGGTTCGTACGACTGGACCTGGCTTGACGCGATCTACAACTTTGCCATCAACAACTCTTATCCCTTCAAAGACCACTGTCTCATCTGGGGGGCCCAGCAACCCGGGTGGATTGCAGGCCTCGACTCAGCGCACCAGAGGACAAAAGTAGAACAGTGGATAGACACTGTCGGTGGACGCTATGGATCGATGTCGATGGTTGACGTTGTCAACGAGCCGTTCAACGGCGTGCCTGTGTACAAGAACGCGCTGGGCGGCGATGGGAAGACGGGTTGGGATTGGGTCGTCACGGCGTTCGAGTGGGCCAGGAAATACTGCATGAAGGGGACGAAACTCCTGATCAATGAGTACAATGTTCTCCAGGACGCTGCTGTCACAACAAGGTACCTCGCGCTGATTGACACGCTGCGGGTGAGAGGGTTGGTCGACGGAATAGGGATACAAGGACATTACTTTGAATTCAAGAGTTTTGCGGGCTCGCCCAATCCATATGCATATTCTGTTCTGACACTGAAAGCCAACCTCGAGAGGCTCACGGCAACAGGTCTGCCCGTCTATATCACCGAGTTTGACATCAACGAGGCGAGTGACAGCATTCAGCTTGCGAACTACAAAATCTACTTTCCACTGTTCTGGGAGAATCCGGGAGTGAAGGGCATTACGCACTGGGGGTACAAGCAGGGAGACATGTGGAAGGAGAACGGGTATCTTGTCCGGTCCAACGGCACCGAGCGTCCTGCGCTCCAGTGGTTGCGTACATACGTCGTCCGTCCGATTCCGCCGGCGCTGGTGTCCCCGGTCGGCACGACCGAGCCACGCAACCCCCGTCTGGTGTGGCGAACTTCAGCGCTAGCGTCGTCGTACCGCGTACAGGTGGCGTCCAACTCCGCATTCAGTTCGCTTGTCGTGGACTCGACACTTGCAGACACGGTCAACCAGTTGTCTCCGCTCGCAGCGTCCACGGCATATTATTGGCGGGTCAGCGCAGCAAATGACAGCGGGCCAGGCTCGTACTCTTCCGTGGCAGTGTTCAGAACCGGGGATCAGATCCAGGCGGTGGAGGAATTCCCCGGGCAGCCTGTGCAATTTGCGCTCAAACAAAACTACCCCAACCCGTTCAATCCGGAAACAACGCTTCAGTTTACAATTCCCGCTGGCAGCAGCACATCCCCGGCTGCCAGTGCCGTACGGCTCGCTGTGTATGACCTGCTCGGGCGCGAGGTGGCGCTGCTGGTCGACGAGAAAAAGGTGCCGGGCGAGTACAGGGTGCGGTTCAACGGATCACAACTGTCCTCCGGAATGTACATTTGCCGCCTGACTGCGGGGGAATTCTCAGCATCGCGAACGATGTGCCTTGTTAAATAGCCGCGGAAGAAACGTGTTATGATGAAGACAGCCAGAGCAGCACTCGTAGCCGGTCTCCTGATCCTCATGGGAAGTCCGGTGACCGTGCGGTCGCAGGGTGATGGAAATCTTCCCCACCTGAAGAAACAGGGCACCGCGTATCAGCTGATCGTGCAGGGAAAACCGTTTCTGATGCTGGCGGGCGAGCTGGGGAATTCCAGTGCATCAGATCCGGCGTACATGAGACCCTACTGGCCTGCACTGAAGACCATGAACCTCAACACCGTTCTGGTCCCGGTGTACTGGGAGTTCCTCGAGCCGGCAGAAGGGAAATTTGATTTCGCGCTTGTCGACAGTGCGATCGGTGCGGCGCGCGGGCACGGCATGAAGCTTGTCTTCCTCTGGTTTGGCAGCTGGAAGAACAGCATGTCATGCTATGTCCCCCGCTGGATTAAGACAGATGCGATGCGATTCCCCCGCGCGCGGACTGCTGATGGAGCGGCGCTAGAAATCCTTACGCCGTTCAGTACGGAGAACATGAAAGCGGACGCCCGTGCCTTTGCCGCGCTGATGAAACACATCCGCGTGGTGGATAGCAAACAGCACACGGTGCTCATGGTGCAGGTCGAAAATGAGATCGGGATGATTCCCGAAGCGCGCGATCATTGCCGCCTGGCAAACGCCGCGTTCAGTGAACAGGTGCCGCCGGAACTTGTCACCCATATCAGGAAAAATGCGGGCGCACTGGCACCCGAGCTGCTCGCAATGTGGAACAAGAGCGGCAGCAGATCGAGCGGCACATGGGAGGAGGTGTTCGGCAGGAGTCCCGAGACAGATGAAGTGTTCATGGCCTGGCAATTCGCAACGTACACCAACTTTGTGGCAAAAGCCGGAAAGAAGGAGTATAGGCTTCCGATGTTTGTCAATGCCGCATTGATCCGGCCGGGGTATAAGCCCGGGCAGTACCCGAGCGCCGGACCCCTTCCTCACCTGTTTGATCTCTGGAAAGCAGCAGCACCGGAGATCGATTTCCTCGCGCCGGATATCTATTTCGCCAACTTCAAGGAGTGGGTTGAAAGATACGCGCGTCCGAACAACCCTCTGTTTGTGCCTGAAGTAGCCAACAGTCAAAGCGTCGCCAATGCGTATTATATCTTCGGACAGCACAAGGCACTGGGTTACAGTCCGTTCTCCATTGAATCGCTTGAGGATCCGGAACACAATCAGATTGCGAACGGGTACGGTGTGCTCCGCCAGCTGGAACCACTCATTCTGGAAAGCCAGGAGAAGGGGGAAATGGCAGGTGTGCTGCTGGACAGCGCGGATCAGGTGGAGGTTGTCCAGCTTGGAAGCTACACTTTTACTATACGACACGAGTACAGCTGGAAGTATGCGGTCCGGTCCGGCGCCGATACACCACGGGTCGGAGGCATGATCATCATGCGTTCTCCGGACGAGTTTCTGATCGCCGGTACCGGGATCATTGTGACATTCGAACCCTTTGCATCATCCGGCACCCGCGCCGGAATCGAGAGCATCGAGGAGGGAAAGTTTGTGCGGGGAAACTGGAAAGCCGGCCGCCGGTTGAATGGCGACCAGAGCCATCAGGGCAGGCACCTGCACCTTCCTGGTGGAGCCTACGGCATTCAGAAGGTGCGCCTGTATACGTACCGGTAACTCCCACCCACAACCGTTCATGATGACGTGAGTGCGATCCGCAACAGTCGCTGGAATGTCGTGCTTGTCACCTGTCTTCTGGCGTGGTGTACGGCCAGTGTGGCATCGGCCAATGACGGCTCCGGCCTCTGGCTGAACTACACACCCGTGAGCGACAACGTACGGCTGAAAGAGTACCGCCAGTCTATCCGTGCGATGGTAGTTGCGGGCGACTCTCTCACGGCCCGGGAAATCAGGAATGAGCTCCGGCATGGGCTGAACGGTCTGCTGGGCAGGGAGATTCCCTTCGATGCACCCGGCCGGACCTCCAATGCTCTCATCGTTGCGACGCCCCGGTACTTCAAGGCGGCGGGGGTGCCGCCGAATCAGGAACTTCTTAAATCACTCGGTTCTGAAGGCTACGCGATCAAAGCAGTGAAGATCCGCGGTGCCCGGACGTTGTTCATCATCGCCAATGGTGATCGCGGACTGCTGTACGGGACGTTCCACTTCCTTCGTCTGCTCCAGACACAGCGTCCGCTTGGCCGCCTTGACATCGTTTCAACACCACGCATACAGCACCGTTTGCTCAATCACTGGGACAATCTCGACGGGAGCGTTGAGCGGGGATACGCCGGCAGATCTCTCTGGCGATGGGACGAACTTCCTTCAGTACTCTCTCCGCGTTACCGTGAGTATGCACGGGCATGTGCATCGATCGGGATCAACGGGACTGTCGTCAACAATGTCAACGCCAACCCCCGCATTCTGACACCAGAGTACGTGCGAAAAGTAGCCACGCTGGCGGAGGCCTTCCGGCCGTACGGGATCCGCGTATTCCTGTCCGTCAACTTCTCCTCGCCGATCTCGGCGCGGTTTGAGCAGGAAGGTAACAGAAAGGGCGGAATCGGAAATCTCAGCACATCGGATCCGCTCGATCCTGCGGTGCGCGCATGGTGGAAGGCGAAAGTCTCGGAGGTCTACCGCGGGATCCCGGACTTCGGCGGGTTTCTCGTGAAGGCGAGTTCAGAAGGAATGCCCGGCCCGCAGGAGTATGGCAGAACACACGCCGATGGTGCCAACATGCTGGCCGAGGCGCTGGAGCCATACGGCGGCATCGTCATGTGGCGGTCGTTTGTCTATGACGCGGAGAGTGACCCCGACCGCGTGAAACGTGCCTACAAGGAGTTCGTTCCACTGGACGGGCAGTTCCGCGGGAACGTGTTCGTGCAGGCGAAAAACGGTCCGCTGGATTTCCAGCCACGGGAACCCGTGCAGCCTCTCTTTGCAGCAATGCCCCGCACGCCGATGATGCTCGAGTTACAGATCACGCAGGAGTATCTCGGTCACTCCACGCATCTCGTGTACCTTGCGCCCATGTGGAAGGAATACCTTCAGTTCGACACCTTCGCGAAGGGCCCCGGTTCATCGCTGGCTTCGATTATCGACGGCACTGTGCAGAAGTACCGGATGACCGGAATTGCGGGGGTGGCGAACACGGGGGATCAGCCGAACTGGTGCGGCCATCTGTTCGCACAGGCGAACTGGTTCGCCTTTGGTCGCCTTGCCTGGGACCACACGCAAAGTGCAGAAGACATTGCAGCCGACTGGATCCGAATGACGTTCGGAAATGACCAGCGTGTCCTGAAGACGGTGCACTCCATGATGATGGGTTCCTGGGAAGCGTGTGTCAATTATATGACTCCCCTGGGTCTGCACCATATCATGCAGGTGGATTTTCACTATGGTCCCGGTCCCGACCTTGATACGGGAAGAGTAGACTGGAGATCGACGTACTATCACCGCGCGGACAGCCTTGGCCTTGGGTATGACCGGAGTTCCACGGGCAGCAACGCTGTAAGCCAGTATCCATCACTGCTGCGCGAGCAATTTGACTCCCCCGTGACATGTCCTGAAAAGTATCTGCTGTGGTTCCACCACATCGGATGGGACCAGAAGCTCAGATCAAGGAGATCGCTCTGGGAGGAATTGTGCACCAGATACTTCACGGGAACGGAGTATGTTGACACAATGAGCACAATCTGGTCATCACTGGAGAGAATTGTTGATCCGGCAATCTTCATACATGTCAGCAAAAAGCTGGAGACACAACGAAAGGATGCGGCGGCATGGAGAGACACCTGCCTCCGGTATTTCCAGCGGTTCAGCCGGAGACCCATCATTGGCCAGTCGGAATGATTCCGGTACGCATACGAAAGGGGATTCTATGAACCTGTCACGGTATTGCCTCGCGGCCCTGGTGGTGCTTGCCGCGTTCGGAGTTTCCTCCTGCAGGGAGCAAGCAGGTCCGCCGCGGCTGAAGGATGCGTTTCAACACCATTTCCTCATAGGCGCGGCGCTGAACGACGATATTGTCTCCGGCAGAGATAGTGCGGCGGCTGGACTTGTCATTGCGCACTTCAACAGCATTACGGCAGAGAATGTCATGAAGTGGGAGCATAT
>JAGDMK010000185.1 GCA_017860635.1 Bacteroidota bacterium
TGTGCAGGAAACACGGAATCTGGCTTCACGTGGACGCTGCCTATGCCGGCTCTGCATTGCTCCTCCCGGAGTTCCGCTGGATTGCCGATGGTGTGGAGGAAGCAGATTCGGTAGTCTTCAATCCCCACAAATGGCTGCTGACCAACTTCGACTGTTCGGCCTACTTCGTGCGGGATGTGGAGGCGCTTGTGCGCACCTTCGAGATCCTTCCAGAGTATCTGAAAACTCCGGAAGGTGACCGCGTCAAGAACTATCGTGACTGGGGGATTCAACTCGGCCGGCGGTTCCGCGCTCTGAAGCTCTGGTTTGTGATCCGTACCTACGGCGTGCACGGCCTGCAGCAGTTCCTCCGCACCCAAATCGCCATGGCCCAAAGGTTGGCCAGGCGGGTCCAATCGACCCCCGGGTTTCAGATTCTCGCGCCTGTTCCGCTGAACGTTATCTGCTTCCGTTACGCTCCATCGGGTCTCACCGAGCCCGCAGCGCTCGACGCGCTCAACGTCAGGCTCCTGGAATCCCTCAATCAGACTGGGCTCCTCTATCTCTCGCATACGCGCCTCGCGGGACGATTCACTCTCCGTCTGGTCGTCGGACAGACCTACGTTCAGCAACACCATGTGGACGAGGCGTGGGAGCGTATTGTCGCAACCGCACAAGGATTGTAAGCAAGCGCTTTGTTTTCCCCCTCCTTTTTTGTTACTTATATGTTCATATCTCTCTTCCTTCCACGTTTGGGCACGCATGATACTCACAGACACACAGATATGCGACGAAATGCGGAAAGGCACGATTGTCATCGAGCCTTTCGACCCGGAATGCCTCGGATCAAATTCCTATGACGTCCACCTTGGCCGCACGCTTGCAGTGTACAGGGACGAAATTCTGGATGCTCGCGTCCACAACAAGGTGGATTATCTCGACATCCCGGACGAAGGCCTGATTCTGCTCCCGCACAGGTTCTATCTCGGCGTCACGGTCGAGTACACGGAAACCCATGCCCATGTGCCGTTTCTGGAAGGAAAGAGCAGCATAGGCAGGCTCGGCATCGACATTCATGCGACGGCGGGAAAGGGGGATATCGGCTTCTGCAATACATGGACGCTGGAGATTTCCGTGAAGCAGCCCGTGCGCGTCTATGCAGGCATGCCGATAGGCCAGCTGATCTATTTCGAGGTGTCGGGCACACCGGCAACGCCATACCGGAAGAAAACCAGCGCAAAGTATTCAGCGCGGACCGACAAGCCCGTTGAATCCATGATGTGGAAAAACTTCCTCCCCAAGGAGCAACTATGAGCATGTACACACGGATTGCAGCGACCACGCTCATTCTTATGACCGTTGTCATGGCGGGGATGGCACACGCTCAGGCAAAGCGACCGATCACCATTGCCGATATGGGCACCATGAAGCGCATCGCGTCTCCCGCACTTTCACCCGACGGCAAATGGGTCGCCTATACGCTGACCACTCCAAATGTCCAGGAGAACAAGAACAGTTCCGACCTCTGGATATCTTCTGTGGACGGGTTGGTGCACCGCCAGCTGACCACACATGCGGCGGCAGACCGGAACGCATCATGGTCTCCTGACGGTAAGTGGATCCTGTTCGAATCCACACGGTCCGGAGAAAATCAGCTCTGGCTGATCAGTCCGACAGGAGGAGAACCCCGGCAGTTTACGACGCTGTCGACCGGAGCTTCTCAGGCGGTCTGGTCGCCAGACGGATCGATGATTGCATATGTATCGGAGGTCTTCCCTGAGTATTCCGACAAGCCGTTCAGCGAAAGCGATGTGTTGAACAAGAAGAAACTCAAGGATCTCAGTGAAGGGAAGATCAAGGCACAGGTGTTCACGCGGTTGCTGTACCGGCACTGGGATCACTGGGTGGAGGGCAAACGCCAGCATATCTTCGTTCAGCCGCTCGAGGGGGGAGAACCCCGGAACCTCACGCCGGGAGACCGGGATGCAGTGCCAAGCTCATCCACATTTTCCGCGGGCATCGACTTCTGCTTCTCTCCTGACGGGAAAGAGATTGCATACACTGCGACGCCGGTTCCTGCCCGTGAAGAAGCCTGGAACACCAATCACGATATCTACATCCTCCCGCTTTCAGGCGGAGCGCCTCGACAGTTGACCACCAATCCTGCTGCCGATGGCTATCCGCAATATTCACCGGACGGGAGGTACATCGCCTATCGCGCGCAGCAGAAGCCGGGCTTCGAAGCAGACCGCTGGCAACTGATGCTGTATGATCGCGCAACGCAAACTGTGCGGAGCCTGACCGCATCGTTTGATGCATCCGTGGAATCTCCCGTCTGGTCGCCCGACAGCAAGCTTCTCTATTTTGAAGCAGAGGAGCGTGCGCGCACCCCCATCTTCTCGGTGTCTGTAGCCGGCAACGGCATAAAGAAAGTTGTAGACGGCCGGACGAACCATAACCTCTGCATTTCTTCTGACGGATCGTTTCTCGTGTTCACGCGCGTCGGAGCGACGCGGCCTGCGGAAATCTACCGTGCCGGAACCAATGGCAAAGAGCTGCGTCCGGTAACCGGCGTCAACGATGCCGTGTTTGCGCAGCTCACAATTCCCGAACCCGAATCCATCACGTTCGCCGGCGCAGGCGGGACCCGTGTTCAGGCCTGGCTGTTCAAGCCTCCACAGTTCGACCCCGCAAAGAAGTATCCGCTTGTGCTCATGATTCATGGCGGACCGCAGGGTGCGTGGGCAGACAGCTGGTCATACCGCTGGAATCCGCCGCTCTGGGCTGCCCAGGGATATGTCGTGCTTGCCCCGAACCCGCGGGGCAGCACCGGCTTCGGCCAGCAGTTCGTCAATGAGATCAGCGGGGATTGGGGTGGAAAGGTGTTTGTGGATCTGATGAAGGGACTCGATACCGTCTGCACATTTGCCTACATCGATTCCACCCGCAAAGCAGCTGCGGGCGCATCATTCGGCGGCTACATGGTAAACTGGATTCTCGGACATGGAGGCAGCAGGTTCAAGGCTCTCGTCACACACGACGGTGTGTACAACTTTGAAAGTATGTACGGCTCGACGGATGAGGTGTGGTTCGACGAATGGGATCACAGCGGCGCGCCATGGGATGTCCCCGAGGAGTACCGGCGCTTCTCACCTCATGTGTACGCGAAGAACTTCCGGACACCAACGCTCGTCATCCATGGCGCACTGGACTATCGCATCCCGTACACTGAAGCAATGCAGCTCTTCACGGCTCTGCAAAGACAGAATGTGCCGTCCAAGTTCCTCTACTTCCCGGATGAGAATCACTGGGTGCTGAAACCCGCCAACAGCGAACTCTGGCACCGGACCGTGTTCGAATGGCTCGCGACGTACCTCCAGTAACGAGAACCTCCGCGCTCCCGCACATGAAGACGATTTCCACGGCGCTGTTTCACCGGGTCCTTCCACCCGAACGCCCCGGCCCCGGACCCCATCCGGGTCTGGTGCTTCTTCATGGCAGAGGCGCAGAGGCGCCGACGAGGAAGACCTGCTCGGTCTCGCCTCGGCTTTTGACGAGCGGTTCTTTGTGATCAGCGCGCGTGCTCCCTTTCCCTATGACTTCGGTGGATACACGTGGTATGATGCCGGGACAGCCGGCGTACCGGAACCCCGGATGTTCCGCGAAAGCTGCGACCGCCTCTCCCGATTCCTGGACGACATCCGCGCACAGTATCCCCTCGATCCGCAGAAAGTTGTTCTGTTCGGCTTCAGCATGGGATGCGTGATGTCATTTGCCATGGCATTGTCAAGACCCGGTCTGGTGAAGGGTGTGTCGGCAAACAGCGGGTACGTGCCGGTGGGAACACATCTGGAGTTGCAGTGGCAGCAACTTGCGGAGACGTCGTTTTTCATCACGCATGGAACGCTCGATCCCGTCATCCCCATTGAGATGGCGCGGCAAACACGCACGCTCTTTGAACGATCCAATGCCCTGTTCATCTACAGGGAGTATCCGGCTGGCCATCAGTTGACCGATTCCGGGGTGGAGGACATTGCGCAGTGGCTGCGCACACTGATCGATACGTAAGCGGTCGTCTGTGCTCTCCGGCGAGCAGCGCACAGTGCTGACCACATTGCGGAGAGCATCGTCCGGGGTACTGTACTGACTCCCGGCCGATGATATTGTAACACACTGGGGGTGCTGTGCAGCGTGTGGAGTACTCTGCCGCTGACGGTGGTGAACGCAGGGGGGGAGCGGCGTACGAAGCAAGAGATGTGGGGACGCCCGCCAGGGCATCCCCACACCACGAAGAAACAGCAACTACTTGTTGACCTCCTGCGCATCGCGTACTGCCATTGCGGTCACGTTCACAATGTCGGCCACTTCATTCCCCGGGATCACCAGATAGACCGGCTTCCGCATACCCACCAGAATCGGTCCCACCTGTTCCGCCCCGCCCAGTTTCCCGAGCAGTTTATACGCGACGTTCGAGGATTCCAGGTTCGGGCAGATCAGCACGTTTGCCGGATGCTTCAATGAACTGAACGGGTAGAGCGCATCCAGTATTTCCTGCGAAACCGCAGTATCCGCCATCATCTCTCCGTCAATCATCAGCCCGGGCATGCGTTTTTTCACCAGCTCCGTCGCATGAGCCATCTTCTTCGACGACGGATGCGGTGTGCTGCCGAAGTTGCTGAACGAAAGCATTGCCACACGTGGTTCGACGTCATAGCTCCGCACTTTTTCCGCCACAAGAATCGCAATGTCGGCCAGTTGCTCTGCAGTAGGATCGAAATTCACCGTCGCATCTGCAATGAACAGGACATCGTTCTTGAAGATCAACATGTACATTCCGGCAATGGTGGAGATGCCGGAGAGCGGTCTGATGATCTGCAACGCCGGACGGATGGTGCCGGGGTAGTTCTCGGTCAGACCGGCTACCAGACCATCTGCATCTCCTTCGTTGACCATCATCATTCCGAAGGGAATCGTCCTGCGGAGCTGTTCGCGAGCGTCGGTGCGCGTGATCCCTTTCCGGTTTCGCAGGTCATAGAACTTGCTGACATAGGTATCGAATTTGGCAGCGCTTGTCGGGTCAACGATCTCCGCCCCCTGGAGATCCAGATCCAGCATTTTGGTTTTTTCTTCAATCACCGCACGATCGCCCAGGAGAACCGGGTGTGCTATCTCTTCGTCCAGAATGATCTGGCAGGCGCGAAGGATTTTTTCTTCGTTCCCTTCGGGAAACACGATGCGTTTGGGCTCTTTTTGCGCCTCATGGATGAACACGCGCATGATCTGCTTTGACCGCCCGAAGCGGCTTTCCAGGGAATCCCGGTAGGCATCAAGGTCCGCAATGGGCTTGCGTGCGACGCCCGTCTCCATGGCCGCTTTGGCAACAGCCGGGGCTTCCCATAGCAGCACCCGGGGATCGAGCGGCTTGGGAATGATGTAGTTCCGTCCGAACTTGAACTTCTCGCCCCCGTACGCCTTGATGACGGAATCCGGAACGTCTTCTTTCGCCAGCGTGGCAAGGGCGTGAGCGGCGGCAAGCTTCATTTCATCGTTGATCGCCGACGCCATCACGTCCAGGGCGCCGCGGAAAATAAAGGGGAAGCCAAGGACGTTGTTGATCTGGTTTGGATAGTCCGATCTCCCCGTCGCCATCACCACATCCTTCCGCGCGGCAAAGGCATCTTCGGGCGATATCTCCGGATCCGGATTGGCCATTGCGAAGATGATGGGATCGGGGGCCATCGTCTTGACCATTTCCTTCGTAAGCACCCCCTTTACGGACACACCGGCAAACACGTCTGCACCCTTCATTGCATCGGCGAGCGTGCGCGCGGAAGTGTCAACAGCGAAGTACTCTTTGTACGGATTCATGCCCTCCGTACGGCCCTTGTAGACCACGCCCTTGGTGTCGCAGAGGACCAGGTTCTCGCGCTTCACCCCCAGCGTGATGTAGAACTTGGCGCAGGCAATGCCCGCCGCACCGGCGCCGCTGAAGACCACCTTGACCTGATCGATCTTCTTCCCGATGATCTCCAGGGCATTGAGAAGTCCGGCTCCGGAGATGATGGCTGTTCCATGCTGATCATCGTGGAACACCGGAATATTCATCATCTTCTTGAGCGTCTCTTCGATGTGGAAGCACTCCGGGGCCTTGATGTCTTCGAGATTGATCCCGCCGAACGTCGGCTCGAGGGCCTTCACGATCTTGATGATTTCCTCGGGATCGTGCGTGTTCAATTCGATATCAAAGACATCAATATCGGCGAAGCGCTTGAACAGCACTCCCTTTCCTTCCATCACCGGTTTGCCGGCCAGCGCGCCGATATCACCGAGGCCGAGAACAGCGGTGCCGTTGCTGATCACCGCAACGAGATTGCCCTTTGCAGTGTACTTGTATGCGTCAGCGGGATTGGCTTCAATTTCCCGGCAGGGTTCGGCAACACCGGGGGTGTAGGCCAACGACAGGTCACGCTGTGTCGCGCAGGGTTTTGTCGATATGACTTCGATCTTCCCTTTGCGCCCAAGGCTGTGATAGTCGAGCGCATCCTGTTTACGGATCATGGCCATAACAAGAGCTCCTTATGTGTGTCAGGATCAGGTAGGAACTGTGAGGACAGACGTTCCGGCTGGCGAGCAGGTGATCTCGCCGGAGACATGATTGTTTGTCAGAAGATACAACAATGCAGTGAATGGATCAAATCCAACCTGGGCTTACCTTGCTTTTCAGGGGTGTTTTGTGTAGGATAGATAAACCATTACGTGCCATTTATAAGATGTTGCGCGGTGACCACCCTCCGGACACCCGTCTACACACCGGCATCCTGCAGGGCCCGACCCCACGTCCGTAGTGTCTCCGCCGTCGTCGCCTCTCGGTTTCCCGACAGTCCTGCACCGCATGCTTGCTCACAGCCGATTGCTACGGAGACATCCAGGTCATGATCGCGAGCATCATCCGGCTTGTCGTCAGTACCGTCGTCACCTTCCTGATCGCTATCGTGGCGTTCGTGACGCTCCCGTTCAACCGGACCGAAAAACTGTATCATGGCATCGGCCGGTTCTGGTCCCGCGCGCTGCTCCGCATCTGCGGCGTCCGGGTTGTGCTGCACGGGGCTGAATGCATCGACCGCTCCCGTTCATATATCTATGCATCGAATCACGCAAGCATGTTTGACATTCCCGTGGTCATCGCCGGCCTGCCTGACGACATCCGTCTGGTGTACAAAAAGGAACTGGAGCGCATTCCGGTGTTTGGCTGGGGACTCAAATGGGGAAGCTACATCGGCATCGACCGCGGACGGGGCGCAGAGGCGCGAAAGAGCCTTGACGAAGCCATCGAAAAGATACGACGAGGGGCATCGGTCCTGCTGTTCGTCGAGGGTACCAGAACCTCTGACGGGCGGTTGCAACCGTTCAAGCGGGGTGCCTTCCACCTTGCCGCACGGGCCGGAGTCCCCGTGGTTCCTCTGACAATCAACGGAACGTACAGCATCGTCCCGAAGCACTCTCTGCGCATCCGCCCGGGCACGGTGGACCTGATTCTTTCTCCGCCAGTCGCCGTCACGGGAACAAGCGAGAAGGAGACAGAACACCAGATTATGGAGCGCGTCCGGAGCGCCATCGAACACCAGTATCGCGTCCAGTAGGAGATCACTGTGGCTGTCACACTGCATGATGTCGAGTATATCGCTCAGCTCGCCCGGTTGTCATTTACCGACGAGGAGAAACGGCGCCTGACGGAGGAGCTGAATACCATCCTCGGCTACATGGAACAGCTGAACAGCGTCGCCACCGACGATGTCGAACCGCTCTCCCACGTCATTGATGTGACGAGTGTCCTCCGGGATGATCGTCATGTCCCAGGCCTGTCAAGGGAGGACGCGTTGCGGAACGCGCCGTCGCATACGGACGAATTCTTCAAGGTGCCGAAAGTCATTGCCGACCGATGAACCCCCTTCCCGCACAACGCGTTGTTGCGATTATCCCCGCCCGGTATGCATCGACCCGGCTTCCAGGGAAGCCCCTCGCAGACATCGCCGGCAAGCCGATGATACAGCACGTGTATGAGCGTGCCCGCGAGGCTGTGCTTGTGAACGAAGTGATCGTGGCAACGGACGATGCGCGCATTGCAGACGCCGTCCGTGCATTCGGCGGACGGGCGGAAATGACATCTCCGGGCATCCGGAGCGGTTCCGACCGGATCGCTGCGGTGGCCCGCTCCCTTCCCACAACCGAACTGATCGTCAATGTGCAGGGCGATGAACCCCTGATGCCGCCTGCGATGATCGACGAAGCCGTCCGTCCCCTTCTGGAGAACCCCGCTCTGCTCGTCGGAACACTCGCGGCGCGCATCACGTCGCCCGGGGAATTGAATGATCCCAATACCGTCAAAGTCACGCTCGATCGAAACGGCCGCTGTCTCTACTTCTCCCGGTCTCCCATTCCCTTCGGGCGCGACATGACACCTGACGCGCTGCTTCGTGCCTGCGCTGTCTACCGCCACATCGGTCTGTACGTCTACCGTACCACGTTTCTGCTCCAGTACACAACACTGGAGCAGACACCGCTGGAGCGTGCGGAACAACTCGAGCAGCTCCGGATACTCGAACATGGCTTTCCCATCCACGCTGTCCTCACGAAACACCACAGCGTTGCCGTCGACACACCGGCCGACCTTGAACGGGTGAGGACTCTTGCAGGAACACGATCATGACCGGACCATTTCCCAAATCCCTGTTTGGAGCCATCCGCACGACCTTCCTGCGCGGCATCGGCGTCCTGATTCCGCTCTGGCTGACCTTCTGGTTTTTTGAGGCACTGCTGAACGCTGTGGACGGCATCCTGCGCCCGCACCTTGAGCGATGGATCGGTTACAGGGTCCCGGGACTTGGCGTCGTCAGCGTGATTCTGATCATCCTGCTGGTCGGACTTCTCACCCGCAACCTCTTCGGCCGGCTCTTTCTGACATGGTTCGAGAGTTTCCTGGGATCCATCCCGATTGTCCGTTCTGTATACTCGGCGATCAAGGAACTGGTGAGTGCATTTGCGCTCGGCGGCAAGAGCAAGACATTCCGCCAGGTGGTGATGACGGAATATCCCCGGAAGGGGCTGTACTGCATCGGCTTCGTGACAAACGAAATGCCGTTCCGCACTGCCGAGGGGATGACTCAGGAATTCCTGAATGTCTATATTCCCAATCCTCCGAATCCCACCTCTGGGTTTCTCGTGCTGATTCCCAGAGACGAGGCCATCGCACTCGATCTGAGCATCGAAGAAGGGCTGAAGCTCGTGCTCTCCGGAGGCATTGTGGTCCCCGAACAGCTCACGGGCCGGAAACTTATTCCCCAAGAAAGGACTGTGCTGTGACACGGCATCGTCAGGTCAAATACATATTCGTCACAGGAGGTGTGGTTTCCTCCCTCGGCAAGGGCATCGCTTCCTCGTCGCTCGGACTGTTGTTGAAGTCCCGCGGCCTGCGCGTGACCATTCAGAAATTCGATCCCTATCTGAATGTCGATCCGGGCACCATGAACCCGTTCCAGCATGGCGAGGTATACGTGACGGACGATGGCGCAGAGACCGACCTGGATCTCGGGCATTATGAGCGCTACCTGGATATCACGACATCGCGGAAGAATAATTCCACGACCGGTCAGATCTATCACGAGGTCATCACAAAAGAACGACGCGGTGACTACCTCGGGGCCACGGTTCAGGTGATTCCCCATATCACCGACGAGATCAAACGCCGGTTTGAGGCGCTCGGTGACACCGGAGACTATGACGTGATCATCACCGAGGTGGGCGGCACAGTCGGCGATATCGAAAGCCAGCCCTTCCTTGAAGCCATGCGCCAGTTTATGAACAGACTCGGGCACCAGAATGCAATGGCTATTCACGTTACCCTGGTCCCCTACATCACCTCAGCCGGCGAGATCAAAACCAAACCGACACAGCACAGCGTCAAAGCCCTCCTGGAGCTGGGCATTCAGCCCGATATGCTGATCTGCCGTTCCGACCGGCCGCTCTCCAAAGATGTCCGCGAGAAGATCGCGCTCTTCACCAATGTCGCTCCCGATTCTGTGGTCGATGGACGGGATGTGGCCTCAATCTATGAAGTCCCGCTGCTCTACGCAGAGCAGGAGGTGGACGAGATCGTGCTCGAGAAACTGGACCTGACCTGTCCCCGGCCGAATCTCCGGGAGTGGAAGAA
>JAGDMK010000186.1 GCA_017860635.1 Bacteroidota bacterium
CGTCTTCCTGTAACGTTCCGCGCGGCGGGAACAAGTCTTTCCGGGCAGGCGATTTCCGATTCCGTTCTGGTCCTGCTTGGAGAGAAGTGGAACCGGTGGTCGATCACCGACGATGCCTCCCGGATACATCTCCAACCCGGGATCGTCGGCTCTCGCGCAAACCTGTACCTGGCACCCTACGGGAAGAAGATCGGGCCGGACCCGGCTTCCATCAACGCCGCGATGATCGGAGGGATTGCCGCAAACAACGCCAGCGGCATGTGCTGCGGCACCGCGCAGAACAGCTATCGCACGCTGGCCTCCATGCGGATCATCTTCGCGGATGGGACGCTCCTGGACACAGCGGACCGGGAATCGGTCGCGCAGTTCGGTGTCACGCATCAGGAGATGCAGACACGCGTTTCAGCACTGGCCGGCCGGTTG
Source organism: Bacteroidota bacterium (assembly GCA_017860635.1). GTDB lineage: Bacteria > Bacteroidota > Ignavibacteria > UBA10030 > UBA6906 > JAGDMK01. The sequence goes on from JAGDMK010000186.1 coordinate 424, forward strand.
AAAGCGAATGCCCCTCTTGCCGACCGTGTCCGCCGGAAATTCAAGATGAAGAATACCACCGGCTACAGCTTGAACGCGCTGGTGGATTTTGATGATCCGATAGAAATCATCCAACACCTGATGATCGGCTCTGAAGGAACGCTGGGATTCATCGCTGAAGTGACGTATCACACGGTGCCGGAGCACCCGCACAAAGCCAGCGCCCTGATGCTCTTTCCGGATATCCGGACAGCATGCACTGCCGTCACCTTGCTGAAACAGGCGCCGGTCGACGCAGTGGAGCTGATGGATCGCGCTGCCCTGCGCTCGGTGGAGGACAAGGCCGGAATGCCGGACTATCTCAAGGAGCTCGGGGAAGAGGTTGCGGCATTGCTTGTCGAGACTCGCGCACCGGAGGCAGACCGGCTCACCGCACAGATCGCTGAGATCACCCGCGTCCTCGAGCACATCCCCAAAACGCGCCCTCTCAGCTTCACCGCAGATCCGGCCGAGTTCACGGTACTCTGGAACATCCGCAAAGGACTCTTTCCCTCCATCGGCGCCATGCGGAAGTCAGGCACCACGGTCATAATAGAGGACGTTGCGTTTCCGGTCCCCCGCCTCGCCGAAGCCACGCTGGAACTGCAGGCGCTCCTCCGGAAATATCACTACGATGATGCGATCATCTTCGGCCATGCCCTTGAGGGAAATCTGCATTTCGTATTTACCCAGGATTACTCCACCTCTGAAGAGGTGGAGCGGTACAGGGCGATGCTGCAAGACGTCACACAGATGGTCGTCCATACGTACGACGGATCGCTGAAAGCCGAACATGGCACCGGCAGGAACATGGCACCGTTTGTGGAACTGGAATGGGGCGCTGAGGCATATGCACTGATGCGGGAAATCAAGGCAATCTTTGACCCTGACGATCTGTTGAACCCCGGAGTCATTCTGAATTCTGATCCCCGGGTGCACATCAAAAATCTGAAACCGATGCCGGCCGCACATGAGATCATCGACAAATGCATTGAGTGCGGCTTCTGCGAGGTTCACTGCCCTTCCGCCACGCTCACACTCACACCGCGGCAGAGGATCGTCGGCGTCAGGGAGATCGCTCGTCTGCGCGCAACACGTGAAGACCCCGCCCGCCTCGCCCGGCTGCAAGAGGCATTTGCCTATCAGGGAGACGCCACCTGTGCCACAGACGGCCTCTGCGCAACAAGCTGTCCGGTCGGAATCGATACCGGCAAACTGGTCAAGGACCTGCGCAGGATCGGCCACGGACCGACTGCCAACTCCATCGCGACATTCCTCTCCGAGCACATGGGAGCAGTCACCGGAGCCATGCGCTTCGGCCTCAATCTTGTGCACGGGGTTCATCTCATCCTCGGCACGCCAATCATGTCCGGCATTGCGCGAGGACTCCGGTCCGTATCGGGAGGTTTGATCCCGCTCTGGAATCCTTCCATGCCGCGCGGAGCGGCCCGGGTTCGCGGGAATGGCCGTTGGCACGATGGTGAGAAACAGATGCGCAACGCATCTTCGCAGCTTGCGGACAGAGGGGAGCGCTTGGATCCGCACACTGTCGGCGGCAGCGTCCAGAGGGTTGCCCCGGTCACTGAAACACCTCCGGCGGTGGTGTACTTCCCCAGTTGCATCAATCGCGCGATGGGCCCGGCCCGCGATGACGCCGATCAGCGATCGCTGACAACACTCGTCATTGAACTGCTTCACAGAGCGGGGTTCACCGTTGTCCTCCCGGACCACCGCGATGTGCTCTGTTGCGGTATGGCGTTCGCAAGCAAGGGGTTCAAGAAGCAGGGCGACGCCAAGGCGAAGGAGCTTGAGGAAGCGCTGCTGAGGGCCTCACGAAATGGAGCCCTTCCAGTGCTGGTGGACATGAGCCCTTGTCTCTACAGGATGAAAGAGACATTTACATCGGGCCTCCGCCTCATGGAACCGGTGCAATTCGTGCTTGACTATGCGGCTCCCCGCCTGACGTTTCGAAGGCTCCCGATCACCGTGGCAATCCACACAACGTGCAGCGCAGAGAAAATGGGACTGGCCGCCGGCCTGAAGTCAGTCGCCGAACGATGTGCCGAACGGGTGATCGTGCCGCCCGACGTCGAGTGCTGCGCGTGGGCAGGAGACCGCGGGTTCACCGTGCCCGAGCTGAATGCCGCTGCCCTCGCACCATTGAAAAGGGCAATCCCGGCCGGATGTGAAGGGGGGTATTCAACCAGCCGCACCTGTGAAATCGGTTTGTCTTTGCACAGCGGCATTCATTACCAGTCTATACTCTATCTCGTGGAGAAAGCAACCCGCATATGACAGCCCGAAGCCGGCCTCCGGCACATCATTCATTCATCCCGGGAGGAGCCTCAGCATAGTTGAGGAGGGCGTTCCCCGCCGCCACTTCCACAGAGATGCAACTCTGCTCCCTGGTTATGGCGAGGAACACCATGAACAACTCTTGGCTTCACACTCTCCTACCTGTCATTGTCGCAGCATTGATTTCGGCTATTGATGCACAAGGACAGCTCGTGAACGAACAGTTCAACTACGCGGCCGGCCAGCTGACGGACCTCAACGCCGGCGCAAACGTGAGCGGCGGAACCTGGATCTCTTTCAGCGGCACCGGAAATGCTCTCATGGTCGTCGATGGCAATCTCTCCTATACCGGTTACGCAAGCTCGGGAGTAGGACGGATGCTCCAGGTGCGCCTGACGTCCACTTCTGCCGAAGATGCCTACGTATCCTTCGATTCCGTCGGTCTTGGCAGAACAACATATGCGTCGATGCTCCTGAGAGTCGACAGCACATCAGGGCTCGCGGCAAACACGAGCACAACAGGCGGGTATTTTGCAGCGCTTCTGCCAGGCACGAGCACGTTGGCCTACGTGGGCCGAATCAGCATCAGGAAAGGGACTGATGCCGCAAAGTTCCAGCTCGGCGTCCGCGCAAAGACGCAGAATCCGGCCGCGGCCTGGTACGGAACAGATCTCAATCCCGGTCAGACCTATCTTCTCGTGCTCGGGTATAGAAGTGTGTCAGGTGACTCGAATGACGTGGCTTTGCTCTGGGTCGATCCCGATCTCGGCGGAACGCAGCCGGGCGCCAGTGTAACGCAAACAAGCGCGGGCACCGGGGATCCGTCTCATCTTGCCCGGTTCGCGATCAGGCAGGACGCAGCGCTCACGCCTCCGGGCCGAATCGACGGCTTGCGAATAGACACGCTCTGGTCGAATGCTCCGCTCCCGATCCAGCTGGCCACGTTGAATGCAGTCAGGATTCCTGAAGGCGTTCAGCTCACGTGGACGACCCTCGCCGAAGCGAACAACTACGGATTCTATGTTGAACGGAGCTCCAGGCGGGGCGATTCCTTCATGACGCTCCCGGGGGCTTTCGTAGCCGGGCACGGAACGACGACCGACCCTCATTCGTACGTGTACACTGACGAGAGCATCTCTCCCGGCACATGGTTCTACCGCCTGCGCCAGGTGGATCTCAACGGCAGCGTGGCGTTCTCGGATCCCGTGCAGGTCGACGTACCCTCGACTGTGCAGGGCTCCGAACCCGCCGCATTCGTCCTCCGCCAGAACTATCCGAATCCGTTCAACCCGAGCACGACGATCGAGTACACACTCCCCCGGCGACTGCCTGTTTCGCTTGCAGTCTACAGTCTCCTCGGACAGGAGGTAGCATTGCTCGTGTACGATGCGCGGGGGCCGGGAAGGAACAGCGTCGTCTTCGACGCCAGCCATCTTCCGGGCGGGACATATTTCTGTGTGCTGCGTGCGGGGAGTCTGCGGTCTGTGAGACGCATGCTGCTCGTGCGGTGACTCGTGCGATTGCTCGTGCTGCGGCACCATGATCCATATGAATCTTGAACGCTCTGTGGATATTGTTCGAAGTCAGAGCGCGCGCTGTACGGCCCGTTAAGTTCATTGTGTACGGTGAGTCAATCCGCCGATCTCACACTTCCAGAGAGATTCCATTGCCGCGTCTCTTTATTGCCGTCGACACGCCGGCGTCAGTGCGCCCGGCTCTCATTGAAGCGCGCGACCGGTTGCGGGCGGTCCGCACGAACGTCAGCTGGGACCGTGACGAGAAGCTGCATTGCACGCTGAAGTTCCTGGGGGAAATCAGAAACGAGGGTGTCCCCGGCGTCCTCCGCACGCTGGAGGAAGTCGGCAAGGCGGGAAGCCCGCTCACGCTGACGTATGAAGGGCTGGGCTGTTTCCCGAACCGGCGCGACCCGCGCGTGATCTGGGCCGGGATTCGGGAGACCGATGGGAGACTCGAGGCGCTCGCGCGATCGATCGACGCAGCCATGGTGCTGCACGGAGTGGAAAAGGAGAAGCGCGCGTTCCATCCGCACGTCACGCTCGGCCGCGTGAAGGGGCAGCGCGGACTCAGGGAGTTGCTTGCCACGCTGGAAACCATTACCTTTGTCTGCCCGCCGGTTGCGATTCACGAAATCATGCTCGTCAAGAGTGAGCTCCGACCGAGCGGCTCCGTCTATTCCGTGGTTCAGAGAGTGGCATTGGGGAAGGCGGGGAGCCGCGACACAGGTTCGGGCTTGACGGCGCCGGATTGAGCATTGGGGTTCGAGAGTTTAGTATCACGAAATGAGACGAACGGCAGACCGGAGGACCGTAGATTAGCAGGGCTCATTGACACGGGTTCAGAAGCAGCAGTTGATTCGGGTTCGGAAGCAGCAGCAGAAGCGTGTAATCAGAATGTGGTATGAAGAAGCATCATGTGAAGACGTGTTCACCGCACACACCGGAGAGAGTCCATGGCTGACGAGAAAGACGCAAAAGCGCAGGCACTGAAGATCGCAATCGATCAGATCGAGAAGCAGCACGGCAAGGGAGCCGTGATGCGGCTTGGCGAGGGCCCCATTCAACAGGTGGAGGTTATCTCCAGCGGCTCCATATCACTCGACGCCGCACTGGGAATCGGCGGCATTCCAAGAGGCCGCGTGATCGAAGTTTTCGGCCCGGAATCCTCCGGTAAAACCACTCTCTGCCTCCACATCATCGCCGAAGCCCAGCGTACCGGCGGCATATGCGCATTTGTCGATGCCGAGCACGCGATGGACATGGGGTATGCGAAAAAGTTGGGTGTGGACACAAACAATCTCCTTCTCTCCCAGCCCGAGTTCGGAGAGCAGGCGCTGGAAATCGTCGAAACCCTTGTTCGCAGCGGTGCGCTTGACGTCATCGTGATCGACTCCGTCGCCGCGCTGACTCCCCGTGCCGAAATCGAAGGGGAGATGGGAGATCCGAGCATGGGCGTGCAGGCACGCCTCATGTCACAGGCTCTCCGCAAACTGACGTCCGCCATCAGCAAATCCAAGACCTCCGTCATCTTCACCAACCAGCTCCGGATGAAGATTGGCGTGATGTTCGGGAACCCCGAAACCACCACCGGCGGCAACGCGCTCAAGTTCTATGCCTCCGTCCGGATGGATGTCCGCCGCATCGAAGCGATCAAAGACGGCACGAGTATCATCGGCAACCGCACGCGCGTCAAGGTCGTCAAGAATAAGGTCGCGCCCCCCTTCCGCGAGGCACAGTTCGACATCCTCTATAATGAGGGCATCTCGCGTCTCGGGGATCTCGTGGACACCGCAGTGGAGCTCAACATCATCGCGAAGTCCGGTTCCTGGTTCTCGTACAAAGACGATCGAATCGGACAGGGCCGGGATGCGGTGAAGAAATACCTTCAGGAGAACGATAAACTCGCCCATACCATCGAGCGGGAAACGCGCGAGAAACTCGGGCTTCCGATGCCCAGCGCCAAGGCAAAATCCGGCGCACCTGATGCGAAGGCTGCCGGAAAGGCAGAGGGTGCACCTGAGCCGAAGCAAGCCGCACGAGTCGAACCACCAAAGAAGAAGTGAGTGCACACTGAACGCCGGTGCGCATCACACGGATCGAAACCCAGAAAAAGCGGCGCGACCGGGTCAGTATCTTTGCTGACGGCGAGTATGTTCTCGGTCTGAGCAAGGAAACGCTTCTCCGCGCCGCCCTGCGGGTGGGCGATGAGATATCTCCTTCCCGTATCACAGCGCTCACCGCTGACGAAACGCTCCATCAGGCGCGTTCCTCAGCCCTCCGCCTGCTTGCCCGCCGTCCCCGCTCCGAGCGCGAACTCCGCGACCGTTTGAAAGAAAACGAGTTTGACGACGACACGATCAATCGGGTCATTGCCGGACTCACGGAAGCAGGGCTCGTGAATGATGCGGAGTTCGCCCGAATGTATGTCCGCAACGCACTCACCCTCCGCCCCCAGGGCGAAATCCAGCTCCGCCAGAAACTCCTCCTGCTCGGCGTCGCCCGGCCCCTCATCGACGAAGTCCTGCGCGAAATCGAAATCCTGCCCGGCGTAAATGAGGAGCAGATGGCGCTGACACTCGCCCGCCGCACCCTCGCAAAATCCCGGAGCGGGACGTCACCCGACGATCAGCGGAAACGCCGCCAGCGCGTCACAGCGATGCTGGCGCGCCGGGGATATGCATGGACTGTCATCAACCGCGTTCTGAAATCACTCGACCTCTCCACCGCAGAGGACCCGCATGAACTCTAGAGTCGTCTTTGATATTGAAACGCTCGCGTTCCCCTTCGAGTCGTTCGACGAAGCCTCGCAGATCTATCTCACCAAACTGGCAAAGACGGAAGAAGAACGGATTGAGGCGATCCAGAAACTCAGTCTCTCTCCCCTCACTGCAAGGGTGGCGGCCATCGCCATGCTCAATCCCGAAACGCAGCAGGGAAAAGTTTTCTACCTGGGTCCGGACGACAGTCAATCACTCCTCGACAACGGCCAGGTGATGCTCGTCCCATGCACGGAAAAAGAGATCCTCGAAGGATTCTGGAAGGCCGTGTCGTCATTCAGGCAGGTCATCACGTTCAACGGACGCGGATTCGACTGTCCGTTCGTCATGGTGCGATCGGCGATACTGGGCGTCAGACCGTCAAAGAACCTGATGGGCTACCGGTATGCCACACAGGACCATTGCGACCTGCTCGAGCAGTTTTCGTTCTACGGCGCCACCAGGCGGTTCAATCTGGATTTCTATTGCAGGACGTTCGGCATTGAAAGTCCGAAAGAGGAAGGGATCACCGGTGCGGACGTCGGACGGTTATACGAGGAGAAGCGGTACAGGGATATCGCGGAGTACTGCCTGCGTGACGTCAAGGCAACGGCGAAGCTTTTCCACTACTGGTCGACGTACCTTGCCTTTGAAAAATAGCTGAGCCGGGTTCAGCGCCCGGCTCAGGACTTTTGGGACAGCCCCCATGTGTGTTGATGTGTGACCGCCTAAAATCGGCCGCACACGACTCCGGAGTTCGATTCAGAATTGTCTTACCCCACCCGCGGCCATCTCTTTGCGACCTCGTGGTACGCCATGCTCGCTGCTCCCAGCTTCGCCAGATCCCATACCGTAAAGAGGAGGAATCCGGATGTCAGCGCCGCAGAGAGATCATGGACGTAGACAATGAAGAGCTGGGCGGTTCCCGCGGCGAAGATGACGATGAGGCCGGCCATCATGGAGACGGCGGTCCACACAAGGGAGCGCCGCTGGGAGATGAGGTATCCGACCAGTGCAGCCGCGAGAGGAAACGCAAGGAGGTAGCCGCCGGTCGGACCGAGGAGTCTGGCAAACCCGATTGCGCCACCGGCAAACACTGGCAGGCCGATGGCTCCGGCGCCGATGTACAGGACCTGGCTCAGCGCTCCGTTCCGGGCTCCCAGGAATGCACCGGCCAGCAGAACCACCATAGTCTGCAGGGTGAACGGAACGGGCTGCACGGGAATTTCCACCCGGGCGGCCAGGGCTGTGGCCGCGGCAAACACGCCAATCCACAGCGTTTGCGCAAACGATGATTGTGCGGCGATACTCCAGGGCGGGGAGAGTGTCTTGACGCGCGAATTCATTGGTCGCTCCGTGATGGGATTGAGGAATCGCATTAAGATAGCCAGAATGGGCAAGAAAGTCAATTCCGGGGAAAATCCGCCAGAAACGCCTTGCATGAAGTCCATGATTTCATTATCTTTGTAAGCTAAAACAAGTGTGGCCTCTCCCATCATGCCTAGTCTGAAGATTTTCGGTGGGCGTTCAAACCGCCCTCTCGCGCAGAAAATCGCAGAAACCGTCGGCAAGCCGTTAGGTGACTGTGAGATAAAGACGTTTAGCGATGGCGAGTTATGGGTCAAGTACGGTGAGAACATCCGCGGCTGCGACGTCTTCATAGTCCAGTCTACCAACCCCCCGGCGGAAAACCTGATGGAGCTGCTGATCATGATCGATGCAGCCAAACGGGCATCCGCGCGCAAGGTGACAGCGGTGATTCCCTACTTCGGCTATGCGCGGCAGGACCGGAAGGATCAGCCGCGGGTGTCCATCACGGCGAAGCTGGTCGCAAACCTGCTGACCACAGCGGGTGCGGACCGGATCATCACGATGGATCTCCACGCACCGCAGGTCCAGGGATTCTTTGACATTCCGGTGGATCACCTGTACAGCTCGGCAGTGCTGGTCAAACACTTCAAGCGCAAGGGCATCAGAAACCTGGCTGTCGCCTCTCCCGATGTGGGCGGAATCAAGATGGCACGGGCGTATGCAAAACGGCTTGAAGCCGACCTCGTTGTCATAGACAAGAGGAGACCGCGGCAGAATGTCGCCGAGGTAATGAACATCATCGGCGACGTCCAGGGAAAGAACATTTTGATCGTCGACGATCTGGTGGACACGGCGGGAACGTTGTGCAACGCGGTGGAGGCATTGCACCGCAGCGGTGCGGCCTCGGTATATGCGGCCTGCACGCATCCGGTTCTGTCCGGAGCCGCGATCGAGCGCATCGGCACCTCCCGTCTGGAGCGTCTCCTTGTCACCGATACGCTCCCTTTGCGGGCGGAATCATCGAAGATCGA
>JAGDMK010000187.1 GCA_017860635.1 Bacteroidota bacterium
CCAGAATGGCATCGGCTTTCTGCCCCATGTACGCTCGAACACCTCGGGGAGTATCAGCATGGCCATATCACAGCGCAGGCCATCGCACTGACCAGCGATCTTCTGGAGTTCTCCGATCATCGCTTCCTGGGTGGCGTTATTGCTGTAATCGAGCTGCAGGGTATCCGGCCAGCCGGGGAAGTAGGGGTCCCGGCCGTGAGCCAGAATCAAGTCGCCCTTTTCTCGTTTGACCCGGATATAGTTCTGTGGCTCCCGCGCTAACAGGTCTTCCGTCCCCGAGATGAAATACTCCGGGTGGTTCTCAACCCAGGGGTGGTCCAGCGCCTCCCAGATCGGTGGAGACGGTATAGGAAGTGATGGCAAAACCGGAGCCGGCGATGTCCTCTTCCCGCAAGTCCGGCAGCGTCTCTTTGAATTCCACCCGCCACTCGGGGTTGGATCGCGAAACTCGCTGCCCTGCCAGACCGGTCTGCCAAACGCTCAGCAACCAGACCCAGTTAAAGCCCAGTTCTGCCAGGCGGTCCAACTCGGCATCGGGGACGTCATCCAGAGTCGCTACCCGGCCCAACTTCCGCGATAGCTCGGTCAGCCAGACGCGAGTGTTGATTTGGTATAGCGAAGGATAACGAAGATCGGACATCTTGCCTCCTTAATTTCCGCCCGTCGGTTCTCCGGCCACCTGCTCTATCACAAGCCGGGCGGTAAGGCGCGCGCGTTCGGTCTCCAGCAGTCTCTGAGCGTCGACGCGGCCAAAGATGTCCATCAGGAGAGCGACCAGACCGGTCCACCCCGTCTGATGGCTGGCGCCGAGCCCCGCTCCATTATCACCGTGGAAGTACTCGTGAAACAAGATCAGGTCGCGCCAATGCGGATCTTCCTGGAACTTGGCTATCCCTCCGTAAACCGGCCGTCGTCCATTGGCGTCTCGCAGGAAAGTGCCCGCCAGCCGGCGCGAGATTTCCTGCGCCACTTCGAACAGAGTCAGATAACGGCCGGAACCGGTCGGACACTGAACCTTGAATTCATCGCCGTAAAAGCTGTACAGGTTCAACAGCGCCCGGACGATCAGCCCATTGACCGGCATCCACACCGGACCTCGCCAGTTGGAGTTCCCGCCGAACATCCCGGTATTCGACTCGGCCGGCAGGTACTGCACCTTGTACTCCTGCTGGCCCACCAAAAAAGTGAATGGATGATCCAGGTGATAGCGCGAGAGAGAACGGATTCCGTGCGGTCCTAGAAACTCATTCTCGTCGAGCAGGTAACCTAGCACCCGCTCCAGCTTCTTTTTGCTGAGGATCGATAGCAGCCGCCGTCCCTTATATCCAATGAAACCATCGTCGGTCGGGGCCACGTGGGAAACCAACTCGGGATGACGTTTCCGGAACAGTGCGATCATCTCCATCAGTTTCGGGTATCGCCTCACGGCATCCGCCTCGAACACCGTGGAGGCGCATAGGGGTAGCAGTCCCACCAGCGACCGCACTTTCAAACGTATGGCCTGACCGTCGGGAAGTCGCAGCAGATCATAAAAGAACCCATCCTGCTCGTCCCACATCTCGTCGTGATGCTCGCCGATGCGGTCCATGGCATAGGAAATCCACATGAAATGCTGGACGAACTTGAAGGCAATCTCCTCGTACATCGCGTCGTATTCGGACAGAATCAGGGCCATCTCCAGCATGCATTGGCAGTAGAACGCCATCCAGGCCGTCCCGTCCGCCTGCTCCAGCGACCCGCCAGTAGGAAGCTGCGCGCTGCGGTCGAATACACCGATGTTGTCCAGTCCCAGGAAACCCCCGGCGAAGACGTTGCGTCCGGCGGGGTCCTTCCGGTTCACCCACCAGTTGAAGTTCAGCATCAACCCCTGAAATGAGCGCTCCAGGAAACGAAGGTCTGCCCGGCCCAGCGTCCGCTCGTACTTGTACAGCCAGAGCGTAGCCCAGGCGTGCACCGGGGGATTGACGTCGCTGAAGTTCCACTCATAGGCGGGAATCTGGCCGTTGGGGTGGAAGTAGAGATTGCGCAGCATGAGCAGAAGCTGCTCCTTGGCGAAATCGAAATCCACCAGGGCCAGGACGGTCGTGTGGAAGGCCAGGTCCCAGGCTGCATACCACGGATACTCCCACTTGTCCGGCATGGAGATGATGTCAGCGTTGAGCATGTGGAACCATTCCGTGTTCCGCACGCCTTGCCGGGTGGATTCGAGCAATGGATGGCTCTTATGTTCAAGCAACCATTCTTCCAGGTCGAAGTAGTAATACTGCTTACTCCACAGCATTCCCGCCAGCGCCTGGCGGTGCACCAGGCGCTCATCTTCGCTCAGCGATTGCGGCGTGATCCTCTGGTAGAATTCGTCTGCCTCTCCGCTCCGGCTTTCGAATACCCCCTCGAAGGCGCTGAAGGCGTCTTCCACTGGGGCGGCTGCGAGCCGCAAGCGGACCGTTTGGCTGCCGCCTCCGGGAACTTCCAGAGTGTAGTGGGCGGCGGCTTTGGTCCCCACTTTCGCAGGATTCACTGCATCACCCTGTCCCGAGATAATGTAGGTGTGAAACGCATCCTTGACATACGGGGTAGCGCTAGGTTGACCCCAGAGGCGCTGCGTATTGCTCTCGTTTTCAGTGAAGAGCAGCTCCGCTCCTCCATCGCAGTACAGCCAGTATTCACCCAGTTCATGGTGGGAAGCCTGTATGACTCCCGGTCCCGCCTCTTGTAGAGAGGGCTTTCGATCGTCATCTCCCCACGACCAGGTGTTTCGGAACCACAGCGTCGGCAGCAGCCTAAGCCGGGCCGCTTCCGGACCGCGGTTATGTACGGTGATCTGTATGTGCATATCCTCCGGCGAGGCTTTGGCGTATTCCACGAACACGTCAAAGTACCGGTCATCGTCGAATACGCCCGTATCGAGCAGCTCGTACTCTAACTCCTCTCGCGATCGTCTCCCGTTCGTTTCGATCAGGTCGCGGTAGGGGTACTCCCGCTGCGGATACTTGTATAGGTACTTCATGTATGAGTGCGTGGGAGTGCTGTCGATGTAGAAGTAGTACTCCTTCACGTCCTCCCCATGGTTCGACTCGCTGTTGGTGAGCCCGAACAGGCGCTCTTTCAGGATCGGGTCGCGCTCGTTCCACAGCGCCAGGGCAAAGCAAAGCTGTTGCTTGTCGTCGCAGATTCCCCCCAGCCCGTCCTCACCCCAATGGTAGGCGCGTGAGCGCGACTGGTCATGGGTGAAGTAATTCCAGGCGTCGCCGCCTTCGCTGTAGTCCTCACGGACCGTGCCCCACTGCCTCTCGCTGAGGTAAGGTCCCCATTTCTTCCACGGGATTCCCGCCTCGCGCGCCTCGTTCAACCGCTTCTGTTCCGCCACATCAATGATTTTTTGCTCCGCCATGATTCCTCCTCAAAAGGTTAACAAACGTTAGCGCATCGCCGGGGCAATTCGCGGGGGTGACGCGCTGTGAATTCCACTCTCATATACCAATATTTCACCCTTCTAACAGCACCGAGCGTGAAAGCATTCCGCCGGAGAGACATTGGGCATTAAATCCGTTCTGTAAAAGAATGCGCGTGGCGTAGTAAGCACGCTGGGCTGAGCGGCAAATGACAAGGATCTCACGGTCGCGAGGGAGCTCGCCCAGTCGGCCGCGCAGTTGCGGCAGAGGGATGTTGACGGCGCCCGGAACGGACTCCACAGCAAGCTCCTGGGGATTGCGCACATCGAGCAGGAATCTGCCGTCCTCTGAACCCCAATGGCTGATCGGCATGTCGCCGCGCAGGATATCGGCTGCGACCATCCCGGCGAAGTTGACCGGGTCTTTCGCACTTCCGAACGGTGGCGCGTAGCTGAGCTCGGCCTCTTCAAGATCGTATATGGTGCAGCCCATCTGGATTGCCATGGCAAAGGCATCGATCCGCTTGGCAACCCCGTCCTCCCCGAGCACCTGCGCGCCGAGCAGGCGTCCGTCGGATTTGCGGAAGATGACTTTGATCGCCAGATATTTAGCGCCCGGATAATACCCGGCGTGCGAATTCGGGTAAATGTAGATTTTCTCGAAATCCGTCTCCCCAAGCTGAGTAAGGAACTTCTCAGTGGTGCCGGTCTGGGCGATGGCTGCCTCGAAGATTTGACAGATCGAGGTGCCCTGGGTTCCGCGAAAGCGGGAGTCGCGACCTGTAATTACATCCGCCGCAATACGGCCCTGCCGGTTAGCCGGCCCAGCCAGAGCTACAAGAGACCACTGCCCGGTTACGTAGTCCTTGACCTCCACTGCGTCGCCAACGGCGAAGATGTCCGGGTCGCTTGTGCGCATGTGCTCATCGACGCGGATTCCACCGCGCTGACCGATCTCGATGCCGGCCATCTTAGCCAGAGCGGTCTCTGGACGTACGCCAATGGCGAGGATGACGATATCCGCCGGATGTCTCTTGCCTGAACTGGTGAGGACTTCTAACAAACCATCTGGAGACTGTTCGAATCCAGCCACGCCATCGTTGAGCTCGAGGTGGACGCCGTGCTTGATCAGATAACGTTCGACGAAGCGTGCCATTTCTGGATCTAGCGGGGGCATGACCTGGTTGAGCTTCTCGATCAGCGTCACTTCGAGCCCACGGTGGACCAGGTTTTCCACCATCTCAAGGCCAATGAATCCGCCGCCGATCACTACCGCACGCTTCGCAGGCATCACCGTCTGGTAGCCCGTGTACGAGTGCATTCCAGATCGATCCACTGTATCCCGGTCTAGCCACTCACGGATCTCCCTGGCATCGGGTACGGTTCTCACCGAGAAGATTCCCGGAAGATCAATTCCGGGAAGCGGCGGACGGATCGGCGCTGCCCCGGGTGACAACACGAGTTTATCGTAGTGTTCGGTGGTTACTTCCCCGGTTGCATGATTCCTGAGTTCCACTGTTCTCTTTGCCGCCGAGATTCCTACCACCTCACAGCGCGTCCGCACATCAATTGCGAATTGTTCGCGAAAGGTTTGCTCCGTCGCCACCAGCAGGCTAGACTCTTTTTCGATGGCGCCGCCGACATGATAAGGCAGCCCGCAATTGGCGTACGATACGTACGGCCCACGTTCCACCATGAGGATTTCCGCATTTTCATCCAGCCTGCGCAAGCGCGCCGCACACGACGCCCCGCCAGCCACACCACCGACGATAATGACTTTGACATTATTGGTTTTACTTTCGGGTACCATTATTTATCTCCATTCAAATTCTGGTTTTCAGGCAGTAATTTGCCGATTATAATCTGATTGCTCCTATCATCTGAGAGAAGCTGTTATCTATTTTCGAAGTTATTCCCAGCGCCGTACAGTTGGAGGCAAACCGGCGTTGGCACTTTCGCCACGTGCCCGGTTGCATTCAGCATCCCGGAATCTTGATTGATCCAGAACGAGACCACTGTGTCCGTATCCTGGTTTGCCACCAGAAGCAGCGCTCCGGATGGATCGATGGTGAAATCGCGAGGGCCAATTCCCTGTGACGATTCATGTCCAACAAGCGACAACTTGCCAGTCTCCTGATCGACGGCATAGATTGCCAGGCTGTCACTCCCCCGGTTCGATGCGTACACAAAGCGACCGGAGGGTGCAATCTTGATTTCCGCACCCAGATTCGGTCCCTTGAAATACTCAGGTAAGGTTGAGATGGTCTGCACTGCCCGAAACGCGCCCCACCCGTCCGCGGAGTGAAAAACGGTGACCGTGGATTGGAGCTCATTGATCACATACGTGAAGGGCATGTGTGGGTGAAATGCCATATGCCGCGGGCCGGTTCCGGGCGGCATCTGTGTATAGGAGGGGGCGGCAGGGATTAGCGTGCCCCGTTCTATATCGAGGTTGAACGCCATCAGCCTGTCCGTACCCAGGTCAATTGCAAGAATGAAGCTGCGATTTGGGCTCGGCAGGATCATGTGGGCATGCGGGCCGCTCTGGCGCTCGGGATTGGGACCCGATCCTGAAAACTGAACTATATCGGTTGCCTCGCCCAGGCGCCCGTCTTCCCGGATCGGCAGAACGCAAACGCTTCCGGTCTCATAGTTGGCTACCAGGCAATACCGTCCTTGAGGCTCAATGCTGGCATAGCAAGGAGCCAGACCATGGGTTGATTGCTGGTTAAGATAACTAAGATGCCTGGTCAGCGGATCGATGGCAAAGGCGCTCACGGTCCCGTGCGGGCCTTTGCCCCCGGTGATCTCGTTTACAGCGTACAGACAGCTTTTATCCGGCGCAAGCGTCAGAAACGAAGGGTTGACCGTGCCGGCGCCGCTCACCGTGGCAACGTAGGTCAACTCACCCGAGGTCGGATCCAGGTGATAGATGTAAATACCTTCGGCTTTTCCATCAACAAATGACTCGCGCCGGGTGTAGGTACCAATGAAAACAGTGATTCTGTTTGAACTTAGCATGTCTTCAGTCTTGCTTATTTCGTATTCGAACAGTAACCGGCACATGAGCCGGTCGCCTGGCAAGAATGCACAGCACCAGCACCAAGCCCATAACGCCTGCTCCGGCGAGGATAATTCCAGATTCGATCATTTCAACCTTCCTTCTTCATGCTTGCTGAGCTCCTTCTGTTATCAGCACACAAGGTGATCAGCTTGCCACGGGTTTCGGCCTGGCGCTGGTAGAGCATGCTCGACCAGCGCTGGCAGTTGCGCGAGCTTACGACCCGAGCAGCTTCGCCTTTTGGGCGGCGAACTCCTCTTCGGTGAGCAACCCTTGGGCTTTGAGTGCACCCAGGCGCTCGAGCTGGGCGATCACATCATCTTCTGGCGCAGGCGCTGGCGCCTCTGGGGCGTACTGCGTTTCCTGCGGCGGCGGCGCTGCTTGTGCATAAGCTGTTTGCGTAGCCTGTGCGTACGCCTGTGCGTTCTTGTCGGCCTGTCGGCGGTTAACTGCATTGCGGGTGGCTGTTGCCGTACCAACTACCGCTGCGGTACGGGCCATTCCTCTCATTAATCCTGGCATCTCGGGTGCCTGATACAGAGCATTCACCAGGGCTAGCGCCCAGGTATGCTCGATGGCCAAAGCGATCACGGCTGAACCGGGCACCATGCCCTCAGTCAGCGTCTCGGCATCTTCGGAGTCGAAGAGACCGCGTGTCCCGGTTTCGATGAAGCCCACTGCGGCGCGATCCTCCGCCGGCAG
>JAGDMK010000188.1 GCA_017860635.1 Bacteroidota bacterium
GCCCTCGGAATGACCATGGTCATCATTGCGGGAGAGATCGATCTGAGCGTAGGATCGGCCGTTGCGTTCGCCGGCTGCTGGACGGCGTATCTCACCGGCATGTTGACCACCACGCTCGGGTGGCCGTCGACGATTTCGGTCCCCGTGGCAATCGTCATGGCCGTGGCCACCGGCTTGCTCCTCGGGTCTCTGACCGGTTTTATCAGGATGAAGTATCAGGTCCCATCCTTCATCACGACGCTTGCCCTTATGACCGGACTCAGCGGAGCGGCGGAGTTGATCACCAACGGATTTCCCCTGACACCCTTCCCTGAATGGTACAACATCCTCGGCGGAGGATATCTCGCAGGAATACCTGTTCCGGCGCTTGTGTTTCTCTGCGTGTTTCTCTGTACTTCGTTTCTGATGAACCACACTGTCTTTGGCCGGTCCGTCTATGCCGTGGGGGGGAATGCAGAAGCAGCCCGGCTGAGCGGGATCCCGGTCGGCCGCATCAAGACTGCTGCCCTGGCGATCACCGCAACGCTCGCTGCGGTGGCCGGAGTTCTCCAATCCTCCGAAATCATGTCCGGCACTGCCACGACTGCAAAGGGTTGGGAGCTGGACGTCATCGCGGCCGTCATAATCGGGGGAACAAGTCTTTCCGGAGGCGTGGGCTCCGTCCGCGGTACGATGGTTGGTGTCATGTTCCTGGGAGTCATTATCAACGGCATGACACTTCTCAATGTCAGCGAGTACTGGCAGCATGTGGTCCGGGGTGTCCTCATCCTCGCCGCAGTTCTCCTCAACCGGGTCTATGCAGGACGGGAGAAGAATCCGGGGGTGGCGGCATGAACGGCTATGAACGCATCACCGCCGCACTCCGCGGAGAGTGGCCGGACAAAGTCCCGGTGATGCCGCACAACTTCCAGATGGCCGCACGCGAGTACGGCATCACGATGGACCAGTTCCGGCGGGATCCGCATGCCATTGCAGGTGCTTTCATCTCTTCGGTGGAGCGGTACGGCTATGACGGAGTGCTGGTGGATGTGGATACGGTGACGCTTGCAGAAGCAGCCGGCGTTCCCATTGATTGCCCCGAGTATCAACCCGCACGCGCCTGTGGAGTCCGCCTCAAGGATCTTCGCGACGTCCGGGACCTCCCTCCCGTTGACCTCCGCTCAGCCCCGCGTGTCCAGGTGTGGCTCGAAGCGACCCGGCTTCTCAAAAGGCACTTCGGCGCAGAGATCTTTGTGCGCGGGAACTGTGACCAGTCTCCGTTTACGCTTGCCGCACTGCTGTACGGGATCGATGCCTGGATGACCGATCTGCTTAACCCGCGCGCCGAGCAGCACATTCATGCGCTCCTCGACTACTGCACGGGCATCACGACGCAGTTCCTGGCGCTGATGGCTGCGACGGGCGCCGACATGGTGTCGAATGGCGACAGCACTGCCGGGCCGGACCTGGTTTCTCCTGCGCTTTACCGGCGGTTTGCCTTTCCGTCTGAACAGCGCGTTGTCACCGCAGCCCACACGCACCATCTGCCCTACGCATTACATATCTGCGGCAACACCGATCTGATCCTTGACTCCATGCTGGCAACAGGGGCGGACGCACTCGAGCTCGACTACAAGACCGATGCCAAACGCGCACATGCACTCATGCACAATCGAGCGGCATTCATCGGGAACATCGATCCAAGCGGGGTGCTTGCGCTTGGAACGCCGCAGGATGTTGCGGCTTCTGTCCGCGCGCTCCTTCGCGTGTTTGCCGATACCCCTCGGTTCATACTCAACGCCGGCTGCGCCCTGCCCCCCGATACACCGTCGGCCAATCTTCAAACACTCATTCAGACAGCGCGGGAGTTCAGATGACAGGAGAACGGTTTCCAGCGCTGCTGCACCTTGGATGGCGTCCTTTCTTTGAAGAGCAGTTCGCGGGACACGCAGGAGAAGGCTTTGCGCCTGCACGCGTGATCATACGGCAGAAAAACCGGTATGTCCTTTCAGATGGAATTCAGGAATGGTCTGCGGAAATCGCCGGACGCATTCACTACACTGCCAGGACAGCCGGCGATTATCCCGCGGTCGGCGACTGGGTAGTTGTCCGCACACGCCAGAACGAGGGCACTGCAACCATTCATGCCATCATCCCGCGCACTTCGTCGTTCGTTCGCAAGATTCCCGGGACACGCGAAGAAGAGCAGGTCGTGGCGGCGAACATCGACACCGCTTTCCTGGTCAACGCATTTGACGCGGGTGTGAACCTCCGCCGGATTGAACGCTATCTGGTCCTGATCGCAACCTCCGGTGCGCGTCCGGTGATCATCCTGAACAAAGCCGATCTCGACCCCGGAGCAGAGGAGATCGTCCAGGACGTACGGACGGCTTTTGCGGACATCCCGGTGCTGCTCACCAGCGCAACCGAAGGATCGGGTCTGCAGGAAGTGTCAGGACTTGTTCCACCCGGCGAAACCGCGGCGATGCTGGGACCTTCCGGCGTGGGCAAATCCACGATTGTCAACGCGCTTCTGGGCAGAGAACATTTTGCCACAGATGAAGTCCGCAGCGTGGACCGCAAGGGGAGGCACCGGACGAGTCACCGCGAGCTTGTCGTCCTTCCATCCGGCGGACTCCTGATCGATACGCCCGGAATGAGAGAACTGCAGCTCTGGGAAGTAGACGCGGAAGTTCAGGATACATTCGACGACATCGAAGCACTCGCGATGGAGTGCAAGTTCCGCGACTGCAAACACTCCGGAGAACCCGGATGCGCGGTCCGGGCGGCTCTTGAGGAGGGAACTCTTGACCCGGGCCGGCTTGAAAGCTTTGCAAAGCTTCAGCGCGAGGCTGCGTATCAGCGGCGGCGGACCAATAAAGCGGAACAGCTGCGGGAGAAGCAGCGGTGGAAGAAGCTGATGGCCCAGCACAAACGCAGGGATAAGATCTGATCGATCCGCAGCAACAACGACTGAACTGAAGCCTGTCGGCCGATGAAGCAGGAATCCTGCCGATGATACATGACTCTCAGGTACCGGGCCCCCGCAGAACCCGCGCAGGCAGCATCAGCATGGCCTTCAGGAATGAAAACAGCGCATCGACCGTCAGTCCGATCAGCTTGAACGGCAGCATCAGGAGCCAGACAAAGGGGTAAAGCACCAGTGCCAGCAGGGCCAGCGGCCAACACACCACAAGCAGAATGAGCCACAGCAGAAATTTGATCATCACAGAATTCCTCTTTATTGAGAAGGCGACACCCTCAAAACACCGGCGTTACTTGTGCTGATCCCGCGGACACTCCTGCGAATCCGATATTCCCTTCCACAGAGTGTACACGTACCGATCTCAGCACTGCAGGCACACCGGTCATACACCGGATATCCTTACAGGTAATACAGATACTTCACTTTCATTACACCCACGCGGTCCGCTGTCTCCATCCGCCGTCCGATCGGATCCTGTTCGGCATTCAGGACATCCCGTCTCTCCCTCACCTCGTTGAGTGCGAGGTAGATCCAGCTCTTCGGAAGGAAGTTGTAGGAGAACAGGAACCCGACGATGATCCGTTCCATCTGATCTGAAGACTGCACAAAGAGGTTGTCCACATAGACCCGGAGATTCAGATTGTTCACCGGGGTCAGGGAGACAAACGGGCGTGCATTGTACGTGATATCCTCGACTTTGCCCTCGGGATTTCCCTCAATGTACATTTCGTAGCTTGTTCCGAGTTCCAGAATGTCGAGTGCCTTCCACTCGGCATAGCTGCCGAACCAGCTGTACAATCCCACATACTCGCGGGAGAAATTGTATGACCGTGCGATGCCGCCCCACGCATTTGCATTCCACCGCGGGGAGAGATTGAACCAGGAACTAAGGTCGCCTTCGTAGTACGTGTACTTCGCCCCGAGGTCTTTGCTCTCGCCGGCGATAAGGGTCACTTCAAAACCCCAGTTGCTCCGGAACTGCATGTTCAGACCGAGTACGCCAACCCAGTCTGTGTACAGGTCGTCGTGCTCATATGTCACCTGGAACCCGCTGTACTGAAACATGGATGAGACGGTCCCTTCGTCGAAGTACCACGTGGGTCCGGCAATGGCTCCAAGCCTGGCTGTTCCGCTCCAGGGAACAAACCCCACCTGATCGACATCAAATTCGTTCCCGATGATGCGCGAGCGGACCAATACGCCCAGGTCTTTCGTAAAGTACCGGAACCCCGCCGATCCACCGAAATCTCCCTTGCCGTTATTGATGGAGCGCGCAAGCTGATAGGCCAGTTGATACGAAGGACTCCGGAAAGCACCGTCGATGTCGATCACTCCGTCGATCCTGCCCGGCGTGTGCTTACCGACAAAGAGCATGCCGATGGAGGAGTTCTCGAATATCTGTTTCTTCACGCGTGCAGAGGTAAACGTCGCTGCAGGCTCATGCTGCAGGATGCCATCGTCATCCTCGAAGTCAGTCCCTCCCGTTCTGGCAAGGAACCCGCCGTATTCCCATGTGCCGAGACGGCCGAACGTCTTGGCACCCACGTTCAGCGGAACGAGTGATCCGTCACCAAGCGCGCGGCCAATGCGGCGCGAGTAGAAGAGTTCCAGCGGTTCATAAAACCCTGAACTCTGTTCTTTGCCGGAAGCCATGAAGACCTCTTTCCCCGCCGTAAAGAAGGGACGCAACTCCGAAAAGTACGTTTCGTAGCGTGAGATATTGAACTCAAACGGGTCCGCTTCGATCTGCGCAAAATCCGGGTTGCCGGTCAATTGGAATGTGAGCTTCTCTGATGGGTTGTAGAAGATATCGATGCCGGCGTCCGGCTCCACCCGGTACTTGCCTCCATCGCTGTAGACCGCCCGTGCAAGCGCTACGGGATACACTTCCAGATTGAGCCCTTTGACCACCGGTCGCGCACCGTTGAGAATCAGGCGGCCGAACCGGGAGATCCGCTGTGACTCTGCCTGATTGTATTTGCACCAGTACAACTCTTCTTTTGCAGACGCGATCCAGCGATGGACGTCGAGTCCCCATTCCGTAAGATCTCCGTTGTAGCGGATGGATTTGAACGGGATCTCCATCTCAATAACGTAGCCCCAGGAATGGACGCGGGACTTTGAGAACCATACACCATCCCAGCTATAGTCCCGGTTCCGTCCGTCGTCAACCATGCGCGAGTCCGATTGCGCCCCTGATGCCGACACCCAAAACCTGTATGCCGTCTGTTTGTCGTTGAACGTGTCGATCATCAGGGATACTCCGTCGCCGCCTGCCTGATCAAACACGCCCGTGATATCCTGTATCGGGGCCTTTTCATGGTGGCTGACCATGAGGCAATAGAGCGCTTCGTCAGTACCAAGGAGTCTGACAACGGTGCGCTCCGTGGGAGGCTGACCATAGAAGGGGCCGAATTGCTCAAAATCAGACACGGAATCTGCTTCTGCCCATACCGGATCAATCTCGCCATCAATGCGCGGAGCCGTTGATGTCAACCGGAGAATCATAGTCTTCTCGGTTTGCGCCCAGAGGGGAAATCCGAAAGCGGCAATGACCGTGAGGAAGAGGACCCGGGGATGTGATCGTATGGTGGAAATAGTCATAGTTCGCCGCAGAGACAGTGGACTCCTTTTTCATAAACGCACCCGGACAATGAAAGTTGCGCGATGAGATGCGTTGCATCTGGCAGCGATTCTGTCTACCTTCGACGAGGAACCCCTCTTCGACCGATCATTAATCTCCCGGATTTGCCATGGATTCACTCGAACAGATCCTCCAGAGCATCAGCGATCTTATCTGGGGGTACCCCCTTCTGATCCTGTTGTTTGGCACGCATCTCTTTCTCACATTCCGGCTGCGGTTCATACAGCGCTATATCGGCAAAGCCATCCGCATCTCTCTGCAACGGTCGCCCGAAGGAACCGGCGATGTCAGCCAGTTCGGCGCGCTGACCACGGCACTTGCAGCGACGATCGGAACGGGAAACATTGTGGGTGTGGCAACTGCAGTGGCGGCCGGAGGCCCTGGCGCAGTGCTCTGGATGTGGCTGACAGGCGTCTTCGGCATTGCAACCAAATACTCTGAAGCCCTGCTTTCCGTCAAATACCGCATCACCATGCCATCCGGCATGATGGCCGGCGGGCCTATGTACGTGCTGGAGCGGGGAATGAAGCAGAAATGGCTGGGTGTGCTTTTTGCGCTGCTGACCGCCATCGCTGCCTTCGGCATCGGCAATATGGTCCAGGCGAATTCGATCTCGTCCATGGTCGAGCACACGTTTTCTGTGTCCCCGTGGATCACGGGCACTGTAATGACCGTCCTGACCGCCGTCGTCATCATCGGTGGTATCAAGTCCATCGCCCGTGTGTGCGAGGCACTGGTTCCCTTCATGGCCATCTTCTATGTGGCCGGCTGCCTGATACTGCTCGGGATGCACATCCAGACGGTACCGGATACAATCATGCTCATTCTGCAGTCTGCCTTTTCCGGTCAGGCAGCCCTGGGCGGTTTTCTCGGTGCCGGGATGAAAGAAGCCATGCGCTACGGCATCGCCCGCGGACTTTTCTCGAATGAATCCGGGCTTGGCAGCGCACCGATTGTCGCTGCTGCTGCGCAAACCAGGAACCCTGTGCGGCAGGCGCTTGTGTCGTCCACGGGGACATTCTGGGACACCGTGGTGGTCTGTGCCATGACCGGCATCGTTGTGGTCAATTCGGGAGAGTGGATAAACGGACTGAAAGGCGCGGAGCTCACACAGGTCCCGTTGTGCTGACAATCGGATTGCTGACATTTGTCTTCTCCACCATCCTCGGCTGGTCTTACTATGGCGAGAAGGCAGCTGAGTACCTGCTTGGTCCCCGTGTCGTGAAGCCCTATCGCTGGCTCTGGGTTGTCGCTGTCATGCTTGGGTCCGTTCTTTCTCTACCCCTTGTCTGGACGTTTGCCGACATCGCCAACGGACTCATGGCAATTCCGAACCTGATCGCCCTGCTTGCGCTCAGCGGGGTGCTGATCGCCGAAACCCGCACCTACCTGTGGAATGACAATCTCGATGCGGACATGACGCCCAACGAACACCAGCAACAGTAGGAGTAGCTCCTCATGAACGACCGCGTTGTGCTTATCACCGGATCTTCCCGTGGAATCGGCAGGGCAGCAGCGCTGCAGTTTGCGCAGACAGGGGCACGAGTGGCCGTGCACTACAACCGCGACAGACGAAGCGCCGAAGAAACCCTTGCGGCACTTCCCGGTTCGGGACACATGACGTTTCAGGCGGACCTGGGTGTCACCGCCGATGCAAGAAGGCTCATCGGCGACGTGCTCCAGCGGATGCACCGGATCGATGTGCTGGTGAACAACGCAGGCATCTGGATCGACCATCCGCCTGCGACGACATCCTTTGACGACTGGGTAGAGGCCTGGGAGAAAACCATCGGCACCAACCTCATGGGTGCCGCCTATGTTGCCCACGGAGCAGCCATGGCGATGATCCGTCAGGGAGGCGGACGCATCATCAACATCACCTCCCGCGGCGCATTCCGTGGCGAACCTGACGGGCCGGCCTACGCCGCCAGCAAGGCGGGCATGAACGCCATGAGCCAATCCCTGGCAAAGGCCCTCGCTCCGCACAAGATCTGCGTGTTCGCCATTGCACCCGGCTGGGTCGATACCGATATGGCCAAACCGTTGCTGGAGGGGCCGGACGGCGATGCAATACGAGCACAGAGTCCGATGAACCGCGTCGCAACCCCGAAGGAGGTTGCACGCACGATCCTCTTTCTCGCATCCGAAGGCACCGATGCGCTGACGGGATGTATTATAGATGTGAACTGCGCATCATATCTCCGCACGTGAAGGCGTGCGCTGCACGGAGAGCACGATCATGGCTGCCACAGGCACGGATTCGCTGCGCGACATGCTCAGGCACCTTGCGCGCCCGGGCGAACTCTATACCTCCACCGAGGAGAAGTGGGTAACCTGCACCGCCTGCGGGCATCGTTGCCGCATCGCCCCGGACCACGAGGGAATCTGCAAGGTCCGGTTCAATCAGAACGGCACACTGATGGTCCCCCATGGCTACGTTGCCGGCCTCCAGATTGACCCCATCGAAAAGAAACCGTTCTTTCACGTCCTCCCGGGTGCCCGTGCGCTGAGCTTCGGCATGCTTGGCTGCGACTACCACTGCGGGTACTGTCAGAACTGGTATACCTCACAGGCGCTCCGCGATCCGCTGGCGGGAACGATGCCGGAGGAGCGCTCTGCCGAAGAAATTGTCGCGCTGGCGGTGCAGCATCATGTCCCGGTGATCACGAGCACCTACAATGAGCCGCTGATCACATCCGAATGGGCCGTTGCGATATTCCGGCTCGCACGGCAGCACGGCATCCGCTGTTCCTACGTGTCGAATGGCAACGGCACACCGGAGGTGCTTGCGTATCTCAAACCCTTCATCGATTACGTCAAGGTCGACCTGAAGAGTTTCCGGCAGAAGAACTACCAGCAACTGGGCGGAAAGCTGGACACTGTGCTCGCGACAATCGCGCAGTTGCATGAAATGAGAATCTGGGTCGAGGTCGTTACATTGATCGTTCCCGGCTTCAACGATTCCCCCGCGGAACTTCAGGAAATTGCGCAATTCCTGATGTCCGTCTCCGCAGATATTCCCTGGCACGTCACGGCGTTTCATGAAGACTACAAGATGACAGATCCTCCGCGGACTTCAGCCGACGGGCTCTTGCGCGCCGCAAAAATCGGATATGACAGCGGCCTGCACTTTGTCTATGCGGGAAACCTCCCGGGACGAACCGAGCGTTTGGAGGATACGCGATGTTCAAAATGTGGAACGACGGTTGTCAAACGTACGGGGTTCTCCGTCACTGCCAACCTGTTGCGTGAAGGCTCCTGTCCGAAGTGCGGTTACCACCTCCCGGGGCGGTGGACGTAGCCGCTGTACCTGTCACCACTCCGGTTCATACTGGTGGCCGGAGCACTCTCTTGAGGATATGACCCCGTTCTGACTTCCAAAACGTTTGACCATCCGCATGGCATCAGTTCAGAAATGGCGTACCGCTCACAGGTCGGCACTCCTCATCGCCACCGCGGCCATATGTGCATCTCTCCTCTTTTCGTTCCTCATTTTTCCTCTCGTATCGGAACCGCTCAACCTTAACGTAGACCCTGACAAACTGGGGGAGCTGGGCCGCAATCTGGCCGAAGGAAGGGGGTTCTCGTACGGGACGGGGAGTTCGGCGGAACCGGCGTTCGACCGTGGTCCGGTCTATCCGCTTCTCGTAATGGTCCTCTCCCGGATCGCCGGGGGAGATCCGCTGACGCTCCTGCAAGTGATCCAGGCGGTTTTCCACGGATGCACGGGATTCCTGCTGTACCATATCGGCATGACGGTGTTCGACCGGCGCACGGCGTTGCTTGCGCAGAGTATCCATGCTGTACATCCCATCCTCATCTGGTACACTGCGCGCATATGGATTGAAACCACGCACACCCTGCTCATCACCGCCTTTGTCTTCAGTCTGATCCTGGTGTGGAGACGCCCGACGTGGCGTGTCCTTGCCGTGTGTGCCGTGCTCTTCGCCCTCACCGCGTTGACCAAATCGGTCATCCTGCCTGTTCCTCTGATGCTGTTGCTTTTCGCTTTCATGCAGAAGGCATGGAGCTACGCACGATCTGTCGCCCTTGTCTGTCTGCTTGGACTCGTGCTCATTTTCCCCTGGACGATGCGGAATTTCGTTTTGAGCGGAAGGGTGATACCCGTGCACACTTCTCTGGGATTAAACCTCATACAGGGAGAGGCCATTGCCGACGAATGGACGACCGCACCGTGGTCGTCGCTGGCGATCTGGGAAAAAGGACGGCAGCAGATGGAGCTGTTGCTCGGGCCAAAACATCTGCAGCCAGAATCACCGGAAGGAGATGCGACCCTCGTGTATGCCGTGCTTCAACGGTGGTGGACGCATCCCACGGTGCTACTGCGCCACGTTGGGACAAATGCTATTACCTACTGGTACCTCTCGGAGTCCCCGTTGAAGTCAGCGGCAGTCATCGTTTTGCAGATCCCGCTACTGATGCTCGCTGCTGCCGGGATACGCAGAGCGGGACGGAAGGGTCCGGCTGCCCGGACGCTGGTGATTGTCGTCATTGTGTACTGGTGCGTACACGCATGCATTGTGGGATGGCTCCGGTACAGCGTTCCCGCAATGCCGCTGGGTGTGCTGCTTGCGGCAGCAGGCGGTGTGTCTGTGTTCGAAACGCAGCAACAGCGCCGGCAAAGCACCAGAACTACTTGACCGCGAGCTTGAGTCCGATCAGAATCTTTGCCTGTTCGACGTCCTGTTTCTTCTTGAACGTGACAATGATACCCTTGATGCTGGCGGCCTTGTCGCTTTTGCGGAATTGTTCCTTCAGGTCGTCAGACAGCGCACTCGCCAGGATGGCTTTCCGCGCTCTCTCCACAAAGTAGACCCCGATCCTGAAAGTCCCCGTGTAGATGGAAAGCCAGAAGACTGTCTTCTTCTTGCGTGTTACTTTGAGGAGCCAGCTCTTCCCGTCATTGTAATACCTCCACTCCTTCTGGAAATCCGGGTGCTCAGCGTATATATAGTCAAACAGCTGGGCCCAGAGAGAGCGGCTCTTGCCGATGTGCGAAAAAATTACTTCTTCGGTGGGAAACTGGTTCTTGTCCGAGAGGACACGTGGTTCCATGGCAGACCTCCGGTGAAGGTGCTTTCTACAATCGGAACATTCTCCCGACGCAGCTCTCCGCAGAGCCGCGACGGGGAGCAGAAACGTGAGCTGGCCGCCGGGGCGTGCTTCGCAGTGGGGCGGCTCCGGATGGAGACTGAAGATTCATACCGGTACACCACACCAGCCTCCGAGGCGACGGCGCTGCTTCTGACACAAACGTACATCAGGCATTTGGATAAATCAACAGACACCTCAAAAGCGTTCCACGTGTGCGAAGGCCTCTGCGCGTGCGAAGCGTTCTGTGTGTGTGAAGTGTTCTGCACGCCCGAAGCCCTCGTGTAACGCGCTCCTACTGCCATTCTTCCTTGCTTTTTCGTATCTTTTGCCATGCCACTGCCCACGGCCTCACCTGTCCTGTCCCTGATCATCGCCGTCTACAACAAGCCTGAAATTCTCCGGCTCGTCCTGGCAGCATGCGACCGGCAATCCATGCGTGAGTTTGAAGTGGTCGTGGCAGACGATGGCTCCGGACCCGCCATTGCTGAAGCAGTCCGTGAGGCGCAACACCTCTATTCCTTCCCGATCATCCATCTCTGGCATGAAGATGCCGGATGGCGGAAGAACACGATGCTGAACAAAGCCATCCGTGCGGCACAGACGGAGTATCTGGTTTTCATCGATGGCGACTGTCTACCTTCCAGGCACTTCCTCCTCGATCACTGGCAGGAACGGGAACCGGGAAAAGTCCTGCTGGGCAGGCGCGTGGAAACGAGTGCCCGGTGGTCAGAGCAACTGAGCCTGGACGCTATCACATCCGGTGCATTTGACCGTTACCGCTGGAGTGAATGGATGGACGGATTCCGGGGAAACGCGCTGCGTCTGGAGGATGGCCTCCGCATCAAGAGCCGGCTCGTGCGGACCATTCTTCTGCGCACTGTACGGGGCATGCTGGGTTCGAACTTTTCCGCCTGGAAGCGTGACCTCGTCGCAATCAATGGCTTTGACGAGCTGTACAACGGCCCCGGATGCGGCGAAGATTCCGATATCGAGTTCCGGCTCTCCCTGATCGGCGTCACCGGCAAATCCCTCCGCAACCTTGCCGTACAATATCATGTCCATCATCCTGTGACGAAGGTCTCGGATGCCTGCTGGGACCGGTTTCAGGAGGTACAACAAAAAAAGGAGCCGCGATGCCGGTTCGGCCTCGAGCGGCTCCCCTGAGGGAACACCGTCAGACTAGTCCTGCCCTTCTCCCATCTTCTTCATATCCACCTTCTTGAAACCCGCCGGCACGTCGAACTCCGACGGGGATGTCACCTTGGGCTCCAGCTTCGTGATCACCGACT
>JAGDMK010000189.1 GCA_017860635.1 Bacteroidota bacterium
GCCTCCCCAGATGAGATTGCCGAATTCCGTCCCCTCATTCAAAACGCCGTACGCTCGAAGTTCAGCGAGCAGGACGAGCACGGCACCACCCGGACATACGGCAAGTACTTCGGACAAGTGACCAACGTCTGGCAGCGTGATGAGGCGCTCAAGCCGTTCGTATTCGCCCGCCGTTTCGCAGGCATTGCTGCCGCTCTGATGGGCGTTCGCGGCGTCCGGCTCTACCACGACCAGGCTCTGTTCAAACCGGCCGGAGGGCCGGGCACCCCGTGGCATCAGGATCATTTCTACTGGCCTCTCGATACCGTGCACTCGGTTACAATGTGGATGCCGCTGGTTGATGCCCCCCGGGAGTCAGGTACAATGAGCTTCGCCGCCGGCTCCCACCGGAAAGGCTCCCTCCTGGATCTGTCGATCTCCGAAGAATCCCATGAACAGTTCGAAAAACTTATCGCGCATGAGTCATTGGCGGTGGTGGACTATGCGCTCAAGGCAGGCGACGCGACGTTTCACTCCGGATGGACAGTGCATTCAGCTCACGCGAACGAGACTCCCCACATGCGCGAGGTCATGACCGTAATCTATTTCGCGGACGGCACTCGCCTGATGGAGCCTGACAGCACATACCGGCGAGCCGATCTGGAGGCCTTCCATCCGGGGCAGAGACCCGGGGAGCTCGCGGCGAGTCCTCTGAATCCTCTTCTGTTCCCCTAGCGGATGGTATTCAATGGAGTGCGTGCAGAGTGACGGCGATTGGGGGAGTACACTAGCGGCACGGGCCAGAGAAAGGAGACTGTTGTGCCGACAATCGTGGGTTCTCTACTCAAACACGTTCTTGACGAGCACGAGCCTCGACCGGTATTCTCTTTTGACCCAAAGGATCTGTTTTGCGTCCGAGCTGATATCGTACATATATGCCTGACCGGGGATTGCTTTCCCGACTACTTCCTCTTTCAACGTGGAAGTCCACCTGCGCCTCAATTCACTCTCCTGCGCTTTCCTGTAGATGATAAAACGCTGGTCCTGAGGGCATGCCCAGTCCACGTCTGACGGCATGTCGCGCTTCGGTTCCCCATGGGGCATTCCCTTTCGGTCAAGAGCAACTGTCCAGTAACCCTCCCTGCCCTCCCGGAAATCGTAGATGAACAAGGTGGTGTTGGCTTGATCCGGGGTTGCGTATGTCGAATCCTGGTAGATCTGCGTCGCCGTCCCTCCAGCGATCGGATAGAGCATCGTCTTCGACCCCTGGAAGACGGCGAGGCTTTCACTTGAAAGCCACCACAATCCTTTTCCCAGGCAGAGGAATCGGGGCGGAGCGGGATTGGCCGGTTGAATTAGGTAAACCCGCAGGGAATCAACAGGCTCCCCGGCCACACGCGAAGAGTAGGCGAGCCATCTGCCGTCCGGTGACCATCTGCAGTTGCTGATCGATCCGCCGGCTACTTCGGAGCCCGACGTCAACTCTACCTGATTCTTCCCGTTGCAGTCCATAACGAGAAGACGCACTCGACTATTGAAGATGTCGACATCCGCCGTCTGAAACGCGATCTGTTTTCCGTCTGGCGAGAATGAAGCGCCAGACACAAAGGCATCGTCGAAGGTCAGTTGCCGTGCGTTGCTGCCGTCGATCCCGGAAACAACAATGTGCCCTATCCATTCCTGATGCATGTATACCAGAGTCTTGTTGTCGGCTGAAATTCTCCCGGTAAGAATAGGGACGCTTCCTTGCGTGACCTGGACCGGATCACCTCCGGCAGCCGGGATCGTCCACAGATTCGGTAATCCCGATTTCGTCGAAATGAAAAGTATCTGGTCGTTTGTCGCCCAGACGACTTCATCAACCGTCTGTCTGTCGGATGTGAGCTGGCGCTCCTTCCCTGTGGCGCTCTCCCGAACGAATATGTCTCCATTCTCACGAGTGTAGTTGCGGGTCCACACCAGTGACTCTCCGTCGGGAGACCAATCGAATGCAAAATTGGCTCCCTCTTCTGCTATGCTATCGGTGAGTTCGAGACGGTTGTCTGTTCCGTCAGGCCTGATGCTCCAGATCTCGATACAGCCGGGGACACTCGAGTGGACTGAATACGAAAGGCCGCGCGAATATCCGATCCGGGAGCCATCAGGTTTCCACTTCGGGAACTCCCCGATGTCGGTGAGCGTCCGGCTTCCTCCACCCTGGGACGCAGCGATCTTGAGTCTGATAGGAGTGCCCGGTTCGCTTCTACAGTCGTATGCCACCTGGCTGGCGTCAGGCGAGATGTCAACGGCTCCGATCCAGCTTGCGCCTTCCGCAGTGATCTTGCTGGGTTTGCCTGTTGCTGTATTCATCCAGTAGATATCCCAGGTGAGATTCTCATCTCGCGCGGGGAAGACAATCCAGTTACCGTCCCGGGAGAGGGAAAGGTAGTTGATCCGTTCGAACGGTATCCGCAGGGTGGCGTAGGTCCGATTCGGGTTGAGCCGTGGTAGAGGCGTCCGCAATAACCAGAGAAGTGCCAGTGCGGCACACAAGATCACAAGCCCTGCCAACCCCATCAGCAGCTGTCTGTTCGCCCCCTTTTTGCCGTTCTCTACCGGCACAGACACTGCAACCGGTGGCACGGGCGCGGTGCCATGGATCTGCCGTGAGACTCTGGAAGAATCCTTCTTCAATCTCCTGAGGTCTATGAGCATGTCGCGAACCGTCTGATACCGCTCCTCGGGGTCTTTCTCAAGTGCCCGGTCCAGGACATGGACCAGCTCCGACGACGCGTCCGGCACGAATTGCTGCAGGGATTCTGGTTCCTCGTTCACAATCGCGTACATCATGGCGGCTTCATGTTCTCCCCGGAACGGCAGGTGTCCGGTGAGCATCTCGTAGAGGACCGTCCCGAACGAGAAGATGTCCGAGCGTGCATCCACTTCCCCACCCTGAATCTGTTCCGGCGCCATGTAGGCCAGTGTCCCGATCGTGCTGGACGTCCTGGTGAGCTTGAGCGACCCTCTGAGTTTGGCCAAGCCGAAGTCCATGACCTTTACCTGGTTCTTTGCATTGATCATGATGTTTTCGGCTTTGATGTCGCGATGGACAATACCCTTGCTGTGGGCTTCCTCAAGCGCTTCTCCGATTTGGATTGCATAGCTGATGGCAGTTCCCGTCTGAAGTTTTCCCCGGGCGATCTTTTCCCGCAGTGTCACGCCGTCGACGAATTCCATCGCGATGAACTGCTGGCCTTCAGCATCTCCGACATCGTAGATCGTGCAGACGTTTGGGTGGTTGAGAGCGGAGGCGGCCCGTGCTTCCTGAAGGAACCGGGCTCGTTCGGGCTCGTGAGATTCGAGGCCGTGAGGGAGAAACTTGAGAGCGACAGTGCGCTGGAGCCGTGAGTCCTCGGCCTTGTAGACGACACCCATGCCGCCTTCGCCGAGCTTCTCAAGGATCTTGTAGTGGGAAATGACTTTGCCGATCATGGGAAACCTACACGTGTGTGTATGATCCCGACGGCACGAAGAACCGGTAGTCCGCTGGCAATATACGGCACAGCGGAATGGGAGTCAAACAAGACAAGACGGGTGTCGGACAACCCGGTCACATTGATCCGCTATACGATCGGCAGCGCCGGAGATGGCAGAGCGAACGCGCCGGTTCTCACCAGGCTCCACGTGTTCGATCTCCTCGGACGGCAGGTCGCAACGCTTGTGGATGAGGTGAAGGCTCCCGGCGACCACGAAGCCCGGTTCGACGCATCGCGGCTTGCCTCGGGGGTGTATTTCTGCAGGCTGAATGCCGGAGGCTTTACCGATACGCGTAAGATGATCCTGACGCGGTAAGTGGGAAGCCGTTTCCACACTTTTTTGGATAGTATCAGGTGACACTATTTGACGAGCAACATCTTTTTTGTTTCAACTATTGGTCCGGCTTGCAGGCGATAGAAGTACACTCCGCTCGAGAGACGCGTCGCATCCCATTTGACACTGTAGCGCCCCGCCGGCTGCTCTTCATTCACCAACATAGATATTTCCCTCCCGAGCACATCATACACACTCAACTTCACTTCAGAGAACCTGGCCAATTCGTATCTGATGGTCGTGCTCGGGTTGAAGGGGTTTGGATAGTTGTCATAGAGTAGCGTAGCTGCCGGCAATACACCGGGTAGATCACTGACCGAAGTAATCGATGAGGAGAACCTCCTGCACACTCCCGAAGTAAATGTTCCCACATAGACATTGTTGTTCGACGTAATCACCAAAGACCAGGTGCTGGAATTCGGAATACCGCCTGAAATATCCTCCCACGTTGTGCCGTCGTCGGTGGAGACCAGCACTCCTTCCGCTGTGGCGGAGTATACTCTCCCTCCTTGATCCACGCCGATCTCCTGCGAATGCATTGAGGTGGCGAGAATATCGGTCCACGATTGCCCGCCGTCCGAGGAGCGATAGACAATCGAGGGACTCGACTTCACGTAGTATATTCTCCCCAACGGATCGACCATTATTGACCGAACATTCGGAGCGGACATCCCTGTTCGAGACCAGGTGAGCCCGTCATCGGTAGACCGGAATAGCCCTTGCGAGCTCGACCCCGCCAGGATGTGGCCACTGGAGTCCATTGCAAGAGCCCTGATTCCGCCGGATGGAAGTCCCCCACCCAGCGCCGTCCAGCTCACCCCTTCATCGGTCGAGCGAAAGCCACCGGACAGAGTACCTGCGAACAAGGACCCCTGAGGCGAGGCAAGCACGGCATGCACATTCGGGTCGCTCAACCCGTTTGAACGGAGCTGCCACGTTGCACCGCTGTTGGTGGTGATGAACACTCCTGAATCTGTTGCTGCATACACGTTGCCATTCGAGGTGTTTTCAAAATCGGAAACCTGAACAACCGGAAGCCCGACCGTCAATGACGTCCACGAATCTCCTCCGTCCATCGTCTTGAAGATCCCGGTTCCTGTGCCTGCATAGATCTCCTCCGGACCGGCAGCGAACAGCGAAAAAACATTCGGACTCGCCGGCCCGGCTGTTTGGTACCAGAATCTCTGGGTGCCCGGGATGTATGAATACAAATCTTCGTTTTCTCCAATGTTTTTGTCATTGTCACCGGGAGGCGCCTGGGAGAGCAAAAGCCCTCCATCGTCGGTTTGATACTTGCCAACCGCAAGGACAGCGCGGGAAGGGACACGACCAACCATGAACTCGAGATCGATCACCCCCTCGAGGATGTCCGCACCTGCCGATGCTTTTGTGATGCTTCCCCTCAGCCTCCCATTGGCATCATACCAGCCGACGGAGTTGTCTGCGCTTTCGTTTGCAAGGAATGCATCCCACGCCGCTACCTGGCCGGATTTGGACCACGGTGCCGAGGTACCTGGATTATCGAAATCAGCCGTCACGAAGATGAACATGTCCGAGCTCTGCGACTGGGCAGAGTTCGTTGCGACATAGAGTTCTCCGTCTCGATAGGCGGCATAGAGTGCAATGCCATTTCCGGATGTAATGCGGACCGCTTCGGGATCAATTTGTCCATCCATGACGAAATGTTGAGGTGTGGGTGGAGGAAGAGAATTCAGCAGGTCATACATCCTGAGATCCAGCTCAGGGAATTCGTCGGGCAGAGCTTTGAGAAGTTGGGGCCTGTTGGTTGCATACCAATTGCTGTGACGGAAATTGTATCGCAGTGAAGGCCAATCAGCATGGCCAATCAGCTTATCCCCTGGTGATCGGGGGCTCGCCTCAGTGTCGATGATGTTGAGGTCAAAACTCACAGGTGTAGTGCTTATCGCTCCACTTGTGTCCCAATCGACAGGCACTCCGTTCTTGAGTTTTGCGAATTTGACGAACGGCAATGGACCACCGAACGGGACGGGGATCGTTGGGAATACGCCTGCAGGTGGATTGAGACCAAGCTGCTCGCTGAGATTCGCTTCGTCGAGTGTCGGGATGGCTTCCGGTGAATAGTCAAGTTTCCAGGTCGAATCAGGAAGCCAGTTACATGGGAACTGCCAGGTGTAACTCATGACGCTATAGTAGTTCGGCTTGTAGTTGCGGTTATCACCGCCGCCATGTCGAAGTCCCAGGGTATGCCCCAACTCGTGCATGAATGTTCCAGCCTGTTCATTGGTGCTCCCGCCATACAAAGGCCACAATCCGAGCGTAACAAAGAAATCGTTGCTGTAAATGTCTTCCGCCTGGCCGCTGCTACCCGTTGTATCGTAAGAATCCGCAAAGATGCAATACCGGAACACCAGCCGTTTCGCGCCGAGGATGTACGCGCTATCGGGATGACGTCGTTCAGAAAGGGTTCCAAAATACTGATTCTTGAGGTCGTAGAAAGAGGTCCACCAGTTCGTAATCCATGCAGAATTCTGCAGGGTAGTGTCATCCCGCTGAATATGAAGGTTGATGCCTGGAGCCCCATCAGGATTGTCCACGTACCGATTAGGAACGGCGGCAAAGGCATCCCTGACTTTCTGTAAGGCTCGAGGTCGAGGTTCAAGTAGTTCCATCGCGTCCACCTCAACAAACAAGTCTTTGTGGTCAGGACGCGCTCCCAGTGCATAGAGATCCAGGTCGATCACATTGTCGCTGTTGATATCGATGCCCCATCCTTGCGTTTCCCAGCAGTCCATTATCCCGTCCCTGTCAAGATCATTCACACACAGCGCCTGGGAGAACTCCGATGTGTTGCCGGATTGGTTAGTCGCAAGTGCCGTAA
>JAGDMK010000190.1 GCA_017860635.1 Bacteroidota bacterium
GGACCGGTTTCTCTTCCGGACTCCCTGACCACGCCATGCCGTTTCACGCTCGCCCCCGGAACGTACGTGCTTACCTGCGCGAATCCGGGTTTCGTGAAAACGTTCAGGGTACGGGTCGTTGTCGCACAGGATTCACTTTCGCAGGTCACACAGACCTTCCCTGGCTACACCATTGAACGCGTGCTCGCACGCTATTGATCGTCTCCGGATCCAGGTCTGTTTTTTTGTGAAGCTCCAGGATATTTCATGCGCTTGTCGATTCTGTTGTCGGTGCTCCTGCTGGTCGTGCTGATCCCTGATGCGCGGGCAGACCGGTGGTTTGAGATCTATGAGAAGGGACGTGTTGCCCTGCAGAACCAACAATACGACGACGCTGTGCGGTACCTGACTGAGGCCATCGATCAGAAACCGGAATCCAAAGCGAACGCACGGACATACGGCACGCACTTCATCGACTATTTTCCATACGTGTACCGTGGTATTGCGTATGCCCGGCTGGGGCGGACGGCACTTGCGCTGCAGGACTTTCAGACGGAGCAGCAGGCCGGGGAGGCAGACCAGGGGACGAAAGACACACGGGCGGCCATGCTGCTGCGTCAGCACCTCGGGGAACTCAAGTCCCCCGCTGTTGCAAGGGAAAGGCCACTGCCAGGTCCGGCTGCCTCAAGGGATACCTCTTTGGCTGCCGTTGCCACTCCCGGTTCACGAG
Organism: Bacteroidota bacterium; assembly: GCA_017860635.1. Lineage (GTDB taxonomy): Bacteria > Bacteroidota > Ignavibacteria > UBA10030 > UBA6906 > JAGDMK01. Next base: position 710 of record JAGDMK010000190.1, read on the forward strand.
CCGCGGCACAAGCCGGGTCTGATACGCTCTTCGGCCAGGCCGCTGAGTATTTACGCCGGGGGCAGATGATGGCAGCCAAGCGGGTTCTTGAAAACGTGGAGCGGCTCAACCGAAACTATCCGGGCCTCGCGGAGCGCCGTCAGGCAATCCGTTCAAGAGAGCAGGAGATCAAACGCGGTATTGCCACATTCCTGAGGGGCGAATATCAGGGCGCGATCGACATTCTTTCACCAGCCGCAGCCGGAGCTACGGATGCCCCTCACCTCCACGCCTTCCTCGGAGCCTCGTACGCTGCTCTGTACCTCCTCTCCGGCGGAGAAGAGTCTGCTCTGCTCGAACAGGCGCGGCAGGCATTTGTCAGGACCAGGCAGATCAACGGAGCCTACGAACTCGACAAGAACGTCATCTCACCGCCGATCAGAAAGATCTTTGATGCCGTCCCACAACCATAACGATGAAGGGAGGGTCGCGACGCCGTGATGCACATCCGCTGTGGCCGGGCTACAGACGTGGGGATGGTGCGAACAGAGAACCAGGACTCGTTGGGTATGCTGCCGGAGGACGGAGGAACACTCGAAGACGCGCGCGGTGTCCTTATTGTCGTAGCGGACGGTATGGGCGGGCATCGTGCCGGCCGGCGCGCGAGTGAGCTCGCCGTTTCGACTCTCCTTGCATCGTATGCGCCAGCAGACGCCTCCGGCATACCCGCCGCACTCATCTCAGCCATCGGTGACGCCAACAACAGGGTGTACGAGGAGGGTTTCTCGTCTCCCGCATACAACGGTATGGGAACGACATGCACCGCCCTGGTGCTCCAGGGGACGTCGGCATATGTCGCCCACATCGGCGACAGCAAGGCCTTTCAGGTGACCACCGGACAAATCACGCAGATCACAGCCGACCATTCCCGGGTGTGGGAGCTCTACACCCGCGGAGTCATCACACGGGAACAGGCACGAATGCACCCTGAGCGGAACCTTCTCACGCGGGCACTGGGACAGAACCCCGGGACCGCGGCGGACCTTTTTGGGCCATTGCCGCTTCAGCCGGATTCATGGTTTGTGCTGTGCACGGACGGGCTGACAAACCATGTAGAGGAGCGGGAAATCGCGGACGTTGTGAGGAAGCATCCCCCCGAAGAGGCTGCAGACGAGCTTGTGTCGCTGGCCAAAACGCGCGGGGGGGCAGACAACATCACCGTGCAGATCGTTGAAATACGCGAAGGATAGGTCCTCCCGGATCTACCCGCACGTAAACATGATGCGGAGGTCGGAGGAAGAAGTTGTGGAACGCCCCAGGCAGATTGCACCCCGGCCGCGAAGGACCTGCTCATCGCGGCGGACATGGATTTCCGCGTCTTCCTGCATCTGGACATACGTCCCGTTGAGCGATTGATCCACCAGCACCACCTTCCCTTTTCTCAGCTCCAGACGCCCGTGCAACCGCGAAGCGAGTCCGTCGGGGATGACGAGGTCATTTTCCTCTCCGCGGCCGAACCGCAGGATCGGATGTTCCGTGTCCAGAAAGTACTCCTTGTCTCGGAACGTCACCCGTGCCGTGATCCGGGCACCATCAGCCACCAGTTCACCCTGTAGAACCGTCAGGTTGTCGATGTCCCAGAGGAGCTCATGGAGCTCTACCTGTTCTGTCTTCCCTTTCACCATCACCCTGTCGATCATGCGGGCGTTCGCTCTTCGCGATTCGGGGAGGCACTGCATGGTGTCGCGCGTGGTCAGGATCTGCTGGGCCTTCGCCTGCGCAACAACGCGCGCCGCCACATTCACCGCATCGCCGAACACATCCGCCTCTTCGCGCACGACGGGCCCGAAATGGAACCCCACGCGGATCCGTACCTGCTCGTTCTCGAACTTCCCGAAGGCCGATGCCTGCTGCACGGTCCGTTGCATGTCCTCCGCGGCTGATGCAGCATCTTCTGCCTGGCAGAACGTGCACATAACCTCATCGCCGATTTCCTTAATGACAACCCCCCGCGTCCGTGCCACGATCTCCCGCAAATAGCCCAGGCAGGCACCGATGATCTTCTGGGCGACAGCATTTCCCCTGCGCTCGTAGAGTCGCGTGCTACCGGCAACGTCTGCGAAGAGGATGGCAAGTGATTCTGGCTTCTGTTCGTTCATGGTTGCTGCTCGTGATCACAACTCGCATCGCGGCATCGTTGCCTCATGCTGACCGGCGGCTTGTTCGCTCCGGTGTCCGGTGATGGCTCATGGAAAGAGCACCTGCATGAGTGATTCCATCTGGCAGTAGTCCGGAATGACGAGATCGGCCCCCGCCTCAATGAGCCTCTTGCGTTTCCGCACCTCCAGTCCGTGGCGACGTATTTCGTTGCTTGCCACGCCCACCGTGTATCCCTCTCTCTTGTGGGTTTCGCGAATTTCGACCGGTCCGTCACCGAACGTCAGAATCCGCTTGTGTGCATCTTCCCCGATATCATTCATGATACGCTCGAGCACGATGCGCTTTGCCTCCTTGGTCATATCGCCCACCGCCCCGTAGATTCTGCTCCCAAAATACTGAGCGAAGCCGAGGATTTCCGCTTCCCTCCGGACATCCTCGACGTCGGTACCGCTTGCAAGATACAGGGTTGTTTGTTTCTGCGCCAGCGCGCGAAGGAGCTCGTGCGCCTTCTTCATCGCGAAATCTTCGACAGTCAACTCGCCTGTCTTGAGCTGCCGGATCCGTGCATTGACCATATCGATGAGGGCATCATTGTACACCCTCTTGTATCCCGCCGCATCCAGGATGGCATCTTCCGGGACGCACTTGAAACGGCGGACAAGGTCGATGAGCCCTTTCATTTGTACAAGGGTCTGTATTCCCGTCGTTTTGTCGATGAAATCCCTGACCGCCGAGCGAACCTCCTCGAAGAAGGCTTCATCCACGTCGCTTGCGGTGGCACCCAGAATAGCGCGGATCATCATGGGTTCCATGATTTCTTCCCACCCCTGCCGCAGCGTCGAGAGTGTCCCGTCGTGATCGAAGATGATGTGCGTGAAGCGCCTCTGGCGGGGAAGCCCGGTCACAATTTCGATGGCTGTCCCGGGGTGATAGACTGCTTTCCGGGGCTGCCGGGCCAGATCCGGCTTGTAGCGAAAATCGGGATCGCTGCCCAGTGCAAGGATCTCTTCGGGTGATGCCGTTCCCGTCACCAGGAGCTTCTGCACAGTCACCCCGGCGACAAGTGTGCCAAGCTCTGCGGCAGCAAAGGCATCAGCACCGACAGCCATAGAAGCAGCGATACCGGCAAGCATGCTGTCTCCTGCTCCGACAGGGTCAACGGGCGAGAGGATCAATAGCCCGGGGATCTCCCTGACTCCTGACGCATCACAAACAGTGCACCCGTGCTCACCGCGGGTTACGAAAACTGGTTTGCCCCAGCGATCATACAGCTCCAGCGCAAGCTCACCCACCGCCGGGCCATCCGATGGCTCCGGCGCTTCGCCTCCCCGTCGCGAGATCCTGGATGCTTCGAGGACGTTGACTTTCCGCATCGCCCCTGCAAATTCGTCCGAATAGTGCCGCGAATCGACAATGAAGCGGTGCTCCGGATGCCGCAGGATGAGCTCTTCCAGCTGCTGGCGGAATTCTTTCGTGTGCAGTCCGCGGATCACCTGCTGGTTCACGATGACGAGGTCCAGATCAGGCAACTTCCGTTCCAGCTGTTCCAGCAGCAGCCGTGCGGTCGTCGACTGGAGGTGATTGAAATTGCCGAAATCGATCCGGTGCTCCTCATGATCCCGTTCGCACGGTTTCGTATAGACATGCGTGTCCCAGGTTTCCCACTGTACGATGAGTCCATCGAGGTCGACCCCGTCCCGCACAAGCATCTTTTGCATCTCCGAACCGTAGGGATCGCGTCCAATGACGCCGAAGATGGCGAGATGTCCGGTCCCCATCGTGAGCAGGTTGTTCGCGACGTTGCCTGCCCCTCCGAGCGTATAGCGTTGGGTGCGCACGGCGCGTGTGGAGAGTCCGGTCTCCACGGATACCTCCGATGCAGAAGGATCGAGAAGCAGATACACATCCAGGCAGAAATCGCCGAGAATTCCTATTCTTGCAGTCCGGATTTTCGAGAGCAGAGCGGAAAGGTCAGTCGGGGTCATGGCAGAGACGCACTGTGAGAGGTTCGTGCATTGATACGCAGAAAAGTTTGGGAGGTTCGTTCATCGAGACCCAGGACACTGTGAGAGGACCGTTCATCGACATGTAGAACGTAGGGATGAAAGAGTGCATATTCAAGTCCCGTCCATTGTCACGTCCCGGCCTCTCCCTCTTGCGCATGCAAGGGATTTACGCTACGTTTCAACTGCGAAACACTCGCCGCTGTCCCCTGATCTCCCCGAGGAGCAGAGTGGACCTGGCAACGCACAGCGGAGAGGAATGCTCTCTTCATATACCGGGCTTCAACCATCGATCCTGGCACACGGCAGTGACATGAGAGAGAGGCATCATGACGCGTACGGGTAGTAGACCCGTTCAGCAGACAAGTCGAAAAAGGCGGTTGCTGTTCTGGAGCATCATCATCGCCATCCCTCTTGTCGTCCTGGCCGCGACGGAATTGGTGCTTCGTGCGCTCTCCTCTGCACCGCCGACGGATCTGGTCGTACGCACACAGATCCGGGGGAGGTCGTTCCAGAGCCTCAACAGGACTATTGGAAGGCGGTACTTTGCTCAACCCGGTATTGCCGTGCCGGAGCCGCCGGACGCGATGTTCCGGGTCCACAAATCTCCCGCGGTCAAACGCGTCTTCTGCATGGGGGAATCCACTATGGAAGGATTTCCCTACGAGTACAATGCAACAGCCCCATCCTTCCTGCAAGCCCGGCTTCAGAGCATGCTGCCCGATGACAGCGTGGAAGTGATTAACCTCGGGATCTCGGCCATCGGCAGCACCGTTGTGCGCGACCTTTTGCCGGAGGTCCTCGCATGCGCACCGGACCTCATCGTCATCTATGTCGGCCATAATGAGTACTACGGTGCCTTCGGACCCGCTTCAGCCGTGGCCGCAAACAGGAGCCCATGGCTCATCCGCCTCCATCTGACACTGCTTCGTTATCGCACCTATGCTCTATTCCGCGATGTGATAGGCGGGCTCGGAGAGAAGATTCACGCCTCAGGCGAACCCGGTGAAACCACACTCATGCACCAGATGGTTGGAGAGGCGGCAATTCCACTTGGCTCGGAGACGTATCAGAACGGCCTTTCGCTCTACCGGGATAACATACACGCCATCATCGAAGAAGCTGAAGATGCAGGTGTCCGGCTCCTCTTCGTCACGCCTGTGTCCAATCTGCGGGGAATCCCTCCTTTTGCGGGGATGTTTGTGCCGGCAACTTCCGAATCCGTGAAGCAGCAGTGGTCATCCTTCATGGATGAGGGGGCGCGGCAGGTCGCGGCGGGAAACCATGCTGAAGGGATAACAGCGTTTCGGTCGGCCATGGCTTGCGATTCCACGCATGCGCTCGGGCACTACCGTCTGGCGGGCGCATTGTTCGACAGCGGCATGTTTGCAGAGGCCCGTCAGCAGTACGTCCTGGCAAAGGATTTGGACCAGGTTCGCTTTCGCGCCCCCGAAGATCTTTCGTCCGCGTTGCTGGAGATTTGCAGGGCATCAGGAGTCCCGGTTGCACGCATCGATTCGTCATTCTCAGCCGAGGCCGAACATGGCATTCCTGGGAACGACCTCTTCCTGGAACATGTCCATCCAACACTCGCCGGCTATGCCCTGATGGCCCGCACGCTCGCGGAAACCATCCGCGGCATTGACGCGCTTCGGTCTTCACATGAGTGGCGGGCGCCCCTCCCCGATTCCGCTTATCTCGGCCTTTGCGGCGTTTCTCCGTTCGATGACACGCTCGCGTCGATCAAAGTCAGGATACTGAAACGCCACTGGCCT
>JAGDMK010000381.1 GCA_017860635.1 Bacteroidota bacterium
TACAGCGATTCCCGGCGTGAGTTCGAGAACCTTCTTCCGCATCGCAGGGGGAAGGAACCTCTTCAATTGGGCCGGTGTTCCCGAGAGTGCAGGGAATGTTCCGTAGTGCATCCCGATGATATGCTTCGGTTTGAGGAGCGTGCAGGCATACGCGGCTTCCCGCGGACCCATTGTAAAGAGTCCGCCGATCGGAAGGAGCACGATAGCAGGCTTGTAGAGATCTCTGATAATCCGCATATCTCCGAATACGCCTGTGTCGCCTGCGTGATAGATGGTCAGACCGTTCTCGAGACGGATGACGAAGCCTGCAGGGTCTCCACTTGCGAGTATCGGGCCGCCGGGTTCGATGCCGCCGCTGTGCTCCGCGTGCGTCATGGTCAGCGTGATGCCGTCAACGGTAGCGCAGCCGGACTTGTTGATGCCGGTGACGTTCTTGAGTCCCTGGCTCTGGAGGTACAGGGCGACTTCGTACACGGCATATACTGAAGCTTGCGTGCGCTCAGCGAGCGCTACGGTGTTGCCCAGGTGATCTCCATGACCGTGCGTGACAAGAATGATGTCCGCAGTCGAGAGCGCGCGGGCTTCAGGGGGAGCTTTGGGATTTTCCAGCCAGGGATCGATGACGATAGTTTTCCCCATCGGGGAACGGATGAGAAATGCGGAGTGGCCGAGCCAGGTGAGCGCGACCTTCCCGCGTACGGCAGTCCGGGTGCGTGGTGGCATGGTTGGAGATCCTTGATTGTGATTCTGAAGGAGGCCCCACATGGTACCAAATTTCCCCCAATCTTCCTATATTGAGTCACGAATTCACCACCTCAACGCATCACAGGACTCCTTCATGCACTCTGCTCACAACGTTGCTGCCGCTCTGGCAGCCCTCGGCTGTCTGGTTTTTTCCGCCTGCGCACAGCCGTCGACTCTCACAATACTCCACACCAACGACATGCACGCCACGTTCGTGCCAAGGGAGGCAACCTGGGTAAAAGAATCCCCCAAGCCAATGGTGGGCGGGTTCAAACAACTGGAAAGCCAATGGTGGGCGGGTTCAAACAACTGGAATACACGATCAACTCATACCGCAAAGATCCGGGCAAGGTGCTCCTCCTGGATGCCGGCGACGTCATGACCGGCAACCCCGTCACCGAACGCGTGTACCAGGGCGCACAGGGTGGGGCGCTCTTTGAAATGATGAACCTGATGGGGTACGATGCCTGGTGTGTGGGGAACCACGACATGGATATCTCCCAGGAAAACCTCGCCGCACTCGTGAAGGTCGCCAAATTCCCCACCACATCGGCGAATCTGGTGAAGGGCAAGGACCTTTTTCCTCAAGGCAACCAACCGTATGTGATCCTCGAACGAGGCGGCGTGCGGATCGGCATCATCGGCGTCATGTCCCAGGAGCTCTATGGCCTGGTCATCCAGACCAACCTGACCGGCATCCGTGTGCTCTCGCCTGTGGAGACCGTCCAGCGCTACATTGACGAACTGGACCCGAAAACAGACCTTCTCATTGCTCTGACCCATCAGGGTGTGACCGACGATTCGATCCTTGCGGCCAATGTGCAGGGCCTGGACCTGATTGTGGGAGGACATTCTCACACGAGGCTGAAATCGCCGATGGTCGTCAACGGAGTCTACATCCTCCAGGCTGGATCGAATACAGAGAACCTGGGCGTTGCTGATCTCGTAGTCGAGAACGACAGGATCACCAGGCTTGATGGAAAACTGGTTACGTTGTGGGCGGACAAGAAGACCCCTCCGACGCGTTTGGGCGAGCTTGTGGATTCCCTGCAGACGGAAATCGACCATGAGTACGATGAAGTGATCGGGGTGCTGAAAGGAGACTGGGTGCGGCGTGAAGGGGCCAACACGATCGGCAGTTACGTCACCGAAGCCCAGCGGCAGGCAGTCCGGGCGGACATCGGCCTCATGAACATCCACGGCATCCGCCGCGACATCCCGGCCGGTCCGCTCACCAAGCGGGAGCTCTTTGAAGCGCTTCCGTTCCGGAATGTACTTGCGACGTTCCAGCTCAGCGGCGCACAACTCCGGGCTGCGTTTGCCTATGCCCTCCAGGAGCGCCCCGCGATCATCGCTACGGGGATCACGGGGGAATGGAAACTGCGCCCTGATGGCACTGTCGTCCTTCAGAACATTCGTGTCGGTGGAAACCCTCTGGATGACAGACGGTTCTACAGCTGCACGGCCAACGATTACCTCGTCGGAGAGGCCAAACGGTATCTTGGCCTCGAACTCAACAACGTGATCTACCTGAAGCGCACGCTCTTCAACACAGTCGAAGACGCTGTCCGCCGGGACAAGGAGATCGTGCCGGAGGTCATACTGTCATTCACGCCGTCCCGCTAATTGCCCCGGAGGCTATCGTATGAGCACGCCTGAAACACAGTTTCCGATCCTGATCATCACCGGCCGTCCTGCTGCCGGAAAATCTGAATTGATTGACTTCCTGAAGAAGTGCGATACTGCCGAACGCCTGCACCGTTTCCATATCGGCGAGTTCGAAGAGCTGGACGATTTTCTCTATGTGTGGGAGACTTTCGAGATCGACGATATCCTTACGCGGAACGGGAAGCCGCGCATCTGGACTGACGAGAAGTACTTCTTCACAGACAACTGGATCTGGAACCTCTACATCGAGCGGATCAGTCTGGAGTACAGAAAGAAGCTCGCAAGGGATCCGAGGTACCACGACCGGATGACGACGCTGATCGAGTTTGCGCGCGGAGGGGAGAAGGGGATTGAGGAGGCTCTGAGCTACCTCCACGAAGAAATCCTGAAACGCGCAAGGCTGATATATATTCGCGTCTCGTATGAGGAATCCGCCCGGAAGAACCGCAGGCGTGCGCGGAAGGGGATGGAGGATTCGATCCTCTATCACTCTCTGCCGGATTCGAAGATGGAGTTCTACTACAAGACCAACGACTGGGAGAAGCTCGAGGCTCGGGATCCGAAGTACATCGAGGTCAAGGGCTTCAAGATCCCCTACGCAGTCTTCGAGAATGAACCGGAGAAGACTCTTGATCCCGTGCAGATAGGAAACGAACTCCAGCGGGTGACGACCAGGTTGCTGAACGATTGAGACTGCGGCAGGGATTGGGTGCACCACTCTGGATCCGCACGGAGACGAAGACTCCGGTCAGGGTCCGGCCGGATTCGGCTTCACGCTCACTCCGGAGCACACGTCGCCTGATGTGCGGACAGAGTCTGCGTATGACAGAGCGGCCCTGCAGGTATTGTGCAGGGCCGCATGTGTTTCAGTACGCGCACGATGTGGACTCTCTCAGTGCGCCGCTG
>JAGDMK010000191.1 GCA_017860635.1 Bacteroidota bacterium
GTGCAGGCGATGGGCATGCAGGCGCCCCAGCTTCTGCAAACCGGCCGTGTTGCCATGCTGGTCGAAGCGGTGCCCCACCAGACACTCATCGAAACACTCTCCGTACCGTGGGGTGTCGCTCCGCTTCCCCGTTTCAAAGGAAAAGCCCCCGCGTACTTCCGGTCGTCAAGCGGCGGGCTCTCTGTTTCTTCTTCCACTGCCGATCCGCGGGCGACCTGGAAGGCCCTCGTGTGGATCATCAGCGGAACGAGCATCTACCAGCCGAATCCGGTCCTGCGCGATGTGGATTTCACATCGGGATGGGAACGACGGTATCCATCTCTTGCCGGAAGCGGATTCCGCGAGGTGTGGGATCTCAGCCTGAAACATAACGGCGGCGATCCCCGGTTCTTTGTGCGCTTTTCAAGCTGGACATCGGGTCCGATTCTTGAAAAACTGCAGCCCTTGCTGGATAGACTCTGGTCGCGGGAGCTGTCTGTGGAAGAGTTGAACGCATCCGTACACGGCATCAATGCCGGGGTCCGGTCGCAGCTTGAAGAAACCCTGCGGCACCGGACGCTTCAGCCGGCATTCCGGTCGCACCTTGAACAGGCACTGAAGGAACTGAATGAGCCCCCTTCGCATTGAAACGGGTGGGCGGGCTGACTGCCGGGTCTGGGCGGGCGGGACGCTGCTGGCAGAGATCCGGGATCTGCGGCTGTGCTCGCTCCGGCTGCAGGAGGACGGCCCGCTCATCATCGGCCCGGAAGTTCCCATGCCGCTCTTCTGGGAACAATATGCGGACCATGAGGACCCGGAACGGAATGCCTCCAGTGATGCGTGGGTGAGCATCGACGGGCAGGAGAAGTGCGATCGCACGATCCCCCAGCCGCCCTCACATGAGCAAATACTCTCGGGACCGGAGCCGGAAGGGCCTGCGTGCATCGTCTGCCGCGGCACTAATGCTTCCGGTTCCATACTCAGCACATTTCGCCTCACGTTTTCCAGATCAGACCGGGATGAGTACGAACTCGACATTCATGCTCTGCTCGAAGTGACTGGCGAACAGGGGTGGTTGATCACCCCGAACCCGCATCACGGCGAGCTGGAGTTCTGCAACATTTGGCCTGTGGGGACATTCTCGGCGGCGGCCGGACGGGCGAAACGGTATACCGTCACCGCTATCCGCCGTGGTGAACGTGTCACGCTCGTCCCCCACACCCATCTGGAATCGGCTGACAAGCACAGGATCATGCTGCAACGCGGTGACCGCATTGCGTGGCTTCTTGAAGATCAGAACCCTGTGATCACAGTAGAGTCGGACATGTCAGCATCTGCCGGACTCTGTGCCTACATGTGGGATGTGCACGTCGCGTACCCCGTGTGCAAGGACAACGAGGCCTGTGTGCTTCCGCGGGGATTCACGCGGGAGGCGCGGTTCCGCGTATCGATCATATCGCGGAGTGAAGGAGAGGCATGGCTGAAGGAGGGGAAGAGATCCGATGCTCCGGAGGATGGCCGTTGGCCGGTCTACGTCCCCGGCGTCAATACGTTCCGCACATCGTTCGCTGATGCTCCGGGTGAGGCGCACACACACTGGCCCTGGGAGTTCGAAGCAGTGGACGGACCGGCAGGAAGCCTCCACGCAGAATTGGATCAAACGACCGGGTTTGATGATCAGGCATCGCTGTGCATACGGACGAGTGTTCCAGCCTCAGGACGCTGGATGGCAACGACACTCGGGCCGGCGTTCGGAGGGGTGGCATTCCGGTCAGGCAAACGGTACCGGCTTTCGGCCCGCGTCCGCACGCTGGCGCTGAACGGAGAATCACACATCGCTCTCCGGATCCACAGGTGCGGTCAGCCTGATCTCCATCACGCCGAACGGTATGAGATGCATCTATCGCCTGTCAAGGTTTCAGGAACGACAGAATGGCGCGAACTTGCCGTCGTCACGCAGGCTATCGTTCCGGAACCGGACCGCATACACATTCTCCTTGTTCACCAAGGGCAGGGCACAAGCTGGTTTGACAATGTACTGTTTGAGGAGCTTGACTGAACATGGTATCATCTCGCGGGACACTCCCCGTCTCGATCATGGTGTGGAGTATCCATGATGAAGTCATTGAAAGCGCAACGGTTCGCGAGTCCCAGTTTGCGGATCTGATGGCAGCCGGATTCGACGGCGTCGCCGCATTTGTCCGTTGCAGCAGATACACATGGGATGATCCGGCGGCACGGACAGCGTTGGCCCACATCAGCCGCATGTGCCGTGCCGCGGGCAAGCACCTCTGGGTCGGACCCGATCCGCGGTTCATTTCCCGGGCCCTCATCGGCCCGGGCGGGGGGACGGATCTTGTGTTGTTCGGCAATACCAGCCGCGCCAGCGAAGTGCCGCATTTTGGCGCAGTCACCGGCGGCAGGTATGCCGTGCGCTGTCTGCTGAGTCCACGCCACGTGCACATGCTGCACGAAGTGGCCATCGAATACCTGCCGCTGGGAGTCCTGCGGGCGTATGCTGTACGCATGGGTCGATCTCCGCTCGGCGTCGATGATATCCAGGACATCACATCCCGCACGCATATGTTCTACAACGCCCGGGACCGGTACGTTGAGGCGTTCGGTGAGTTTCGTCCCCCCGATGATTCATCCTGGCAGGCTCTGGCGTTCTTCCATGTCCGGTCTTCACATGTGGACTACTCCAATCGCATGCAGATGCGTGAGTACGAACGCCGTCTCGCGACGCTGAAGAAGCAGGGGATTCATGCGCGGGGATTGATGTGGGATGAACCGGGCTACACGTGCACCTACGGAAGCTTGCCTTTCACGCCCGCCATACGGGCAGCGTGTGCCGACGCCCTCGGGTTCCCCCTTGACCGTGTTCTCTGGAAACTCGCACTGGATGCAGCCGACGGCTCACACATCCCGGTTCGCCAGGTGTACTACCGGCTGGTCCAGCAGACCGTCGTGGATGCACAACGGTCCACCAACAGAGTCATGCGCCGCATGTGGGGGGATGATTGCATTGCGGGGATCCATGACACCTGGCACTTCGAATCGGGTGACATGTGCGACATGAATCACGGCAGCATGGACCTCTGGAAAGGGGCAGAGGCGAAGAGCGGCGGCTTTGTGGACGTCGGCGCTGTGAACGAAATCCGTGACCCATCGTCACCGCACTATGCACGCGTTGCAGCGCTCAGCGTCATAAATGCCTCTCTGGGACGGCACTCGCAGGCAAAGTTCGCCTACAACAATCTCTGGACGGTTGGCGATGACGATGGTGAAGGGTGGCAGGAAACTGTCATGGACCATTGTGTGAATGTCCTTGCCCTCTTCGGGACCCGCTGGCTGGCGCATGCCTACGGGCCGGTCGGGACCATCGGTGAAGAAAGGTCGTTCCTGGGATCGCCGCCGCTCCCCGGATACCCCGAGCATAGTACGTGGCCGGCATTCCCCCGATGGAACGCCAGGCTGCGCAACCACTGGGCTACGACCGGCGGACGACTGCCGGACACGAATGTGCTTGTTGTCTACCCCGTGGATACGCTGTACGGGTTGGCCGACCCGCGCGCCGACCGGGTAGCGGCAGATGTGTTTACGCTCCTTCTGACTCTCGTCGATGCGCACTACCAGCCCGATGTGCTTTCGCCGACGGTGGCAGCGCGGGGCAGATGGAAGGGGGAGAAGTTCATGATCGGCCGCCATGCGTATGACACAATCATCCTGCCCTATTTGCCCGCACCGCGAAAAGAGCTGAGCGCTCTCTTACGCCGCCACGAGGGGCAGGTTCTGCATGTTGACTCGTCCCCTCTGGCAGCAGACGCGTTTCTGGAGAGCCTCGACAAACGCGGAGTCCCCCGTCCGGTGCGGGGCCCGGCTCATACGTGGGTGAGTGCTACGCAGGCAGAGGGTGCAACGATTGTCGCCGTCGTGCCTTCGAGAAATGGCGGCCATGTGGAAGGAACGGTGGAATATGGCGGCGCGACGATCACCCTGCCGCGCACCGGCGGTCTCGTCACAGTCAGGTTCCGGTACGGCGAGACTCCCGAGATCCTCCAGAAAGGCGACCCGCCGAAATGATGCTGAGACCCCTGCATACCGTGCGGTTTCCCCCGGAAGGCAACCTGCCGAAATGATGCCGAGACCCAGGCATATTGCGCGGCTTCCCTTTGAGCGATCAGGAAATCCCTCTTCCCCGTTTGCGTGTCACCTGCCGCCGGGCCGTGCAGGCTGGCGTCGTCTTCTCCTGTTGATCCACACAACGACATATCCCCTGGAACGGCATTGCTGCTACATGCGCCATCCGGTGGAAAGCGAACCGTACACATTTTCGCATATGGACTTCGGTCCTTCTGCGCCAGGGATTCGCGTGGGACCGTGGCCGGGATGGAGAGACATTCCTGCCTTTCCCGGAATCACGATCGTGTGGGATGGGGGTGAGGCACGGGCGGAGGTGCACTTCTGGGGAGATGAGTTTGAGTGCAAACATATTCGTGCCATGGCATGGATTCCTCCGGAATGTGATGGGGTGGTACAGTACGCCGTGGATGACGACCGGCTTGAGCCGGAGTATCTGGATCTTTTCGAAGATAACCCGGTCTCGATGCAGCCGAGATCTGTCCACCTCCGGCCGGAGCTTCTCGAGGTCCATCCGCGGCTCCTCATCACGCCCGACCGTGTTGCGGAGCTTACGGCAAACGCATCCGCGACACACAGAACCGGATGGACGGCATTGTGTGCACTCGTGGATGACCCCCAGTTGCCGCCCGGGGTCACTCCGGAGTCGAAGACGCTACCCGGTCCTGAACGCCTCCGTGCTGAAGACCGGGCGATGATCAGCGCGCTGATTGCGATGGTTGATCCATCTCCCCACCGTGTTGAACAGGCACTCAGGGCGTACAGGGCATTTGTGCAGGAGACCCGCCAGCCGGAGTACGCGCCGCTGACGATCGACACACAATCCGGCGAAATCCTCTTCGTCCTTGTCCTCTGTCTTGACTGGCTGCACGACCGGATCCCAGACCCCGAGCGGGAAGAGCTGAAGGAATGGCTCTGGACACTGGCCGCCCGCGTCCGGAGATTCCTTCCGGCCGATCGCCGTGACTTCGCCCAGGCACACTATCTCGGCTGTGCACTCGGGCTGCTCGCGTTTTCGTTTGCGTTCTGGGAGTCTCATCCGGACTCCAGGAAATGGGCCGGCGAATTCCGCGGCGCTCTGGACACGATACTCCGAATGCTCCCCGCTGATGGATTCCATCCTCACGGAATGAATCTCTGGATCTACGAATACGGATTCCTCCTCCGATGGGTGGAGCTGTTCCGTGTGTGTGCGGGAGAGGACCTCTGGATATCTCCTCACTGGCGGCAGGCCTCGGCGTTCCGCGCTGCCGCGCTCTCGCATGACGGCCGGTTCGGCATCACGTTCGGCGACCCGCAGTACCGGGTAGGCGGCGACAGCTGGTGCCATTACCTGATTGCGGCGCGGACCCTCTCCCAGGAGGCGCAACGGACAGGTGATCTGCTCGCAAACACTCCTCACGCCGGCGTCGATTTCCGACATGTGCCGCCGCGGCGCCGGGTCTACGAGTTTCTTTTTCGTGAACCCGGGGTCGATGCCAAACCCGGGGTCCGGGTTGAGAAACAGGAACCCGGTATCCGGATCTTCAACGACGGCGGTCAGGTCTTTGCGAGGGGGACAGGCAATGCAGGTTCAGTCTTCACATTCAGGGCAGGTCCTCCTCTCGGAATGCAACGGTACAGCAGCGGCGAGCGCGGAGCATACGGGCATGCGGATCCATGCAACGGTTCATTCCTCTGGTTCAGGCACAACTCCCTGTGCGTGTCAGGCCCCGGCCCGACATACCGCCGCGATTCGGCACTCCATAATGTGATCACGTTCGGAGGAAAAGGACAGGTGGGGGACGGCACGGTCTGGTTGCCCGATTTCTTCCCTCCGGAATTTCTGTGTCCCACACCGTCCGTCTCCATACACGACCGCTCACTTTCGCTGGTCGTGGATACGGCCTGCTCGTATCTCCCCTTCCTTCAGGTCAAAGAATGCCGCAGGGCTCTCTGGGCCGATCCTGACTCTGCGATAGTCGGGGTTGATACGATCGAATGCGAAGATCCAACGGATATCGAATGGAACCTCCACAGCTGGGGGGAGTTTGTCCCGTCGGACAACGGGGATGTCAATACCTGGCTCGTTCTCGGCAAAGACGAATCGTTATCTCTGCACCTCCTTCATCCTGTCTCAGGGACGAAGTCCACAGGGTGGACACCATTTGTGCCTGCATATCCTCATGACGGCACGCGTGACCACTTCTTCCGGTGGACGGTGCACGGCACGAAAGCACGGTTTGTCTGGAGTCTCGTGGCAGGCCGCGTGCCAGCCGGACCGGAGTTATCCGGCGACACGAATGCATTCACGATCCGTATGCCCGGAGGACGCCGGTTGAGATATGACGGCAGGCGACTTCTCCCCGAGGGGGGACAATTCGCCGAGGAGGGACAATGCTGAAAAGACTCGACCAACTCGCTGATCGCTCGTGCTGGATTTCCGGGGACCGCATCAATGCAT
>JAGDMK010000382.1 GCA_017860635.1 Bacteroidota bacterium
GGCTTCGAGCTCCTGTTGCCAGGGTGTATCGGCAGGAAATGCGAATCCGTCGAGGTGCTTGCGTTTCGCATAGAGTGCGATGAGATCCCGGGCGATATCTTTGACACGTTTCTTGGTGCGTGCCTTCAGCCGGTCCCATTCACCGCTGCCCAGGCGGTGGAGGGCGGGAATGTGCCCATCCTTTGATGAGTACTTCTGGAGCTTGTTGATGAAGCTTATATTCACATAGAGCGTATCGTTTTCGGCGTAGAGAACCGAGGCCACCTCCATCTCCAGATCGCGCACGCGGATTGTCCGGAGCCCCGCAAACCTGCCGATACCGAAATCCTCATGGACAACATAGTCTCCTTTCCGGAGCTGCTGCATCTCCTTTTCGGAGATCCCTTTGAAGCGGGGACGGCGCCGGCCATGGCGTTTGATCCGGCCGAATGCCTGGTGTTCGGTGTACAGTGCGATGCGCGGTTCGCCGAGGAGGAACCCTTCGTGGATTGCTTCAAGCGAGTACTCGATTCGTGAGGGATCGAGCGGGGGAGTCCCTTCAAGAGCTGCCATGGCAGTCAGGAGGAGCTCACGGACCCGGTTCAGCTCCGACTGACTGTCGCAGCTCAGGATAATCCGGTATCCTTCGGCCTGCCGCTCCGCAAGATCCCTGGCCATCATCTGCATGCTGCCGTTGAACGCGGGCTGGCTTCGCGCGCCCACATCCAGTCCTGCATTCCCCGGGGCAAAGGCAGAGATCTCGAGTCGGGAGAACAGACCGGCGAGTTCGTTGAGCCGCTCGCGGGTGTGGTACCGTGCCGCAGCTGTTGCCGATGCGGCAAGCCGCTGGAAGATTTCCTCTTGCAATAACGGATCCAGAATTACCAGAAGGGCACCATCGGCAAGATAGTCCAGCAACATCCCCTCGGGGACGGCAGATTCAGTGTCCGAGGCCAGCACGTCCGGCACGAGCAGCGCTGAGGCAAGCGACCGTATCGACCGCTGCGACACCACATCAAACTCACGGATCGACTCCACCTCGTCTTCAAAGAACTCGATACGGAGAGGATTCTCCCCGACATACGGAAAGACATCCACAATGCCTCCCCGCACGGCATACTCGCCCGGCTTCTCGACAATATCCATCCGGTCGAACCGGAATGTGTCGAGTGTACGCAGCGTTGCATCGAACCCCGCACGTGACCCCACGTCCAGGGTCAGCGCTTCGGTTCGAACGGACTGCGGCACCGGAAGCCGGTGAAGGACTCCCTGAACGTGCGTCACAACGAATGGAATCTGACCTGTGGCAAGAGAGCGGAGCGTGTGCACGTCGTTCAGCTCCCGGCTCCGTTCGGTCAGCACTGCCCCCGTCTCTTCCCGTCCAAGAAAGAGGCGTACCTGATCAGCCGATGCCAGAACGGAAAGGTCGTCCGCTATCCGGATAGCCTGCTCTCGTGCAGGTGTCACGACTAGACATTGCCGGCCGGTGCTCCGGTGCAGCGCAGTGAGCAGGAGCGAGCAAAGGGATCCCGCAACTCCGCTCAGTGAGCCGGTCTGCCCCGGTTCCAGTGACAGGACATAGGTGCGCACCCGCTCAAGAATGGGCGCATCGTCCAGAAGATGTGGAAGAAGGGGGGACATGCCGCCTGTAGGGTCAGAACTAATGCGGATCCTCGCCGATTGCCCCGCGCACAAAGCCGTTTGCCGCTTCTATGCGTTTCTGTGCTTCATCGAGTGAAACGTTGGCCTTGATCATAACAATCGCGCTCTTCACGTGTCCTTTGGCCTGTTCCAGGACCTCTCCCGCCCGGTCGTAGTCGACTCCGGTGGCCATCATGATGATGCGTTTGGACCGCTCCACGAGCTTCTGATTCGTCAATTGGAGGTCCACCATCATGTTTTCGTACACCTTTCCCAGACGTATCATCGCGGTGGTCGTAAGCATATTCAGCACCAGTTTCTGCGCCGTGCCGGACTTCATGCGCGTGGAACCCATAAGCACTTCCGGCCCCACCTCCGGGCAGATGGCCACATCCACATCGATGTCAAATTCGGAGCGGGGATTCGTTGTGATGTAGATCGTCTTCGCCCCGAGCTCGCGTGCACGGGTAACTGCTGCGACTACATACGGTGTCCGGCGGCTCGCTGCAATTCCGCATACCGTGTCTAAGGCTGTCACGCCGTGCGCATCCACATCTTTTCGGGCCTGTGCGGGATTATCCTCTGCGCCTTCCTGAGACTTGAACATTGCAGGATGTCCGCCGGCTATAACGCCAACCACGATCTTCGGGTCGGTGCCGAATGTCGGCGGGCATTCCGAGGCATCCACAACGCCGAGGCGTCCGGAGCTTTTCGGAATGACTCCACAATCATTTCGACTGCTCGCATGATATAGGGGATTTCCCGTTCCACGGCGAGTGGAACCAGTTTGTCCTGCGAGTTGATGAGCCGGAGGATTTCCTCTGTGGACAGCCGGTCCATATTCATGGAGACGGGATTGCGTTGCTCCGTCAGCAGACGGGCGAGTGATTCGGAGAGTTCTTTTCCCATTGTCCAATAACGGTTATAGAGATTTCAGTGATGACGCCGCGGTCATGGTGTAACAACAATCAGTTTCTTTTCCAGCAGACCCACTGTATCGCTGCCGTCGAACAGAAGCGGGATCGCCGCTGATATTTCAGCTCGCGACTTGATCTGCATTTGCCGGATCTCATCTTCCAGGTCTCCGCCCTTATAGGCCAGTAATGCAGGCGGGACAATGCGATACCGCCGTGTGCTCTGCTCACTTATGCTTCCCTTCTGACCCTTCCTCAGGTACGGCCTTGACCATCGAACGAGGTCTGACAGCGGAGCCACACCGCGGGCCAGGACCACGTCAAAAGTCCCTGCCAGCTTCGCCAGCACACCCTTGTCCTCTGCCCTCCCGCAAACAACCGTGACCCTCCTCGACAAACCCACTCTTTCCAGAATGTCTGCTACCGCCGTACACTTCTTCTGAATGGAATCCATGAGCACAACCGACCATCCCTCTCGCAGGATAGACAGTGGAATCCCTGGAAGCCCACCACCGGTGCCAAGGTCCAACGCACTCAACCTGTCGGGGAGATCCACATGGAACAGCGGTGAGAGCGAGTGAAGCACATGGCCTGTCCAGACATTCTCCTCATCCCTCCGGGAAATGAGGTTTACCTTCTGGTTCCATTCCAGGAGATACCCCACATATCTCTCCAGTTGCTCGCCTTGAGATTCAGAGCAGAGTAGTCCGTTCCGCCTCAACACTGTGAGCAAATCTGATGAATGTTTCACGTGAAACATCACCTCATCAAGGCAATCATAAGCACAGACACATCAGCCGCTGTGACCCCGCTTATCCGCATTGCCTGGCCGATTGAGACAGGCCGCACTTTCGCGAGTTTCTCTCTTCCTTCATTGCTGAGCGACCGGATCTGGGCATAGTCAAGATCGCTCGGGATCCGCATTGATTCGTTTTTCCTGAAGTGGGCTATCTGTTCATCCTGCCTTTTCAGGTATCCTTCATACTTTACTTCGGTCTCAAGCTGCAGACGGGCCTCCGGATCCGCTCTGAGGGCGGCGAGGGATTCGTGCTCTGCAGCCCGGGGCAACAATAGGACATCGGAGAGGGTAATTTCGGGACGTCTCAATATCCCGGCGAGCGTTTCGCTATCGGGGGCCGGACCACTCCATTTCCCATTGAACCCTTCGCGTAGCTCCTTCCCAGAGATACGTACCCGGTTCAGAAGTACCCGGGCTTCTCTCACACGCGATTCCTTTTCGTCAAGGCGCCTCAGGGCCTCCGAAGGTATGAGTCCGAGAGCACTCCCCTTCCTCATTAGGCGGCTGTCGGCATTATCCTGCCTGAGGGCCAGGCGGTACTCAGCCCGGGATGTAAACATCCTGTAGGGCTCCTCCGGAGACCTGTTGATCAGGTCGTCGATCATAACGCCAAGATATGCCTCGCTCCGGTCAAGTATAAACGGGTCCGCACCCCTTACGCGGAGGGCAGCATTAATGCCTGCAATGATGCCTTGCCCGGCGGCTTCTTCGTA
>JAGDMK010000192.1 GCA_017860635.1 Bacteroidota bacterium
TTTGCGGGTTTGCTTTTCCGGACGATGAGCGGATGCTCTTTCGGAAGGACAATGAGTCCGGCGGTGGTTTTCGTCACCACCCGCGTCATGTCAAACTCGAGTGCTCCCATCATGATACCGCCGACGAACACGCCGAAGTCCGCGGCTGTCGTCCCGCCAGCCACAGCCAGCACATCCTGGAACGACATCCCTATGGGGGCCTGAAATGTGACCGGCTTCCTCACCGCACCCGCGACCGTGATCCACTTCCGTGTCACGGGCTTCCCTTCTTCGGCATGGGAGATATTGTAGAGCGTCTCCACATTGTTGACGACCACCTTCACGTCCAGCGGAATGCCCTGGGGAGGTATCAAGCGTCCGGTCGCTTCATAGACGAGAATGTACTCATCGCCCGAGGGATAGAAATCGCCGAGGAGATGAACAGTGATGTCCTTCCCGTCCAGTGCTTTCGTCACCGCATCCACGGCGGTTGCGTTCTTGGCTTTGATGCCGATGATGCCGCGGGGAGCGCCGGTCGCCTGCATGAGCAAACGGACCCCTTTCACGATCTCGCCCGCATTGTGAAGCATCACCTCAAAGTCCTTGTGGATGAGCGGTTCGCACTCAGCGCCGTTAGCGATGATCGTATCCACGGCCGCGGCCGCCTTGACATGCGCCGGGAATCCTGCACCACCCGCGCCGACTACGCCGGCTTTGCGGATGGACTCCTGTATCTGTGATGATTGTTTCATGGACTCCTAAGATTCATAGAGAAGAAAGGCCCGGTCACATCTGTGATATACCAATTTATCTGATGAATTTCGCCTGTCAACGCATAACTCGTTACGCACGGGCGCCTGTTGTCTCATGATGCAGGGCACGCAGCCGTTCTGCTTCAAGGAGAATCCGCTCCCGCGTTGCCGGGAGAGCAATCTCCGGATCCACAACATGACCGGCAATTGCCGAGAGCGCGTCCCTGATGGCAAACCAGACTGACAGGGCCAGCATGAACGGCGGCTCCCCGACGGCCTTGCTGCTTCGGATAGTCCCCGGGTTCGGGACGCCGGTGAGCAACTCCACATTGAAGACTTCAGGCAGATCTCCGGCAGTCGGGATCTTGTACGTATCCGGTGAATGCGTCAGGAGATGTCCCTGCGCATCCCACACAATCTCTTCTGTCGTGCACCAACCGACGCCCTGTATGAACCCGCCTTCAACCTGTCCGAGGTCAATGCCGGCGTTGAGCGAATCGCCGACATCGTGGACGATGTCCACGCGGAGAATCATATGGGCGCCCGTAAGGATATCCACGAGTACCTCGCTTACTGCCATCCCGAACGCGTAGTAGAAGAACGGGCGGCCGCGGCCACTCTGCCTGTCCCACCCGATCTCCGGCGTGCGGTAGAATCCGGAAGCACTCAGGCTGATCCGCCGGAGATAGACAATTTGCAGGGCTTCGGCAAACGCAAGCGAACGGTCGGGATGCCGTGTATCGGTAATCCGCCCGTCGGCGAAACAGAGGTCCCCGGGCATCGTGGGATCTCCCAGATACTGCTCGGACAGGTGCCCGGCAAGTCCTTCCGCAATGCGCCCCCTCAGTGTATCAATGGCATTCTTCACCGCCATACCATTCATATCGGCGCCCGACGAGGCAGCGGTCGCCGATGTATTGGGAACACACGCCGTGTTTGTTGCGTTCACACGCACATGCGCCGGATCGAGACCCAGTTCCGCCGCTGCAATCCCCTGGATTTTCGTATGAAGACCCTGGCCCATCTCCACACCACCGTGGTGCACCAGAGCGGTGCCGTCCGTATAGAGCTGGACCAACGCTCCCGCCTGGTTCAGATGCGTCGTCGTAAACGAGATCCCGAACTTGACCGGGTTCAGAGCCATCCCTCGTTTCTGAAACTCGTGCGAGGCGTTGAATGCCTGGATCTCACGGCGGCGCAGAATATAATCTGAAGACGCCATCAGCCGGTCATAGATGAAGGGCAGCCGGTTGTTCTCCACCACCTGGCCGTAGTGCGTGGTGTTGCGGAGCTGGAGTCGATCCGACTCGCTGATCCCGGCTGCATCCGTAAAGGTTTTTCCTTCACGCGAGCGGCCGGTCGCTTCGTCGCCGGCACCATAGAAATTCTTCCTTCGGATCTCGGCCGGATCGCGCTTCAGCGCGCGTGCAATCCGGTCCATAATCGTTTCGATACCCACCATCCCCTGAGGCCCGCCGAATCCCCTGAACGCGGTATTCGAGGGGAGGTTGGTTTTCCAGACAGTGCCGGTGACCGAACACGCGGGAATGAAATAGGCATTGTCGGCATGCAGCATTGCGCGCTCGAGTATGGCGAAGGAGAGGTCTGTCGCCGCACCGCCGTCGCTGTTCAGATCCAGCACGACGCCCCGTACGCTGCCGTCCTCATCGAAACCGGCCTCATAGCGGATGAGGAACCTGTGTCTCTTGCCGGTCATGATCATATCATCATCCCGGAAGAGCCTGATCTTCACCGGCCGTCCGGTCGCGTGGGCCAGAAGCGCTGTCCAGCATGCCGTGTGGTTCGCCTGTGTTTCCTTCCCCCCAAAACCGCCACCAACCCGCTTCACTTCAACGGTGACAGCATTGCGCGGCCAGCCCAGCACCTCTGCGACAAGAGCCTGTGTCTCCGCAGGATGCTGCGTGGAGCTGTAGACCAGCATCTGTTCCGGTTCACCGGGAACGCAGAGACAACACTGCGTTTCCAGATACCAGTGCTCCTGTGCTCCTGTCAGCACTTCCCCGGCGATGCGTCGCGGGGCCTCCTGCACCGCACGCCTGGCGTCGCCACGTTCGATCTTCCGGGGCGGACCAAGCAGTGATCCCCGTTCCATGGCCTTTTCAAGAGTGAGGATCGCATCCAGGGGTTCATACTCAACCCGGATGCGCCGCCGCGCTTCGCGGCATTGTTCATCCGTCTCGCCGGCAATCAGGAAGACCGCTTGCCCGATGCACGTCACTTCCTCAGCCGCTAGGACGGGCTCGTCCTTTACAACGGGACCCATCTGATTGTGTCCGGGGATATCCGCAGCAGCAAGAACTGCGTGGACGCCCGGCACCGCACGCGCAGCGGTCAGGTCATGCGACACGATGCGGGCATGCGCATGCGGACTGTATACGACACGGCCGGTGAGGAGACGCTCGGGCTCTGGGAGATCATCGACATACAATGCCTCGCCCGTGACGTGGCCTTTTGCGCTATCATGCGGCAGAGGTGTGATCATGCAACACCTGCCTTCGCTTCCGCAGCCGTCGCGGGGAGATGAGCAGTTTCATCCCAGAACTTGAGGAGGAGATTCCGGGCGACGATCAACCGGTACTCCGCGCTTCCCCGGACGTCGGTCAGTGGCGTGAAGTCGGACTCGATCATCCCCATTGCGCTCTCCACAGCATCGCGGGTCCAGGGCTTGCCACGAAGTGACGACTCTGTCTTTTTTGCGCGAGACGGCGTTGCCGCCATTCCTCCGTACGCAAGAAGAATGTCGTCTACAGCGCCTCTGGAATTCAGTGCAATCCGAAAACCGGCACTCACAGAGGAGATATCCAGATCGTGTCTCCGTGAGACTTTGTACGAACGCACGAGTGTGGCTGCAGGAACGTCAGGAATCTTTGCGCCCGTGATGAGCTCATCCGGTTTACAGGCAGTCGAACGATATCCCGTAAAGAACTCATCGATCGGGACGCTTCGCGTGGCACGGATGCTCCGGAGATGGATCTCAGCGCGCAGCGCCATGAGGACCGGAAGCGTGTCGCCGATGGGTGATGCGGTGCCGATGTTTCCGCCAAGCGTCGCCACGTTGCGGATCTGCCTCGACCCGAAGACCTGGAGCATTTGTGCAAGCGCCGGGAACTGCTCAGCCGATGCTTCTAGTAGATCCTGAATCGTTGTTCCTGCGCCTGACTCGAGACCGCGTGCCGTCCGCGTCCAGGATTTGAGCTCATCGATGCCGGACAGATCGAGGATCGATGGAAGGATCTCATGTTGCTTTGTGACCCGAAGTGCGACATCTGTCGCACCGTTGATGATCAACGCGTCAGGGTGGTCATTCCGGTAGCTCAGCGCAGACGAAAGCGAAACCGGACGGAAATACCGCTGCCCGTCGCTCTGAATGAGCAGGTCTTCACGTGTGATCGCGGAGAGCTTGCCGCAAACCTCTTTCTCATTGCCGGAGAAATGATCGGCCACAGGTTGTGCGCAGACCTCGAGCGCAGCGTCCACAATCGGTCGGTATCCCGTGCAACGACAGAGGTTTCCTGCAAGGGCGTCAATTGCTGCAGAGCGCGTAACTGCATCCCCGGCGGGGCGTCCTGGAGATTCATAGCGTTTGTGCAACGCGAACAGAGACATCACGATCCCCGGAGTGCAGAAGCCGCACTGACTGCCATAGTGCCTGATCAATGCGGTCTGGACAGGATGGAGAGAGCCGTCCGGCGCCTTGAGGCCTTCGATGGTGATAAGCTGCTTGCGGTCGAGAAAGGGGAGGAACACCAGACAGGAATCCACCGCGCGGTACGAGAGTCCGCCAGCCGCACGAGGTTCGGCCAGTACGACGGTGCACGCACCGCAATCGCCCTCCGCACATCCTTCTTTCACACCACGGTGTTCAGGAAAGGTACGCAGGTACTGGAGAAGCGTTGTGGTCGGGCGCCACTCCGATCCGGGTCCGAATTCCAGGGTAACCGGCCGGTGGTCAAGCAGGAAGTGTACGGAGTCTCGCATCGGTTTGACAGGAAATGTACAATAATCTGCATGGACAATCAACGTAAGGACCCGGGAGACCCGTCCGAAAGTCTGAGGACACACCGAGCATCAGAGGTGGAGTAGCGGACATCGTGCAAAGCGAAGCGTTCTGGCGAACGGAGGGTCTCCAATGAACCGGGGTGTCTGTCTGGCAAGCCCGGTCCGGCAATGATCCGCTCCGAGGACGATCGGCGTTGATTATGATCGCCTTCTTGGTTAACGTATGAAGATTTGCTGAAGCCTCATGTTCACACACATCGGCGGAACCACAGCATGCGACGCAATGCCCTGGCACTGATCACCATACTGTTTCTCTCCTCGCTCCCCTTAAGCGCCGGCGACATGGCGGTTAGAAAGGCCATCCTGGGCTCTGCATACGCCGAGCATGAGGGATACCGGGTGTTGCAGCGGATCTGCGACGAAGCGGGAGGAAGGCTTTCCGGGTCTCCAGCCGATCTCCGGACGCTCCAGATCCTGGAAGAGGAACTCCGCCGCGAGGGCCTTGTATCGCGCCAGGAATCTTTCTCGATGCCGGGATGGATCAGGGGTGATGATGCCGTGGAAGTGATCATCCCTTTTCGCAAGAGACTCCGGGCTGCTGCGCTGGGCTATGTCGATCGCCATCCTCCATTCGAGTCTCCGCTGGTCTGGGGCGGGTATGGTTTCGAGGATGAGCTGTCCGGAGCGGCAGGTTCCATCGCAGTCGTTTCGTCCGAATCGCCGCGAGAGAAAGAATCGCCGTTGCGCCTCGAGGTGATCGAGAATGCCGCCCGCGCCGGTGCGAAGGGGGTCCTCTTTGTGAACGACAAGCCGGGCGGACTCGTCATGACGGGTGTGAGCAACTTCGGAGGGAAACCCAGCCCGGTTCCCGCATACAGCATCACTTTGGAAGATGGACTCTGGCTCCGCCGGCTGCTGGAGGCCCGCCGTGAAGTCCGGGGCCGCGTCGCCACCGCCTCCCGGTGCACGCTCGTCCAGACCGCGAACCTTGTCGCTTCGCTTCCGGGAAAACGGAAGGCAAAGATCGTTGTCGGTGCCCACGTCGATTCGTGGGACATCGGCCAGGGGGCTGTGGACAACGGCGTCGGGTCAGCGGTGCTGTTCGAGATCGCCCGTCTCTTCGCGAAACACTCCCGGACTAATCACTACACCGTGGAGTTCGTCTGGTTCAATGGCGAGGAGCTCGGCATCTGGGGCGCACGGACCTATCTGGAGCAGCACGCCCGCGACAGCATCGTTGCGATGGTCAACATGGACATGCCGGGCAGACCGACCGGAGTGAACGTTATGGGCTTCGACGAATTCACACCGATGGTCCGCGCGCTCATGGACAGTCTGAAAGGCTTTGACTGGTCAGGAGGGATCATCAGTGTCCCCTGGACGAACAGCGACCATCAGCCGTTTCTGCTGAAGGGAATTCCTTCGTTCACGGTCATGGGCCACCTCGAGAAAGAATCAGTGTTCCACTATCACGATGTGGGAGATACGTTTGACAAGGTGGATCGGCTCGCACTCGTGGACGCGTCGGCAGGCATAGCACTCCTCACGCACGCTCTGGCCAACAACACAAGCATCGAATACCGGATCAAGACCGTGCCGGAGAGAATCGCGACGTTCAAAGCGTCAGGCATGGAGAAGCGTTTGAGGCGTCAGAAAGAATGGCCATTCTGAGTTGCCTCAAAATACGTTTGCCAGAGGTCTGAGCGAACAACCGCGCACGCAAACGCCCGGATGACCTGGAGCCGTCGGAGAGAGGGGACTGACGATAGACGGATGCGACCAAGGGGGGACGGACATCAGAGGAGGTGAACTCCGGTCCGGGTGACTCAGCAGCGGCAAAAAGTGAGGCGGCATACAAGTGGCTGAGGATTGCCACATGTGTGCCGCCTCATGTCTTTCTAGCAGTCAGTACTTCAATCCGTTTCGCAATGCGCTTGCAGGTCCGCGCATCCGGACCGCACAGCAACCTGGCTCCACCACTTGCTGGTTGTTCACTTCTCTTTTGCCACCGATCTGCTTACCGCTGACTTGCCGATTGCTTTCTGCTTACTT
>JAGDMK010000193.1 GCA_017860635.1 Bacteroidota bacterium
CGTCACGCGGACCATGTAGATTCCCGATGCCGCCGTACTCGCTCCCTGCAACCGCGCATCCCAGACCACGCGGTGCACGCCTGCATCCCGCTCGGCCTCCAGCAACCTGGCCACTTCCCGGCCGAGGATGTCGTGGATTGTCACAGTCACCCTGGCCCGCGCCGGAAGGTCGAAGGCAATCACCGTCGATGGATTGAACGGATTGGGATAGTTAGGATAGACGACGAAATGCCCGGGAGTCGGCTTTGGGTCCGCAACGTCAGTGATCGGGTTGGCGATCTTCAGCGAATCATTGGTCAGTGACACGACATACACCTTGCTCCCGTACGCGGCCATGCTCACGGGGACAGAGGAGAGCCCTCCGAGCGTGGTCAACATCCCTTCACCGCTCAGGAGATCGTTGACGTAGACGGGCGATGTTGGCTTGAGGTCGTCGGGGAAGCGCAAGCCTGCAGATGTGCTTATATCCAGCACCGCACTCTGATCTGTCCCGGAGACATTGACAACAGTGACGCCATTCTGCCCCCTGTATGGACGGACGAATCCGTAGACCAGCGGGTTTCCTGTCGGGATCCGCGTGAAGATCGAAGCATCTCCTGCATCCACCACCCCGTCGCCGTTCGTGTCCCGTTTGGGTTCAGTGAAGGCCGGGAAGGCTCCGCGGAGCGTCGCGAGCTTCTGATAATGCGGAGCCAGCAGGCCGCGCCCCTGATAATTCCAATTGATCACGCTCCTGGACCGCGCTTCTTTCGAACCGGTAATTCCGTATCCCCAGCCCACCTCCTGACCGTTCCAGAGCATGGGGAAACCCGGAACGGTGAAGAGGACCGTTGCCAGGGGCATGGTCTTCCGGAACGTGGTCGTCGCATCGATCTGAAACGCCCCTGAATAGAAATAGACAATCCGGTCCTCATCCTGGGATTCCATAAACCTCATATAGAGGGCATGTTCTCCCGGGAAAAACCCTGCGTTGTCGATTTCCGCATGGAGCGCATTGATGGCGAAGTCGGTATTGGCGAAACTGCGTATCTGATTGAAGTAGAGTTTGAAGTCGTATGCCGCATCCACACCGCCGTTCACTCCCTGATTGAGGTAGTCAGCGTAGATTGTCTCTGTTCCTGAACCCGTCCCATCGTCTTCACCCAGGAGCAGGATATCGGGTTTTGCCCTCTTGAGTGCATCGCGCACGGGTTTGCCCATGGCGGCTTCTCCGTACCGGCGGTGCGGACCCCAGTACACGTCGAACCGGTATCCATCCACGTCGTACTCCCTGATCCAGTACCTCAGCATCGCAATCATTTCCTGCCGCAGATCAGGGTCGGCCCAGTTCAGATTCAGGAGTTGATCGCTGAAGCCAGAGTAATAGGTGAATCCGTATTGGTCGGTGGATTGACCGAGCCCGTTGGTGTTGTGCGCTATGATTGCGTGCTCATACCAGCGCCAGTACGGAGAATCCTCTCCATACGCCCGCGCGTCGATCGCCCATGGATGCGACCGGCTGGAATGATTGGTCGTGATATCCAGAATCACCTTGATCCCCAGAGCATGGGCCTGTGTGACGAAATTCCTGAAGTCCTGGTTCGTTCCGTATTCCGGAGCAACGTTGTAGAAGTCGGTGATATTGTAGCCCGGGCCTGTACCGGTGTTGATGGGATAGGCATTGCGCATGACCGGCATCAGCCAGATGACGGAGAAGCCCATGTCGCGGATATGAGTGAGGCGCTGGGCAGCACCGTTGAGTGTGCCTTCCTGTGACGCCGCCTTCGGGAACAGAAAATACACGCGTGCCTTGCGTGCCCATTCGGGATTCATGGCAACTGTGGGTGTAACAATTGTGCCTTCCGGGGTCAGGACAAAGTACGACCGGATCGTATCGGCCAGCGCCTCCTGATCACGCACGATCAATCCGAAATAGTACTCCCCAGGTGCCGGAGGAAGCGCGACATTCACGCTGCTTCCGTTCTTCCCGGCAAGTCCGAGAGGAGTAGCCGGATCATCAAGCCACTGGTAGCTTGCGATCGGCAGCCCCTGCGGATCGGCCGAAGCCGAAGCACTCAGCATGACAGAACCGCCGTTCAGTGCAGCGGTGACTTCTCCCCTGGGTGCCCGTGAGCCCCGGTACGTAACCGTAATGGGATCTGAACTCACGCGCACACCCGCTGAATCAACCAGGGCACGGAACTGGTTGTCCCCCTCGCTCAGTGTGTCAGTGGCAGTCCATCGTCCGCCGGTGGATTGCGCGCGCGTCGTGTCGGTCCCGTTGCGGACCACCAGAACAGGAATCGCAGTAGTCGTGTCCTGTACATTCCCCCGGATCGTCCGCACCGGATTGACGGTGGTGAAATTGCCGCGTGTTGTAATCCGGACATAGCCGGCACTCGTTGCGAAACGCACCGTATCTGACGTTGCGCCGGCACGGAGAATCACGGTGTGCTCCCCGTTTGGCAGAGGTGAGGGCGGTGTGAACACGAGCTGCTGCGTGGCTGCATCATACATGCTCCCGAGCCCGGCATGCACGACGCCGTCGATCTCCAGTTGAAGCGAGGATGTGTCCACGGCACCACCCACCCTGGGGAATATGTACGCGGAGATGGTCGGCGTGGAGGTGGACTGGATGTTCATCCGCTGATTCGGAGCCAACTGATAGATGGTCGGATCCTTGACATACAGAAACGAGTTGTTGTTGTCGGAGGCATTCTGATGATGATTCAACGGGTCGTTTGGCCACGGCGAAGCACCGTTGTACCAGAACTTGTACTGCCATGCCCCGGCGACGCCGTAGGACGGCGGATTGGGATTCCCTCCCAGTCGCAGCCGCACCGTACGGACCCAGAGATCCCCGCTGGCATTGGTCATGGGCGATGCCGCCGTGTTCCACCCGTTGAATTCACCAACCACCGCGACCGCTGTCTTGCCTGCGATTGTATAGCGGAATGTAACATCGACGCTGTCCTGTGCCAGCGCATCTGCACCCCAGAGAAGACACAGCACTGCCGCACTGCACAGTCGGAACGCTCCGTTCATTGTCTATTCTCCCGCTCTGTATGAATCGATGTTCCCATCATCCGCAACTCTTTCTGTCTGCATCCGGAGTCATTCGCATTGAACCCGCCAGCGTCAGCCGGTCCGCCCGGAGTGCCTGGTCAGGTGGTCCAGCCGGGGTGCTTCGCCCGGTGGTCCACCCGCAGTGCTTGGTCAGGTGGTCCGCCCGGGGTGCTTGGTCAGGTGGTCCACCCGGGGTGCTTCGCCCGGTGGTCCGCCCGCAGTGCTTCGTCAGTCGCTTCTCACGGGTGTGCCGTGTCCATTGGATTCCCCGGGTCCCATCGCACTCCTGTCGCATCGCTGGGTGCAGCCGTGCTTCCCCTGGAGAACCTGAAATATTCTCCCTATCTTTGCTATATTCAATCTGAGCCCCTATGACTCCTCAACGCCGCCGACTGTACACAATCATCACGCTGGCTTTCCCATTCCTGCTTCTGCTTGGCACGGAGCTCGGCCTGAGGATGCTTAAATTCGGGCCCGACCTCTCCCTTTTCACGACCGAGGTGCTGAACGGGAAGACGTACCACATCATGAACCCGGCTGTGAAGTACCGGTACTTCTCCCGCGTAGAGTTCTCGCCGTCGACCTCCCCGGACTATTTTCTGGTTCCCAAACCGGCGGGAACGTACCGGATTTTCTGTCTCGGAGCTTCCACGACGGTCGGTTTTCCGTACTGGTACAACGGTGCATTCTCTTCGTTCATGCGGGATCGCCTCACGAGACTCTTTCCGGACCGCAGCATCGAAGTGATCAATCTCGGCATGACGGCCACAAACAGCTACACTACCCTCGACATCGCCAGAGAGATCATGGCGTACGAGCCCGACATGGTCGTCGTGTATGACGGGCACAACGAGTTCTACGGCGCGCTCGGCGTTGCCTCGCATGAATCGATGGGCGGCGCCCCATGGCTCTCCCGCCTCTCCCTCCGCCTTGTCCATGTCCGGTTGTTCCAGGCCGCGCGTGCAGCATATGCGCTGATCGTCCGGTGGTTTGGCAGCGATGACCCCGGCACGCGGGGCACGATGATGGAAAAGCTCGCGCGAGGCCGCAACGTCCCGATCGACAGCGATCTCTACCAGGCCGGCCTCGATGTCTTCAGGACGAACCTTCAAGAAATCAGGGCGCTCTGTTCGGAGCACAACGTCCCGGTCCTCTTCGGCACACAGATCTCGAATCTCCGGGGCCACCCGCCGTTCATCTCCGCCGATGCGGCAACGCTGGCTCCCGGCACACAACTGGAGTTCCATCATGCGTTCAACGCCGGCATGACGCAGGCAATGAACGGGATGTTTGACTCGGCACTCGTTGCCTTCCGGAGTGCGGAGCATCTTCTTCCCCTTCACGCTGAAACTCATTTCCGCATTGCGCGGTGCCTGGACACGCTCGGCCGCGAGCGCGAGGCGATGACGGAGTACATCCGCGCCAGGGACCTTGACGAACTCCGGTTCCGGACGAGCAGCGACCTCAACGCCGCGCTGCTTGCCATGGATGACGGGGCGTGCGGCGTGTCGGTCGACCTGGAACGCGTGTTTGCCGCGCACTCTCCAGACAGCATCATCGGCAACGAGCTGGTGCTCGAGCACGTCCACCCCACTTCGTATGGACAGTTCCTGCTGGCAAAAGGA
The DNA here is from genome assembly GCA_017860635.1 of Bacteroidota bacterium. GTDB lineage: Bacteria > Bacteroidota > Ignavibacteria > UBA10030 > UBA6906 > JAGDMK01. The sequence goes on from JAGDMK010000193.1 coordinate 4,671, forward strand.
TATGTCGATCGCATGCGCGAACGGGGTCTGCTCGCCCCGGCCGATGTGTGGGCCAGCCGCGACACCGTCGCCGATGCAGCGTTCTGGGCGGACCGGCATGTCACGGAGGTGGACGAGCGCATGGCGCTCCGGCGGACGGAGGTGCTCATCACTGCCTGGCCCTTCCAGGAGGAGGAAGGGCTCGTCAGCGCGATTGCCGCCACCGATACACTGGGAGCGATTGCCGACCGGGCGACCAGGGGGTTGATCCACTGGCGGCAACTCCATGATCTCGCCATTGAGCACTACGCGACCAGGAAGGATCTGGTCCGCCTCGAACGCGAGTACCGGACGATCATCAATCAATTTCCCGCCGTCGATGTCGAGCCGTATCTTTATCTTGCCCATCTTCTGCTCAATCAGAACCGCATTCCGGAGGTGGAGGCCACACTGCACGCCTCTCTCAGCGTCAAGCCGACAGTCCTTGCCTATCGGGCGCTTGGCGATATTGCCCTGCGGACATCCCGTCCCGCCGAGGCGGTGACATTCTACGAGAAGATCCTCACGTTCCCGCTTCCTCCGCCGGAGCAGGTTGAAAACGGTCATCTCCTTGCGGTCGCCTTCTACCGTTCAGGCCGGCGCGATCTCGCACTCCAGCGGGTGCTGCATGTGCTCAGTCTCCAGCCGGACTATCGTCCCGCCGTGGAGCTGATGGCGGAGATCAACAAGCAGCGCTGAGTGCAGCACCGGCTACACCAATACCCTATGAACGACCTCATGGAGCGTCGAGGAAATGCCGGAGTGGTCTAGCGACCTCTCTCCAGCGCTTCTTTCAGCCTGAGTGCATCCGGATACCCGGGGAACAGGACAAGTGCCTGATCCACCGCCTCCATTGCCCTGGCCGCATCTCCGCGGTTCGCCCACACTGCGCCGATGCCGTAGAGCGCTGTCGCTTTCATGCGCAGAACACTCTGCGTCGTCCCTGATTGTCCCGCCACCCGTTGAAGCTGTTCCAGCGCTTCCTCATACCGGCCACTGTTCGCTTCGAGCAGCCCCAGATCCAGTCGCGGCGGCAGGTACTCCGGGTTCGAACGAACGGATGCAGCCAGGTAGTCCATGGCACGATGCTTTTCCCCCATGGTGCTCAGCAGGTTGCCCGCCAGATAGTTCGTGTAGAAACTGTACGGATACTCTTCCAGCATCGCTTCGTAGGTCGTCAAGGCGTCGCGCAGCCGTCCCGTCCGCCAGAATATTGTCGCAGACGCATAGCATGCATCATTCCACTGAATCTTCCGCGCGTGCGTGTCCTGAACGAGCTTCAGCAACTGTGCATCGGCCTGTTGCAGCACCAGCGGAGCCCTGGCATACCGGTCGAACGGCCAGCGTCCGGTCAGGTGCTGGATGGAGTAGTCTCCATAGGCCAGATCGAGCCAGCACAAATGCAGGGAATCCATGTGGAATGGAAGGACATCCTTTACTGCGACCGGCGCATGCACGAGGTCGCTTGCCGCAATTGCGTCCAGAAATCCGTTTGCGATAATGTAGTATCCGCGTGGCGTCGGATGCAGGTGCTCCCAGAACAGTGAATCATCGGGAATGCCGTCCGGCGAAGCGGCAGAAAGCAGTGAATCAGCCGGCACCAGCGGAACCCTGAACTTTGCAGCAGCAGCATGGATAATGGAATTGATCTCACCCGGGGCTCTGAACTTGAGAAGGTCATGGTCCCGCGCGAGTCGCAGGGCGGCTTTGGCTTGTTGCGCCTGCCCGGTCGATCTGAGCGCCACCCCCTTCCAATAGAGTGCGAGCGGATGCATCGCGTCAGATCCCTTCAGCCCCTCCA
>JAGDMK010000383.1 GCA_017860635.1 Bacteroidota bacterium
TCCCGGTTGGATTTTCCACCATCACATGCGTCACTCCCGTCTCACCCTTCACTTCAGAGCGGCTTGACAGCTTGAGATTGACCTGCGGCAATTTCGCCAGGCCGGTAAAGTCGGCGTATTGCTTCGACGGTGTGCGCAGGCGCACCGTGTTGTCCCAATCCAGCACGTCCGGTTTAGCCGAGAGCCAATAGAGATTGGAGCTCACGAGTCCTCCATTTTCGCTCTCCAGACGCAGATGGAGAAAGTGTACCGGCGTGAGGCGTGCGATCTCCGGCAGTACAAACACTCGTGTACTGCTGTCGGGCCCTACATCCAGCACGCGCTCCTTCGCATATCGTTCAGTCATGTTCAGATCGTAGATCCGCGCGCTGGCCTTGAGCCCCTCGTATGCCCGGTAGTAGGAGTTCACGATCACTATCGACCTGTCATCGTAGGAGTACTGAATGTGCAGCGGTTCATTCGCCTTCTTGGTTCCGAAGTAGGCGCCTCCCTGTCGGAGGTAGTAGTCGTATATGTGGTAGTGCAGCGACGGCCAGGCGCTGTTCAGCATCCATCCGATCACGCCGGTGGCCTCGTACTTGTTTCGCCCAAACGCTTCGAACATCGCCCGATAGGCCTCATAGCCGGACAGCTGAGCTTTCCTGGCATACTCCTCAACACTCGCCGAGCGTCCGTATCTGGCGTTCACAACTTCTTCGTACAACTCCATGCTTCTGAACTCGCGACCCTCGGCGTGATAGTCCCAGCAAGAGTCGATGGGCCACAGGTGATCCCGGGGCAACATCCGCCGCAGACTCTCGACCGGCGGAATTGCCGGCCCCGGGATAGTCTCGGTGTTGAATCCATGCGCCCCGCCGTGCTTCTTGTCCTGCAGCCAGTAGGGAGGTGCTACATAAAGGTACGGGCCCGTCATCTTAACCCCTGACTTCCCGGTCACCACCGTTGGGGTTGCCGTCGCAGAGGATTGGAATGGATTAGGCCATTTGTTTTCCTTCAGAATCCGAACGTACATCTGCTCGACTTCCGGAGGCGGTGGAAAATCACTTCCGTTCATCCACGACAGCAAGGATGGATGACTCCTGAGGCGCCGGATCTGATCCCTGAGCGATTCGGCGGCAACGGTGTGGTTCTCCTTCTTCCATTTCGACCACTGCTCCCATTGGTCGCAACAGCACCACCCGGCAAGCACCAGGATGCCCATCTCGTCCGCAAGATCGAGGAAGTGATCGTCTTCGATCTTTCCTTCCATCCGGATGGTGTTGAGGTTCAGGTCGCGGACATATTTGAGTTCGGCCTCTTGCCGTTCCGGACTGCTGCGCAGCAGCATGTCGAACGAATAGCCCGCGCCTCGAATCAGGATCTTCTTCCCGTTCACGCTGAACACCAGATGATCCCTGGCATCAACTTCGGCTTTGATCTCGCGGATGCCGAATCGGATTGACTGCCGGTCGGAGATCCTGCCCCCGGTCTCGACCTGCATGTTGAGAGTGTACAGGTCTTGCGGGCCGACCTGCACGGGCCACCATAACCTCGGATTAGAGAGGGTAAGATCCGCAAAGTCATCAGGAGTGAAGGTGACGGTTTTGACTTCGTGCGGGGCCAGTTCAAATGGCCGGAGCAGATGTATGTCCCCGATATCGCCCTTCAGTAAGCCGCGCATGGCCGTCCCGGCTGCATTGTGAAGTTCCGCGGAAACCGTAAGATGCGCTTTGTCAGCACCCGGGAGATCGAGGCGTGTGATTACCTGCGGGTACCTCAAGGATATCGGACCTGTGGCAGTCATATAGACTTCGCGCCAGATTCCCATACATTTGTCGGGCGGTGTGGGAGCCCAGTCTACAAAAGTGATCGCCAGGTCATCCGGCCCGGGCGGGAAGACTTCCACCGCGAGGCTGTTTATGCCGGGCACCAACGAGCCGGTGACATCGAATTCAAATGTGCGCCATGTTCCCGCCATTTCAGCGGCGTCTGCTATTTTATGGCCGTTGAGCCAGACGTTCGATCGATAGTTGACTCCACCAAAGTGGAGCCATAGCGTCTTCCCATGGAACTCTGGAGGGGTGCTGAACTCAGTGCGATACCACCACGGCGAGCGGAATGGACTCTCCGGCGGCATTGGCCTGAGCATGAAGTCCTCGCTTCCAATCGGATTGGTCGCCCCGGGGAGTGACCGCAGATTCAGACCATAATACGGGTCCAGGACGACCTGAGCGTCGACCAGGGCAGCGAGTACGGTCGACGGGACGGTTGCAGGGTACCAATCGTCTGTTCGAAATCCTGCGGTGGAGATTTCTTTACCGTTCCAGTTCTCCCTTAATAGCAGCCTGCCATCCGAGTGTGCCTCGGCGGGTGTGGCACCGTGGGCGTACGAGCAACTGATAGATGACATGAGAAGAACGATCCCGCAAAAGGTCCGCATAGGTAGCACCCCCATCGATGGGCGGGGAAAATCCATACTGCGCATGACCGCCTTAACTTACAATCGTTTTCGTCACTGGTCCGCTTTTCGGCCGTGGTATCAGACGGCGCGAGAGTGAAACATGAGCGTTAATCTGAAGCAGGGTTCAAGGCTTATGCTCCTGGGAAAATATATCTTCGCTCTCGTCGGATGCCAGGCGTCGCTCTTCTCCGTCGCCCAAACGGGCGTTGCCGAGGTCGTTATGGAAAAGGTGAAATATCAGGATTGGCAGAAAGTCTACAGGATGGCCAACGACAAAGTGGAATTGCTGGTTCTCGCCGATGTGGGTCCCAGAATCCTCCGTTACGGGTTTGTCGGGGAGCGAAACGAATTTCACGAGTTTGGGGGGGATGC
>JAGDMK010000040.1 GCA_017860635.1 Bacteroidota bacterium
ATCGCAATAACAGCATGCGTTTTGTATCAACAAAATCGCCCGCCCGCAATCTGTAGAAGTACATGCCGCTGGCGGTATTGGATGCATCCCACGTCACGGTGTACGTGCCAGCAGGGACCTCAGTGTCCACAAGCGTCGTTTCTTCCCGTCCGAGAAGGTCAAACACAGTAAGGACGACACGGCCCGCATGGGGCACGGCGAACTGAATCTGTGTCGTCGGGTTAAACGGGTTCGGGAAGTTCTGGCTCAACTGATATGCAGCGGGCACCCCCTCTGTTTCAGCCACTTCCAGGGCCTGCACAGTGCGGAACCGGAAATTCTCCGTCCATGCGCTCGTTCCGACGGCGTTCGTCGAACGGATCCTCCAGAAATAGATCTTGTAGTGTTCCAGGAGTGGCAAGGCGCACGTTGTGTCTGCGATGCCCGACGAATCGACAAGCACGGGTGAGAACGCGCCGGTCACCGCACACTGCAGACGATACGACGTTGCCGCTTCTGCTTTGCTCCACCGCAACGAGATCTGTGTCGGGACATCGAGCATCGAGTTCGCCGGGTAGATTGCCAGCACAGTAGGCGGGAACCCTGACGTGAACGAGAACGGATCAGAGAAGGGCGAAGCACCCGCTCCGTTCTTCGCTCGAACGCGCCAGTATATTTTCGTCAGTCCCGCATACCCGCGGACGATGCGGGAGGTATCGGTAATTGTCGAATCGTTCACGATGAGTCCCGATGCAAATGCAGAATCCGGAGAAACCTGAAGATGGTAGGCAGAAGCCAGCGGCAGGGATTGCCACACTACGGTCACGCTTTCAGGGATCGCCACAGCGCCGTTTGCAGGTGACGCAAGCAATGGGGCTGTAGGCGGATTGATCACCACGACATTGCTCGGCTCACTTTCGTTGTAGTTGCGATCGAGCGCGGTCACGACATACGAGTAGGATCCGCTCGCAGGCGGTGCAGGTGGCACAAACTGCCGCGCACCGACGACCGCAAGCATGTTGCGGGCGTCTGCAAGATCCCCCGGCAATGTCGGTGTGTGGTCAAAACGGTACACGGCATACCGGGAAGCGCTGTCACCGTCAGGCGCCGTGAGCGGAAGATCCCAGAGGATCGTCGCCGGACCCGTCGGAGTAGTCTTCGTAAACCGTATATCCCGCGGCATGTACGGAGGCACTGCATCCTTCCACGCCATCACCGGCAGGAGCGAAGGATACGTATAGAATGTCCGTTTGAGTGAGTCGGAAAAGCCCAATTGATTCGCCGTGAGCAGTGAGGCACGGAAGATGACCTGTCCGCCGACCTTTGCACTACCACGGTTGAGCCGCGTCTGGTTGGGAAGTTCGGCCGTGGTGTACGAGCCGAAGATCATGCCCGGATAGAGATGCCGGTCGTTGACGAATGTCGAGTCTGCCCACCAGCGCACGAGTGCAGCATAGTCCTGCGATCCGCCTATTTTCCAGTAAAGCTGCGGCGTGAGATAGTCCACAGAGCGGTCGTGCAGCCAGGCGATTGCATCTCCATAGATGACGCTATACGCGTCCAGTCCGGTAATGCCGGGAGGCACACCGTTTTTCCAGATGCCGAACGGGCTCATGCCGAACTTCACCCATGGCTTGATGGCGGCTATGCTGTCGCGCACCAGTTTCATCAGGAGATTGACGTTGTCCCGGCGCCAGTCTCCCCTGTTGGTAAAGCCGCGCGGGTACGCGGCAAACGTAGCATCATCCTGGTTCGTGATGGCCTGTGGAGGATACGGGTAGAAGTAATCATCGGCATGGATGCCGTCCACATCGTAGCGCCTGACGATATCTGCCACGACACGTGCGACAAACTCCCGGACCTCCGGGATGCCGGGGTTGAGGATTTTCAGCGGGGCGGTAGTCCCGGATGCGGCAAACGTGAGGATCCAATCCGGATGCTGGACGACGACATGGTTGCCCGCAAGCGCGTAGCTGTCGACGCTTCTTTCTGCCCTGTACGGATTGAACCATGCATGCAGTTCCATCCCCCTTCTATGAGCCTCGTCCACGGCAAATTGCAGAGGATCATAGAACGGTGAAGGCGCACTGCCCTGTGAACCGGTCAGAGCATACGACCAGGGTTCGTAGGGAGATGCGTACAGTGCATCGCACTCTGGGCGCACCTGAAAGATGACGGCATTGATTCCCGCCGCACTCATCCCGTCGAACAATGAGATCAACTGATTTTTCTGGTTCTGCGGTGTGTCACCTCGCACAGGCCAATCGAGGTTCGCCACTGTTGCCAGCCACGCCCCTCGGAACTCCCTTTTCGGGGGCGCCTGCGAGAGCAATGGCGCTGCACACGACACAATCACCAGAGCCAGCATTATCCAGCGAGCCATCTTCATAAGGCGAACCTTTGTCCATTCTTTCCGAAAGAGGGGGCACATGCCGTGCGCCGAGCGGCTAACCTCGCCCCTGACGGGTGAGCCATTTATTACCGGTCAGGGTGAGGCACCTGTTTCCGGTTAGGGAGATGTCCTCATGGCCGGTCTGAAGCTCAAACCGGCATAGGGGCGTACATGACAACAGAGGCATCCGGCAACTGCGCCAGATGCCTCTGTGTGTTGCATTCAAGAGACCGGACCAACGCGCGGGTGTTCCGTTGCGTGCGATCCGTACTACTTCACGAGCATCATCTTCTTGGCAAGCCGGCTGCCATTGGACGTCAGCATATAGATGTACGTGCCGGATGAAAGCCGTGATGCGTCGAACTTCGACTTGAACGTGCCGACATTCAGCTCCTGGTTCACCAGTGTCGCGACTTCCTGACCGAGCATGTCATAGACCTTCAGCGTGGTCATGCCGCTCTTGGTGATGGAGAACTGGATTTCGGTTGTCGGGTTGAACGGGTTCGGGTAGTTCTGCGACAGCGTGAAGCCGTTCGGGATTCCGCTTTCGACCGGCTCGACACTGGTCAGCTTACGGGTATACCAGCGGACGCCCGGCGGCGGCTGCGTGTTGCCGCCAAACACGATCACATATGCCGTGTCACCACCCGGACTGAATGCGATTCCGCGGGGTCGCTCGTTGGCATTTCTGGGGACGCCAAACTCCCAGTTGATCTTCTCACCCGTAAACTTGTCAGTCTTTGTGTCGTAGGCATACCATGCTGCCGTGTCATGCGTCGTGGGTGTCCCCGGATAGCCGTTGGGGAAATTCGTGTAGGACCCACTGCTTGCCCACAAATGGCCGGTCTTGGGATTCCAGTCGATCGCCTCGGTATTGAATCCCTTCATTACGGTGTCGACCCTGTCCCATGGACCGAGAACTCCTGACATACTGGTGTTGTGATAACGGAGGACCGCATTAAGAGTGTAGCCGCAGAAGTAAATATCATTCGCGTCTTTGCTCACAGTCGTCGTGCGCGAGAAGCCTTTCGTTGTGTCGATCCCGTTCTGGATGTAGGTTCCGTTCTTGTCGAGGATAACAAGGGGAAAGGCGGGGTAGACTCTGTTGATGAAGATATTGCCATCCTGATCAACACCGGGGGATACATGCGCCGGGGTCGCGGTGCCGCCTTGCAACGGAATGACTATCTTGTTCATTCCGGCGCCTGTTTTGTAGTTGATCCGATAGATGACGTTGTTTTTGTAGACTGCCAGAATGTTCCCTTCGTGATCAGCGCGCAGGCCCAACCCGGCATACGTGAGACCCCACACGAGTTTTCCTTTAGCATAGTACGAGAAGCCTCCGAGCGTATCCCATTTACCGTCAACGTTCACATTGTAAATGGGAGAAAAGGAAGCCTCGCTGCCATCTTTGTTGTAGACGTGCAACGCACGGATATTGATCTTCCGAGCTTCAATGCTGTCGACACCCCCAGTCGTGTCCTTGTCGACCATAAAATTCGGGACCAAAATGCTGTCTTTCGGGAGGGCATAGTAGTGTTGGATCCATACTTTGCCATCCGGATCAACGGCAATACCGTGAACGCCAGGGCCGAATACCGTGTCGCCCACGACACCTTTCGAGGGCGGGAAGATGCCCATGTGCTGCCAGACGTACGACTGCGAGAACGCCGCAGCCGTCATCAAGAGGCTTAAAAGGACTACAGTATATACTGCTTTCATAGAGCACCCCTTTCAGTTAGTGGATTGTGAGACGATGTTGCCATGGTTGTGCAAATGTCACAGAACAACACGGTTCTATCGATTACAGGTTCTTCCCGTAGTACGGCGCGCCGTTCTTGAGCATCGTGACCTTGAGCAGGCGCGGATTGTTCAGCGTGCGGATCATGTACATATCATCAGCATTCCCCCAGGTGAACAGGAGCGTCGTTGGAGTGAACAGTCCGGGATACAGTGGCTCGGCAGCCTTGCTCGGATGCACCACAATGAGGGCCTCCGGGGCATCCGTGCCGACATACATGTCACCGTCAGCGGCAAACGTCACGGCGTTGACGACATAGCCGGAGTACTTCGCGCTGAAATCGAAATGCTTCTCAAATGCACCCAGGCTGTCTGAATTGATGATCTGCGCCCGCCACACGCCCTCTGTGGTATCGACCTTTCCGCCGACATACAAGTATCCATCATACACACGGATCGAGCGCGCGTTGCACGTGAACGGGAACTGCTTGACGGACTTGTCCTGCTTGATCCGGTAGACTGCCGGATTGTTGCCGCCCGCCCAAAGGTTACCACTCGCATCAAAATCCATGTCATAGATGTTGCCGATGCTGCTGCCGGTCACCCAGATCACAGGCGCACCTCCGCCAGCCGGCACCTGGTAGATGGCGCGGAGGATGCGGGCAGTATACAGAATGCCGGCCGGGCCGATCTTCATTGCCGACCATTTAGTCACACCAGCTGCGTGGGCAGAATAGTCCGTCTTTGTTCCATCCGGAGTAATCTTCTTCACGCCGGAGCCGCTGATCGATACGTACATGTTGCCCGCGGCGTCCGTCGCGATTCCGTACGGATCATCCAGCTTTCCGAGATTTCCGTATTCCGACACTGCAGAGAGGAGCTTGTACGGACGGGGTGTGCTGGAGAGTTCTGCCTTGTACACCATCACGCGTAATACCACCGAGTCCTTGACCAGCGTGGGGGCGCGCACGACCAACTGCGTCGCTGATGCACTCAGGATGCTTGCTCTGGTGGCATCAAAGTAGACGATGTTTTCGTCTTTAGCGGCAGAAAAGTTGCTTCCGGTGATGGTGATGGTCGTCACCCCGGCCAGTGCAGTGGTCGGAGGATCCACCGTGCTCACCACCGGCTGCGGAGCCGTGCCCACGTTGGTGGCGGGGTCGTCGTACAGGCTGGTCGGCGGGTCTTCTTTGCACCCGCTCGTCATCGCCAGCGCAATGAGCAAGAGTCCAACCAGCGTCAGAGATACATGGTATGTCTTCATGCGTAGGATCCTATCGTCAGACTTCTCAGAAAAGAATGCCAGTCCGCTGCACCCTAGAGCGAGAACTGGAATGAGAACCGGTGCACATTATCAAAGAGCCCGAACGGCGTATAGGAATAATCCACGGCAAGCCCGACGCCGCCGAGGTCTTTCTGGAGACCCACGCCGTAGAAGCCGGAGTACTCATCCCCCCCGCTCACGTACCCTGCACGCAGGGCCAGGATCTTCAGGAAGAGATATTCGCCGCCAATCCGGATCTGTTCCTGGAAATCACGCGGATGTTCTGCATCCACGCTCAGCAGGAACTGGTGCTCGTCAGGGCTCAGGTCTGTCAGATCCAGCACATTCATGGACAGGCCGATCCGGAATGTCAGCGGTAGCTGAAATCCCTCTTTAATGTAGGTCACTTCCTTGGAGAAATTGCGCACCGACATGCCGAATGTCAGGCTCTCGTACCCCGTCTCATAGAGAATGCCGAAGTCAAATGCGAAGACGCCGGAGCTGTTCGACGCGCGGACCAGATTTCCGCTTTCATCATAGAGCAGTCCCCCTCCGGGAGCGAGGGCCGTCATGGCATCGCCAAGTGATTGATGGACGTACTTGATATTGCCGCCGATGGAGAACTTGTCGTTCAGCGCACGCGCATAGCCGACGCCGAACATGTACGTCGTGGGTTCGAAGGTGCCGAGGTCCATGTACCCGCGCTCGTTTGGCCAGCGAATCGTCTCTTCGAAATCGCCGTAGTTGCTCACCTGGAACATGAGGCCGAGGACGCCATACTCGCCTTCGAAGGGGTTGAACGCCGCGGACCCGGCGACATAGTTGATGTCTGCGATCCAGTTCGTGCGTGTGAGGTGCACATTGGCCATCCCTTTCAGGCGTGCCATGGCCGCAGTGTTGTAGAACATTGAGGACGACGTGCCTTTGACCGCCGTGAAGGCCTCGCCGAGGGCAATTGCGCGCGCGTCCGGCAGGACATTCAGGAATTTCATACCGGTCTGCGCGAGCTTCTTTTGTGCCGTGGCCTCCGTCGGGAGGACAACGGCACAGCAGATCAGGATCACCAGTACTGTTACGAACGTTCTCATGGGAAGCTCCGCTTTCCGTTAGCGAATCACAGAGAGTTTCTTGATCACCCGCTCACCCGTCGTGGTGTTTTCGAACATCACGATGTAGATCCCGCTGACGATGACCTGATTGGACGACGTGATGGAGTTCCAGTACGCGTCGCCGCTCCCGTCATTGTGCTCGATCTCCTTGATGAGCTCGCCCAGCTCCGTGAAGATCCGGATCTTGCAGTAGCCGGGGATGTTGAAGAAGGCGATCTTGTCGGGTTCCTGGTCGAACCGGAGCGTCGCCGCAGTGGAAGAGATGCTGTACGGGTTGGGGACAATCCGGATGTCGTTCATCGTCCACTTGGACTTGCCGTCCGCTCCCCAGCTCGCGGTCGTGTCCTGATCGCCTGCCTGGCGCTTGAGGTATGCCGGATCGTAGGTCTGTGTGTAGTACCTGCTGCTCGTCAGGGCCACGCCTGCGGGCGTCAGACCTTCACCCGTGTTCAGTGCCGGATCCCCGACCGCCACAATATAATAGTAGTAGGCCGGCCCGCGGGCAGCGGCGACGTCATTGTACGCCCGGGCGGAAGCATCCAGGTCCGCCAGCTTTGTGTAATCGCCGTCGTAGCGCCCCTGAGTCCTGTAGACCCGGAACCCCTTCAGGTTCGGATCCGATGCATTGTAAACCTCCCAGGAGAGTGCAATCTTGTCTCCCTGTGAGGTCACGGTGAACGATTTGGGGGGCATTGGAGCCTCTGCTATCTTATGTCCCGACTTGTAATTCGCCAGTGCACGGCGGAATGTCTGGAAGAGCGAATCTTTCCCCGTGAGCACCGAGTCGTTCTTTGCCTTGGCTGTAATGGTGCCGGCCTTGTAGCGGCGTCCGACCGAAATCTGGTGATCGCGGTCCAGACCGGAAACTCCTTCCGCCATTACGATATGGATGTCTTCGCCGGGCTGGATCGTGTACGGGCCGTACCCGTTTGCATTGGAGAACCCGCCTGGCGTGCCAAGCGCGGGATCTCCTGTTGGCGTGTCGAACGCTCCCGTCGGTTCTACCCTGTCGGCATGGCGGGCGAAATGGCCTTTCCGCATCCATCCCCACTTCGCGGTCATGCGCGGGGCATTGAACATGTCGGCGTCAGGATTGGTCAGGGATTCGTCTGAGCCCTCATGCGACGTCGTGGAAGGCTGGCTCAGGTCGTCCGTCGAGTCGGTCGCAGACTTGTCGGCATGGAGCGTGGCAATACCTGCAAAATGCGCCGCTCCCAGGCGGCCGACCGTATCCCGTGTGTCGCCATACAGAGACGTCGCAGCCGGAGTCCAGATCGGACCGCCGATGTTGTCATACGTGACGAAGCCGGGATATTTCCCGTGCCACACGTACTGGACACGCATGTGGGGGGCGCTGTAACCCGGAAAGCTCACCGCATCATCCGCATCGTTCTTCAGGCCGTCCCCACGCACATCACACATCGTGTTGATCCCCCAGCCGGTCGCGTTCCCGATCACATAGCGTGTCGTCGCGCAAACGGACAGACGGTACTGAAAGTAGACCATCACTGAATCCAGGCGTTTCCCGGATGTGTTTACGAACCGGTAGTCGCTGATGATATAGTTGTCGTGGTACTGCTGGCTGAACTGGTAGATCTTCCGGATCATGTCCAGGCCGAGCGCAGTCTTTACCTCATTGATGATCATCCGTTCGCCGGTGATTGTCGGATCCACCCGCTTGATGTCCACGAGTTTTCCGTAGGAGACGACCCCGTCAACAGTTACTGCAGGGGGCTCGAACTTCGACACCAGCTCGAACTTTTGCGGGAAGAACACGTTGGCTCCTCCGTACCGGGGTCCGACGGTGATTACTTTGTGCGGATAGGTCACCCCGTCAGGGTCTGTGAAATTCATGGCGCCGATCCACATCCCTTTTGCTGCCTGAATGTCCTGGTTGGGATAGATCGCCTCCCACATCAGTCCATCCTGCTGTTTCAGATACCGTCCCTCCTCGATTTCGCACCCGTAATTCGCATACCAGTTGTGCAGGGAGCCGACCGACATCCAGGTGGTCTCGTAGTTCTGTCCCCAGGAGACGTTCGGCAATGCGAGAAGAATGAGGAGGAAGACGCCTGCCAATACGAGCTTTTTCATTCGCGCCTCAGAAAGAAATTCAAAGTTCGATAGAGAATCGGATGCCGTAGAAGATATTGCGCGGATTCAGGAACGTGAAGGCTTCCTGATTCGGCATGTCAATGTATGCCTTGTCGTCCAGTACCTGCTCCAGCTTGCCGGGATCGACCGCCTGCCTCTGTCCGTTCACAAACTGGTAGTACTGTCCGTTCTCAGCTACATAGTAGAAGGGGCGGGCGTGTTGATTCTCAGCCTTGTCCAGGTCGGTCAGCAGCTTGACTGCAACGATCGGCTGATAGGTCACGCCTTCCTTGCGAACGGCACCGGGCCGATCCTCTCCGGGGACATTCACATAGCTGATCAACGAGCGGAACTGTTCCGGGAAGTCCGGCATGTGGAGTGACTTCATGTAGTTGTCGTAGTCGTAGTTCCCGAAGAAACCATACGTGCCGGGGAAGTAGCGGAAGTTGAAGAGATTCGACACATCGACAAAGAACTGGACATTGGCAGGACCGACCCTGAAGTTCTTGCTGAGGCGCATGTCCACGTTCCAGTAATCTTCCCACTGCACATTGTATTCCAGACCGGGAATCGAGCCGCCGCCAGCCCATGTCGCATACCGACCCGAAGACCAGGAGCCGATAAGATTCAGGCGCCAGTCGCCGAGGAGTGAGAGGCCTCCTACTTCCGGACCATAATTGGAGGGGGTGAAGAAATCGATGTTCGCCCGCGCATACGGCTGCGGGATGGGTTTCTCCTGATACACATTCGACCGTTCATACGCACGCTGGTCTACAGCACTCTCAAAGTAGCTGCCCAGGCCGAAATATCCGGTGGTCCGGACATCGTACGTGAAGTTGATGAAGCCCTGCACCCAGTTGCCACGGTTCTTGTTCAGCTGTACTTCGAACCCGCGGAAGTCCTGATACTGATTGCTTGTCCGTTGTGTGTAGTTCACAAGGGAATTCCGGCCGTAGTAGTTGACCGTCTTTGCCTGGTTCGAGATGTCCTTGTAGTACGCAGCAACGCGAAGGAGGAATTCATCGAAGAAGCTGTGTTCGTACCCGAGCTCATATGCAACAGTCAGCGGGAACGGGGCTCCGGGATCTGCAATGCTGCTGATCTGATTGGTCTGCGTGTACCGCCGGATGAGGAAGAGGTTTAGGGGATCCGGGATCTGGCGGAAGTGGCCATAGTTGAAGAACAGCTTGGCATCATCGGAAATCGGGAATGCAACGGCCAAACGCGGGCTCACCGTGAGCGTGGTCGGCGCCGAGACTACTTTCAATGCAGTGTCGAGCAGGGCCTGACCGGAGAACGCGCCGTTGAATTCATCATTCGCATACTCGTACCAGTCGCCGTTGGGATTCAGATACTCCAGACGGAGACCAAGGTTGGCAATCATCCCCTCGAATTCCAGTTTGTCCTGCAGATAGAGAGCCCCGCGGATGGGATAATTGTGCCAGGCGGTATTGTACCTGCCGCTGGGCAGTGCAATATCCTCGTTGCGCGACCGCACCCAGTTGTCCGTGTAGGCCAGCTCCAGGCCTGCTTTCACCTGATTGTATTTGTCCAGCTGACTGGTGACGTCGAACTTCGCACTGTAGGTAACGACCTGGCTGGTATCGCGGGAGTTGCTCATACCGACGCCCATGCGCATACCTGTTATGCCGGCAGCACCGACGCTGTACGGCCAGTATCCAAATGGCATCTCGCTGACGAAGTAGCCGGGAACAATTTCATACCGCTTTGTTGTGTCGCGCAATGTGCCCGGATTCGTATCCGTGCTCTGCGAGAAGCGCTGGATGGTCGCTTCGTAGAACGTCGTCGGATCGATCGCGTGAGAGAGCTTCGCGCCAAACATCTCCACGTTCGAAGTCGTGGGAGCCCAGTAGTCGGTCCCAAAGATTCGTGCATCCACATAGCCGGAGACAGAGTTCGATGCCGTGAGAGAACCCGCTATGCTGGACGCGCTCCCGAAGAAGCCGGCGTTCCCGAGGTTGTTGTCGTTCGTCCCGTCCATCTGTGCACGCAGATACGTACCGATCAGTTTCATGCCTCTTCCGATATCAGAGGTCAGTTTCAACTGGCCGTTCCATTCGCGGTAGGCAGGACGCGAGAGCGGGATGAGATACTGTGTGACCTGCTGCCTGTAGGAGGCAAAGAAGCGGAGGTTGCCGAGATCTTGTGAGATTCCCGGAATCGGACCACCGAACCCCATATCAAGATCCCAATCGGGATCCTTAATCTCGGCCTGACGGCGATGTTCCCACAACCACAGTTTCTGTGCTCCCTGTGGCGTCAGATCATTGTTGGGATCCGAATCAGCCAGGAGCTTCTGGGAAATGCTGTTCCATCCTTCGAAATCAGCGTACTGAGCCTGCGTCCACTTGTCCCACGCTGCAAGTCCGTCCGGTCCGAGCGATGAAGTGGTTCCGTTCCAACACACAGCGTCATCGACAAACGGGCGGATCCAGTATGAATTCCGGTCGTAGATGGAAGGTCCGAAGTGCTTGGGGCCGGCGGGGCTGTAGCGACCTATGAAGTTGAAGCTGTAGGCGGCGGTCCCACCTTCGCGTGTGACCACATTCACCACGCCGGACCGCAGGTTCCCGTATTCCGCATTGAACCCGCCTGTTTGAACCTGCACGTCCTGAATCGAACTGATGCTGATTCCAGTGAACGGCTGGTTTGTCCGCTCATCGCGCATCGTCATCCCATCCACCACAAACGCGGCCTGATCACTGCTGCTGCCGCGGATGACGAGCCCTCCCTGAATGCCGGCCTGCAATGTGACTACACTCGTGACGCTGGTGACCGGGAGTTTCTCGATATCCTGGATCTCGATGTTCGCCCGGCTGGCTGCGACGTCTCTCTGTACAACAGGACGGGTAGCAACGACCGTCACTTCTTCGCCGGCGATCGTTTCCTCGGTGAGACGGAGGTTGAGATCCGTAGTCTGGTCGATGTCCACACGGACATTCACAGAGGACGCCGTTTTGTAGCCCACGAGCGAGGCCACGATCTTGTAGCGTCCCGGGGGGATATTGAGGATGACGAAATACCCGTCAGGATTGGTTGCCGCGCCGAGCATTGTCCCTTCAATCACAACGTTGACGCTGGGAAGCGGCTCGCCGGACTGTGCGTCGCGCACGACACCAGCGATCTTACCCGTTGTGCCAGCGAAAACTAATGAAGTGACAAGGATCAAGGCAGCACTGCAAAGAGTAAAGGACACTCTCATAGATGCTCCTGAGATGGTAAGTCCAGTTGTAGAGCTGAGGGATACCCGATATGACTACCCGTCTGCTTCTGAGGTTGGCGCCGACACGGCGCGCAGACTAAGAACGGTCAAGAATACTCCAGGAATATACAAAACGACATCGGGAGTGTCAAGGAATCGTGCAAATTGTTGAGTGGATGTCACTTAAGTGAGTTCCTACTTTCCGATGTCGCGCGGGGCCACAGAGGAGGCGATTTTCCCGATCTTCTCTAACCTGAGCATCACATGCTCCTCGAAGAAATGCAAGCCGAAATGACCGGTTTACTTCACGAAGGCCATTTTCTGCGTGAGTCTGTGTCCATCTGCACGCAGCACGGCAAAGTAGGTGCCCGTCGGGAGACCGGCCGCATCGAACATGACTCTGTGATTCCCAGCCTGTTGTTCTTCGTGCACAAGCCACGCCACTTCCTGCCCGATCAGGTCAAACACCTTCAGAGAGACAAACCCTGCATGAGGCATTGCATACTCAATCGTCGTTGCGGGATTGAATGGATTGGGGAAGTTCTGACGAAGCGTCACTCTCTCCGGAATGACTGGAGTTGCGTCGACTCCTGATATTCCTCCAAAGAATTGCGCGACGACATCCCAGATATCATGGTTGCCTGCATCCATCCCGAGCGCCCACATACCCACCCCCTTAAGCTTCCGGTCGAGGACGAGCTGGTACTTGTGGCCCATGCTCTGCGGATCATCATACCACCCCTGATACCACTGTGTTCCGTCCTGATAGCGGAACCATGGATTCAGTGCCGACTGCTCCCAGAGGCGTCCGTACGTGGCGATGTACCCGAGTGCATCGGGATAGTAGAACGCCGTGCCTGTCCCCTGTGTCGCCGCCTTCACCTCGCCCGAGACAGTCGGCCACCGGCGCCCGTAGTGCGGCACACCCAGAACGGCTTTGTCTGCCGGGATTTTCGTCAGAACGAAATCGATAAGCGTGGTGATGTTCAGGCTCCCCCAGAAACTCGTGTTCGGGAGAAGCCCGACAGGCCGGGCTGTGCTGGAGCCTGACCAGCCATAGCCATACCCCTGAAAGAAGAAGAGGTCGACGGCATTATAGAGTGCCGGAAGGTCCCAGTCACCGGCCCGAGTGTCATAGTCGGTGGGCGCGCACGAGACCTGCGATCCGGGGAGGCGTGTGTGGAACGAATCCGCCAGCGCCTGCATGAACTGAGTCAGTGCGTTCTTGCTGCTGCTGTTTATTCCTTCGAAGTCGATATTGACGCCATCTCCTTTGCCCCCCTGGACGATGGCAAGGGCCTGCTGGATGAACGTGGTGCGAAACTGTGGCGTGCCGATGATTGCATCGATCTCTGTGGATGTGAAGTTGGTGAAACAGAGCACCACCTTTACCCCTTGCGCGTGGGCGGTGTTGATCATGTTGACCACATCCGCGGCTGCGGCAGGGTCACCTGTGTATTTCGGCCAGCCGTGCGTGTCCCCGACCGATCCATCCGCGTTCACCTCCCCGCTGAAGTACGCAATGGTGCTCACCAGCCGGTAGTCGAGCTGCGCCCATCTGCTGCGGAACCAGTATGGGAAATACCCGAAGACCTCATGCGTGAGTGCGGTGTTTCGTCCAGCATGATCGATGGGCTGGATGGCATAGCCGGCAGGAGCGAGCGCTGACGATTCCGTTGGCCCGGCCTTGCGATACAGTTGTAGGAACGAGTGATGAACGCTTGAATCGGAGGGAATTTGTTCGCCATGACCCGCCTCCTGCATGAGGAAACAGAGCAGGAGGACGCCGAAAAACCGGAAGTGTCTGCAGGACATGGGTGACACGTTAGCGCTTTCTTTTAAAAAGGTAAATGTTCCAGAGAATTTCAACCGCCGGGTACCTGGATCGATGGCAACTCCTGGATCGATGGCGACTCCTGGGCCGATCGCAACAGGGGTTGCCGGCAACCGGGGTCGCTTGCGACACCCAGGTCGACGGCAAGCAAAAGCCCCGCCGCAAGGAATCAATGGAGGGGCTTGACACGCGTGGCGGCGCCTGCATCAGGCGCCGCCATAGTGTGCAGAAATGAAATCCTCGATATTGTACTGCACATCACTTCAGGATAGCCATCTTCTTTGCTGATGAGTACCCGGCCGTCTTCAGGGCATAGAAGTATGTGCCGCTCGGCAGATTCGATGCATCGAACGTTGCGCGGTAGCTCCCCGCAGCTTTCTCTTCGTTGACCAGCGTTGCGATTTCCTGGCCGAGGAGATCGAACACCCGCAACGAAACAAAACCGGACTGCGGCAGGGAGAACTCGATTGTTGTTGTCGGGTTGAAGGGGTTCGGGTAGTTCTGTGAGAGAGAGTATCCCGCCGGAAGTGTCCCGCCTACCTCTTCCACCGCCGTCGTGAAGCTCGGCAGCGTTCCGATGTATCTCCATTTCTCCACCGTCCAGCCATAGTACGACTGGCTGTAGAGATATCCCTTCTCGTCCCATTTTACATCAGTTGTCGAGGCGTATGCAGAGACATTGCCGGGAACGTCACCGGTGCCGCGTTCCGTGTAGCTCCCGGTGACCGCGTAGCTCCATGCCGCCTGGTCGATCATGTGCATGCTCGAGTCGGTGGAGATGGGCGCACCGGTATTCCCGTTGAGCAAATAGATGCGACCAGTTGTGTAATTTATCCCACCCGAGGGCTTGAAGAGCGAATCGACCGCAACGGCGAGGATATTCTTTGACGCAAGGTGCGCCAGGCCGATTGGTCCAAGACGCTTGGGGGGCGTCCCCGACAGTGTGTCTGCCGGCCCTATCGTCCAGTTGAATCCCGGCGCAAGCGTGTAGCCGGTCGACGGGGAGCCGACATACTTGATGACCTTGCGGTTCTCGTAGTCGGAGATGAAAATAGCATTGCCGTTTGCCGTCACCGCAATTCCCTTGTACACCCCATCGGGAAGGTTAATGCTGGTGATGGGAGCGTCCACATGCCCGGCGGGTGTCCACTGGGAGATGGGCTTGTACACCTTGAGATCTGATGTTACACCGGTTGTCGTGTCGGTGCAGACATAGACATATCCATTGTTGTCGACATCGATGCCAAAAAGGCTAGTGGCTCCAGTCTGCTGGCGCGGGAACGGATCAACCACGGTGATCGTGTCGGAGGTGTACTTGAACACCAGCACGTTATGATCGGGATCGTTGTTGGCGACGTAGATCAGGCTGTCCGGCATGGCCTTGACCATAAATGCGTTGTTCATCGGCACCTGATCGAAACCACCATCTGTCCAGACCTGGTAAATACCGGAGACGGCCGAGCTGTATCCGTAGTAGTATTTCCGTCCCAGGCCGGAGTCGGCGTCGACGTATGGAATCAGGAAGCTATTCTGAGCGCGGTACGTGACAAGAGCAACGAACATATTCTCTTTGATGACCCCCACACTCATGACCTGGCGCCCCGTCCCGTTTACCTCGTTATCCCACGTCGCGTACAGGCACTCCCACTGAGCGTTAGCAGATACACCCAGGACCAGCATGAGCACAAACAAGAGCGCGAGCTGTAGTAGTTGTCTCATCGTTCCTCCTGATGGTTGCGTGTGGTGTGTGTGGCTGCCGCTGCGGGTGGATGGGGGCAGTCCTCATCAGATGTACGCAGAATCACAGAGAAAATCAAGGATTCCCGGCTCCAATGCCTCTGTTAACATTCCGAGGGGCCATTCCACCGGAATACAATTTCAGCGGGATCAGGTTCGCACGCTTGACTAAAGGGGAGGCTTTCTCTATATTTTACAGAATTGAAGGTCCTGGTATTCCCTCCGTCGCTTGCGTGGCTCCGTAGGGAAGATTTTCATCATTCTCCTTTCTATACTCCCCCTGTGCCGTATGGTACTCTCATCATCCCAAAGGTACACCATGAGCATCCTTACACGATGTGTGGCGGTTCTGCTTGGCCTCTGCCTCCTGGTCCCCACACTGCTCGCCGGAACAACCGGTAAAATCGCGGGCGTCGTCCGGGATTCGCGGACAAAAGAGCCTCTTCCCGGCGTCAATATCGTAGTCCAGGGAACCGCACTTGGCGCATCGTCCTCAGTCGACGGACGGTACGTGATCCTCAACGTCCCCCCGGGCCGCCACAAGATTCTGGCTTCCTTCATCGGCTACCGCCGGTACGAGGTGAACGACCTCCGGATATCTGTGGATTTCACCACACCCCTTGACATCGATCTGGTTGAGGGAAGCGTCGAGCTGGACGCTGTTGTCATCCAGGCCGAACGCTCCCCACTGATCCGTCAGGATCTCACCAATCCGGTCGCGTCCATCTCCTCCGAGGCCATCGAAGCGCTGCCCGTCACGGACATCAGCGAAGTGATCGGGCTTCAGGCCGGGATCACGGTGGATGATGACGGGACCATCCACATCCGCGGCGGTATGGGAAATGAGATCGCCTACACCCTGAACGGCATGAACATCAACAATCCGTACGGCAACACACGTGCTGTGGGGGTGGCCACGAACGCCGTGCGCGAGGTATCCGTTTCCAGCGGAACATTCAGCGCCGAGTACGGCAGCGCCCGAAGTCACTATCGGCGGACCCGTGGCCGGTGAAGACCTGACGTTCTTCGCCTCCGGAGTGTACAACTGGAACGGCGGCTA
>JAGDMK010000194.1 GCA_017860635.1 Bacteroidota bacterium
TACGACGGAATCTCACGGCAGGGAAAGCGCGTCGTGACGTTTGCGCCCATTCTCAAGCACAAGATTTTCCCCCTCCCGGAGATTCTTGAGCTGATCCTCGACCTGGGCACATGGGGCATGGGTACGCATGTCGAAGTGGAATTCGCAGTGAACATGAAAGTCCCGCCCGACCGGCCTCGCGATTTCGCCCTTCTTCAGATCCGCCCCCTCGTGCTCAGTCTGGAGATGGAAGAGCTCGATGTGGATACGGTGTCGCCGGAGGACCTGATCTGCCAGAGTCAGCAGGTTCTGGGCAACGGCGTCTTCGATGGAATTCACGACGTCGTCGTGGTGGACATACAGACCTTTGACCGGGCGAGGAGCCGTGAAGTGGCCGACGAGATCAGTCAGGTCAACGCAAAGCTCGTTTCTGCGAAGTGCCCGTATCTCATCATCGGCGTCGGACGGTGGGGAAGCCTCGATCCCTGGCTGGGCATTCCGGTGACATGGGATCAGATTTCGGGAGCATCCGTGATCGTGGAGTCCGGATTCCGCGACATGCATGTAACACCTTCCCAGGGATCCCACTTCTTCCAGAACATCACCTCATTCAGGGTCGGCTACTTCACCGTGAACGCGGCGGTGCCGTCATCGTTCATCGACTGGGAATGGCTGCAGAAGCAACCCGCGGCTGAAGAGCTGGTCTTCACGCGGCACCTGCGGTTTGACGATCCGATCACCGTGAAGATCAACGGGCACAAGAACAAGGGCGTGATCCTGAAGCCTGGCAAACAATGAGGGGATCGTTCGGCCGCAGGAGACTGCTCTCACGTCCCGATGGGAAATCGTTCGGCGGGGAACGTTACTGCTCGAACGTCCCGGAGGTGACCGCGGTTGCTACGATGTGCGGGCGGATTTCTTCGAGGACATTCTCGAATGTTGTGTAGGGACCGAGCGAGACCGATTCGAGGGACAGCGCATAGACAGTGATCTCGTAGACGTGTGCGCCCGAACCACGCGGCGGTTGGGGTCCTCCATAGCCGAGGTCGCCGAACGAGTTGCGGAATTCAAGTGCGCCGGGGGGCATCTCGTCCCGGATGCGGGAGGCGCGTTCCTGTATCTCCCGTGTTGACGGCGGAATGTTGGCCACGAGCCAGTGAACCCAGTCGTTGGCTATTGGATGCCGGTCGATGATCGAGACCGCAAACGACATGACTCCCGGCGGCACATCTGTCCACACAAGCGGCGGTGAAACATTCTGACCGCCCTTGACCTCTCGCCGTGCACACTTCGTTGGAAAGTACTTCCCGCTCATCAAGGCCGGACAGAGGACTTTCATGAGGGTTCTCCTGAGGGGGGGACCTTGGCCGGGGCCGATGCCGCCGGTTCAGGCTTTCCCAACACCGCGGTCCTGATCTCTCTCCTGATCTCGTGCATCTCGACGCGCCCCTTGCGGAGGTATTTGACCCCCTTCATTTGCAGATCCAGGATCTCTCGCTGTCCCAGGTCGCGTCCCGTGATGATGATGATGGGAATGTGCTTCGTGGCGGGATCGTTCTTCAGGTCGTTAATGTATTCCATCCCTCCCTTTCTGCGGAGGGCAAGGTCCATGAGAATCACGGACGGATGCTGTGCTTTCACGGCGGAGAGGATGTCCTCCTGCTGCACCGGAAACTGGATGCCTTCAAATCCGTCGTCTTCAACGATGAATTTCAGGAGATTGGAGAAGTCGAGGCTGTCTTCTACGATCAGAACGGACTTCTTACTATCGGACTTCACAGCTTTTGGCATAGGGCCCAGCTTGGGTCGTTGAGGAACTTCTGCGGAGGAAGGAACGCGCCTGCAAGATACTCCAAAGGGCGCAATAAAGCAATATGCGCTTGCTTCGGCGGGAGAATTATGGTATTATTGTATGATTTTCTTCATCCTTTCATTCTCAAGGAGAATGCACCAACCATGAGCACTCGTTGTCTGAAGCTTGGTGTTTTTGCCCTGTTCGTCATCCTTTCCGGATGTGCATCGCTCTCCCTGGAACCGGCAAACTATGCCTGGCCCGTTGAGAGCGTTCTGACCGTAAACAGCATGAACATGGTCGAAGATGGACGGTACGCCCTCACGGTGAATGTCGGTCCGCTCGCCACAACGGAGTTTCAGGATTCCACCGCCCTCTGGGGAACGACACTGCGCATCATCAGGAACACCGCCGGCTACTATTTCATCACGGGACCCCGTTTCAAGCACGTGTACGTCTTCCGTTCCGGCGAAGGCTCGCTCGATAAAACCGCCGCCATTGAAGTCTCAACGACCGGCTTGATCGCACCGGCACTGAATCAGCGAGTTCCCTATATCGAGTTGGTGGATGGGGCTGCGCCGCCCCTCTATCTGACCAACACCGACCTCGTTCAGGAGAAACAGTGATGACCCGCACCCTGCATATCGTTATCCTGCTCTGTCTCGCACTGCTGCCGGCCACGGCGCTGTGCCAGCAGTCGGATTTTGCCGTCAAGAAAGACTTCGAAGAGCGCCACGAGCGGCTGATGCGTCTTATTGAGACAGCAACCTCGACCGCGCAGCTGGATTCGCTGAAGAACGGCATTGAAGGACTGGCCCTCGACTTCTCCCAGCACGCAGCGTTCCTCGACAAGGCGCTGTACCCCGCAACGTTTGAACAGAAGATGAAGGATCTGCGGGATCTGCATGCACGCGTGTACGATGCAACGCGCGTTATGGAAACCCAGGGCACACAGATCATCGCGATGGAAACCACCATCAAGGATCTCACATACTCGCTCGACACGCTCGCAAAGGAGCGCGACGTTCTCTTTGCGGAACTGCAACGGAACAAAGCGGACATCACCGCATTGCGCGAGACCGTCAAGCGCCTCCAGGCACATATGCAGGCCAAGGATCAGCTCCTGTTCGCGCTCGTCGATTCGATGTTCATGCCGTACGGCAGGGACCTTGCAAACGTTGGCGATGACCTGCGCGACGATCTGACCACCAAGATCGAAAAAGCGAACGTCCTCACCCGCGTGTACGACATCGCGTCCGACAACGTGCGTTTCCTGACGGCGACGGAGTTCCAGGGTAAGGACTTCGGTCCCCTCCTGGACAACTACCAGCAGTTCAGCGCACGCTGGAAGGGCCTGAGCGACAAGATGCACGCAGTGTACCTCACCGGGCAGACAGCCGACGCTAAAGGCATGGCCGCGAAGAGAGGGACATCGGTTAAGACGCCGGCGATACCGGTTGTGCGCGTTGATTCACTGCTCACCGAGTGGAACACGGCGCTCCGCCGCACCTTCTGGTCCACCATCGAAAAGGAATTCGCGGTCCGCGGGGTCGCGATAAGTCCGTTCGCCGATGCACCTGGCTTTTCCGCCAGCATCCGCGCATATGTCGACCAGGTCAAGAACAGCGGGGAAGATGCGTCGGTGTTTGTTGAGGATGTATGGAAAGCGAGAATCGACACGGAGTGGAAAGACGCGCTGACACGTGAAAGCGTCCTGGGAAAAGAGGAGTATGCCGCACTGGACAGCATGGTGAAGGAGCTGACTCCTCCCATGGTAGACATGAAGTACATCCTGTATATCGGCATCATCGTCATCGTAGCGCTTGTGCTCTGGTGGCTACTGGCCCGGAAGCCCAAACAACCGGCAGCAAAACCGCCCGTCGCCCAACGCTGAGAGCGGCAGCCGTTCATCGTTCATTACTGCCGCCGATTCGCAGAGTGCTGTATCCGGTATCTCCGTGATGTGGTCTTCAGTCACCACGGGCCGGGGCGAATCGGCGGCAGTCGTCTTTGTGCAGGAGGCCCGACACCAATGTCACATCGTTTTGCTCTTCTGATCAGCATGTTCCCGTCTGCAGGTTCACTCATCACTTGCGGCAAACCGACTTCCCGGCGATTTACTGCGGCCTTGGTGGCAATCCTGCTCACACTGACCGTGACCGAGCCTGCCGCGGCGCAGCGGGACATCCCCCGCACTTCCTCTGAAATCAAACTCGCTCTCGATCACCTCCGTGTCGTGGGATCAGTCCTCTACATTGCTGCCCACCCGGACGACGAGAATACCGCATTCCTGGCCGCCATGGCTCGGGGCAGAGGGGTGCGCACAGCGTATCTGGCAATCACGAGGGGTGAGGGGGGACAGAATCTCATCGGCCCGGAACAGGGCGCGGCGCTCGGACTCATCCGGACGCAGGAACTTCTTGCTGCACGCAGAATCGATGGAGCAGAACAGTACTTCACCAGAGCGATAGACTTCGGGTACTCCAAGAGTCCTGAAGAGGCACTCCGGTTCTGGAACCACGACTCCACGCTGGCAGACGTCGTCTGGATCATCCGATCATTCCGGCCGGACGTGATCGTCACCCGTTTCACTCCTCAGCTCGGCGGACACGGCCATCATACCGCATCAGCCATGCTCGCCATTGAAGCCTTTGATGCGGCGGCTGATCCGTCGCGGTTTCCAGATCAGCTCCGGTTCACCTCTCCGTGGAAGGCAAAGCGGCTCGTGTGGAATGTGTTTCGTTTCGGCCCGGCTGACACCACGCTCACCCCCGGTACGGTGCGCATCGACCTGGGCGAGTACTCTCCCCTCCTCGGCCGCTCCTATGCGGAGCTTGCCGGTGAAGGAAGGAGCATGCACAAGAGCCAGGGTTTCGGTGCACCCCAGAATCGTGGCGAGGCAGTGAATGCATTCCAGCACCTGCGCGGCGATACCGCCGTGCGCGATCTCTTCGACGGCGTCCCTCTCACCTGGAGCAGAGTTGCAGGCGGTGATTCGTTGGATGCTTTGATCTCCAGAGCACAGGCGGCATACTCGGTCGAGAACCCGGCCCTTTGTGTTGCGCCGCTCTTACGCGTCGCTGCCGCGCTGACAACCCTTCCCCAGGACCCGATGGTGCGCGTGAAGAGATTGCAGGTGGAGGCCTTGATACGTTCATGCGCGGGCATCTGGGTTGAACTTTCTACGCCGCTCGCCTCTGCCTCACCGGGCAGGAGCGTCCCGGTGACTTGCATTGTCGTCAACCGTTCTCAGACGCCGTTTGTTCTCGACCGCATCCGCCTCCCGCTTCGATCTGAAGACAGCGTATGCTCGACTCCCCTGCTTCCCAACAAGCCGGTCAGATTCCAGTCGCAGATCTCCATTCCCCGGGATTTTCCCTTTTCCCAGCCGTACTGGCTTGAGATTCCTTCCACGGCCGGCGCATACCGGGTACCACAGCAGCAGCTCCGGGGGCTCGCTGAAGCACCTCCGGCGCTTGTCGCTGAGTTTCATCTGTCGCATCCTCAGGGCGCCCTGCCACTCCGTATTCCGCTTCAGCAGAAAACCATAGACCCCGTGGACGGGGAAGTGTATAATCCGTTTGCGGTCACCCCGCCGGTAGACATCCATATCCGCGAATCCGTGCTGGTGTTTGATGGTCAGTCTACGAAGTCTCTTCACGTTTCGCTTGTCGGTGGCGAACGGCCGCTGTCCGGGACACTGCAGCTGATTCTCCCGCAGGGCTGGACGGCCTCTCCGGCCCGGCACAAGGTGGAACTGCCGCCGAACGCGGGAGAAGCAGTCTACCGCACGCAGATTACCGCCGCGGCCGGAGCATCGTCAGGTGTCGCGCTTGCGGAGGTCACGCTGGACAGCACGCGATCGCAGAGCACAGTAGAATCAGTCGCATACAAACATATCCCCCGCCAGATCATGATGACTTCTGCGCGGACAACGCTTTTGCGTTCCGGGATCAGGAGTCCGGGCGGACGCGCTGCCTATATCGAGGGAGCAGGAGATGCACTGCCCGCGGCAATGGTCCAGCTCGGCTACCGGGTCGAAACGCTTTCGGATGATGACCTTGCTCTGGCCGATCTTTCCGGCTACGATGTCATTGTCACCGGGATCCGTGCATACAATACACGGCCGGCCCTGCGCCGGAACCAGGAGCGGCTCCTGCACTATGTCGAGCAGGGTGGCACATACATCGTTCACTACGTAACGGCTCAGCGAGGAGAGAGCGAATCCATCGGGCCCTATCCCCTTTCTCTCTCACGCGACAGAGTTGCGGAAGAGGACGCTCCGGTCACCATGCTCATGCCAAACCACCCTGTCTTCACAACTCCGAACCGCATCACAAAACACGACTTTGCAGACTGGGTGCAGGAACGGGGACTCTATTTCGCCGACAGGTGGGACCGACGCTACGACAGTCTCCTCGCCTCGCGCGACACGGGAGAGTCGATGCGCAATGGCGGACTCCTCGTTGCACACTACGGCAAGGGCACCTTCGTCTATAACGCCTACGCATTCAACCGGCAGCTTCCCGCAGGTGTGGAAGGGGCCTACCGGCTCTTTGCCAACATCCTTGCCCTCCGTTCAGGAAAGCCAGGGAACGCACGTGATGGACGAACGCCCGCCACGCGGAGCAGATAACGAGCCGCCGCCCTTC
>JAGDMK010000195.1 GCA_017860635.1 Bacteroidota bacterium
TAGCCGACGTTTCCGGCGCTCTCCCGCAGGTCATCCGTGCGCTCGATCATGAAATCCGCGTGATGCTGCCCCGGTACGGCTGCATCAGCGAACGCAAAGCGCGCCTTCATGATATGATCCGGCTCCAGGAAATCGCCATTCCTGTGGGAACGCGACAGTTTCCGGCCAGCGTCAAGTCTTCGTTCATCACCAACACCCAGGTCAAGGTCCAGACTTACCTCCTGGACAACGCGGCCCTCTTTGGACGGTCGGGACTCTATGTGCACCCCGAGACCAAGAAGGACTACCCCGACAACGACGTGCGGTTCACGTTCTTCAACCGCGGAGTGCTGGAGGTGCTCAAGAAGCTGGGGTGGCAGCCGGATATCATTCATTGCAACGACTGGCCCACCGGACTTGTTCCCGCATACCTGAAGACGCTCTACAAGGGGGATCCGTTCTACAAGGATACGCGGACGGTGTTCACGATCCACAACATGGCGTATCAGGGCGTGTTCCCCCGCACCTCATTCGCGCAGACGCTCCTGCCGAAGGATCAGGACTCGGATCATGGCGTGATCGCCTTCGGCAATCTGAATATGCTGAAATCCGGACTGGTCCACGCCGATGCCCTGACCACGGTGAGCGAAAAGTATGCGCAGGAGATCCGGAGCTCGGACGAATATGGATGCGGCCTGCAGAACATCCTCGAGAAGCGCAAACACGATCTGACCGGCATCCTGAACGGTGCAGACTACGCGGTCTGGGATCCGTCTGTCGATGCGCTGATCCCTCAGCGGTACGACGTCCGCTCCATGGATCTCAAGATCGAAAACAAGAAGGCCCTGCTGGGCAAGATGGGATTGCCCTTCCAGGAACGCACCCCCGTCATCGGGATCATTTCGCGACTGGCGGATCAAAAGGGATTCGATCTGATCGGCGAGATGCTGGAACACCTGATGCAGCTGCATGTCCAGTTGGTGGTGCTGGGAACGGGCGAGAAGAAGTATCACGATCTCTTCGAGAAGGCAGCGAAACATCACCCGCAGCAGGTCGGCATCTCGCTGACGTTCAACAATGATCTCGCCCACCTCATTGAAGCAGGAAGCGACATGTTTCTCATGCCCTCGCGCTATGAACCGTGCGGCCTGAATCAAATGTACAGCATGCGCTACGGCACGGTCCCGGTGGTGCGGGCAACGGGCGGACTTGATGACACGGTGGAGGAATTCCATCCGTCATCGGGGAACGGGACGGGCTTCAAGTTTGCAGAGTACGATAGTGACGCATTGTTAAAGACCGTGCAGCGGGCTGTCGCCGTCTACGCAGACAGCGCGGCATGGCGCAAGCTCATGAAGAACGGCATGGTGAAGGATTTCTCCTGGGAAGCATCGGCCCGCAAGTACATCCAGCTGTACAGGAGTCTCACACGAAAGTGAGGAATGGACGCGCCGCCGTGTTCTTCGATCGGGACGGAACGTTGATCGAAGACGTTGGATACCTGGCAACACCCGACGGGTTGCGGATGATCCCCGGCGCGGGGAAAGCAGTGCAGTCGCTGAACGAACGGTCCTTTCTCACATTCGTTGTGTCCAACCAGTCCGGGGTCGCACGGGGATTCTTCGCGGAAGCGGATCTCGTGCCGATCCACACGCGCTTGGAGGACGAATTGGCCCGCGATCACGCCCGCATCGACCGTATCTATTATTGTCCACACCACCCGACCCTGGGCACGCCGCCGTACCGGGCGTCCTGCGATTGCCGCAAGCCGCGGACAGGGATGTTCCGCCGGGCGGCCGAAGAATTCGATGTTGATTTCCAGCGTTCCTATGTCGTGGGGGATAAATCGGCAGACATTGAAGCAGGGCGGGCTGTGGGCGCACAGACCATCCTCGTGCTCACGGGATATGGCCCGTCAGCACTGCAAGAATGCCACGCCGCCGGCTTTTCACCGGACGCCGTCCGGCCGTCTGTCGCCGAAGCCGTAGCGTACATACTGCAACAGAGCGAAGGAGATGTCCTGAAACATGCGTGACGGGAAAAGACGATGGCTGCCGTTGATCCTTGCAGCTCTCGTCGTATCGTGCAGCGAGGATCCCACTGAAGAGAACGCGTTGCTGGCGCCACTCCCCTTTCTGAACGTGGCCGCCCGCGAAACGACCATTACAGCGACGAGTGCTACGACGTTCCGCCAGTACTATCCGATGAATTCCAGCATCAACCTTGTCGGAAAGTCCGGCGACTACACCGCAATCAGCGCACTTGCATTCTATTCCAACTTCTTCCCTGTCCGCGATACGGTGAACGTGCTCTCGGGCCGGCTCACCCTGAGGGCAGCATCATTCTTCGGCGACTCCACAGCACCCTTCGGGTTCACCGTCCACCGTATCAACCGGACATGGACAGCCGGGCTCGCGACATGGGACAGCCTGCAGCTCGGGTTCTATGATCCCTCACTGACCCGGGGCACATACTCCGGATTCGTGGGCGCCGACACAGAAAAGATCGTCGTCGATCTGGACACCGCCATGGTCCGCGAATGGCTCCGCACGGCCGGGACCGATAACGCAGACACAAAATATGGCATCGTCCTCGTGCCCACACCGGGGACGAACGTTGTGCGCGGGTTCTACCCGTTTGAAGCCGACTCTACAAAAGATCTCCCTACACTGGAGATTATCGCCGCCAACACCTCAGGGACAGTGAAAGATACGGCCCTGTACACGTCGGGGATCGACACGTTTTTCGGCAATAATGAGAACGTCAATACCAGACAGGATCTGATGTATCTGCAGGCGGGCATTCTGTACCGCACTGTGGTGAAGTTCGACGTCGGGTTCATCCCCAAAGGATCAGCGATTCATCTGGCCGAACTGCTCCTGGAACGCGACCCTCTTACCAGCAAGCTCAACCGGTTCTCCGGAGACAGAGCGTTCAATGCGCATGCCATGGTGGCAGATTCGGCAACGGGAGCGTTCGAGTCCTCCGCAGCAACGGGCGCCCCGAAGAGCGGAACGGATCAGACGTATGCGGCCGACGTCCACACCACGGTGCAATCCTGGGTGCGGGGACCAAACCATGGTCTGATGCTCCGCGTTGCAGGGGAACAGGAGTTCAGGAGTTTCGATCTCCTGACGTTCTATGGCCCGACCGCGGCAAACGCGGCGCAGCGGCCCAGGATCCGCATCCTGTATTCCACACCACAGAACTGACAGGCGAGGAGAACGTGAGACGATCATTCTGGTTGCTGATGATGGTTCCCCTGCTTTTCCCTGCCAGTCCCGTACTCGCAGGAAGCGGAGGATCGATTTACTCGTTCATGGGCATCGGAGATTTGCGACTGGCGCCGAATGCCCGTTCGGCAGGCATGGGATATACCGGCTACGCGATTCCCGGTCCGTATTACATCAACACGCTCTCTCCCGCGACATGGAGCCGGATCGACCGCGCGCGCATCGAGGCGGGAATGTTGTACGAAGGCTTCAATTCCACAAACGGGACCACGTCGCGCTTTCTCGCAAAAGCCGACTTCAGCGGCGCCATGATTGCGCTCCCCGTCTCACCCAAACGGGGTTTCGTGGTCGCTGCGGGCTTCACGCCGTACAGCAAGGTGGACTACAATACCTACACATCGGCGACATTCACCGGCACCGCGGATACGATGGCATACAGCATCAATCACACGGGAAAAGGCGGGATCAGCAAAGGCATCCTCGGACTCTCGTGGGCACCGACGCGTTCGCTCGCGGTGGGTGCCGGAATCAATTATCTCTTCGGCACCGTGGAAAAGACCAGCACCATGACCCCGCGTTCATCGACGTACGCGGGAGGGACCCAGAACGAAGAAACTACGATGAACGGAACGACGTTCACGGCGAGCGCCCTCCTCGACAGTCTGGGCGACGTGAGTCCCATTCTTGCCCCATTTTCGTTCGGCATCTCCTTCACGACCGGCAGCACGTTGACGGCGACGCAACGGTACACCTATCTCTTCACAAGCCTCAGAGACACGACGGCGGAGACGGAGAGCGACCTGGTCATTCCCGCCAGCCTGGGGTTCGGGATCGCGTATCGCGCTTCTGACCGGGTGCTACTGGCGGCTGACATCAGCACGCAGGCGTGGAGCTCGGCAGAGTACCGCGGGAAACCCCTGGACGGCATCCGGAATTCAACGCTGATCGGGATCGGGATGGAACGCGTTCCCGCCCGCGAGGCGGGTCAGCCTCTCCTTGACCGTATCGCCTGGCGCCTGGGTGCACTGTACCAGGCAACGTACTTTGCACCGGGCGGTGAACCCGTCAACGCATGGGCGGTCACCGCAGGCGCAGGCATCCCCGTCAGCGCCGATACGCGCCTTAACCTTGCGGTCGAGTATGGCAGCCGGGGAACCACCGGTAAGAGCATGATCAAAGACAACATTCTCCGCTTCTCCGCGTCCCTGACGATCAGCGAACTCTGGTTCCAGCGTTTTGAGGAGGAATGACATGACTACCCTTCAGATGCAGGATCCCGAAGTCGGCTCCGCAGTGAGAAATGAGGTCCACCGCCAGAACACGAAGCTCGAGCTCATCGCTTCGGAGAACTTCGTCAGCATGGCGGTGCTGGAGGCAGTCGGCTCGCCGCTGACCAACAAGTACGCCGAGGGCTACCCCGGCAAGCGGTATTACGGCGGGTGCGAGTATGTGGATGTCGTGGAGGACCTCGCCCGGGACCGCGTCAAGGAACTGTTTGGCGCAGAATACGCCAACGTCCAGCCTCATTCCGGATCGCAGGCCAACATGGCCGTCTACTTCACGTTCGTCAAGCCCGGCGACACCCTGATGGGCATGAACCTCTCCCATGGCGGACATCTGACGCACGGCTCACCGGTCAATTTCTCCGGCCAGTTCTACCGGTTCGTTCCGTACGGTGTGAACCGCGAAACAGGCACCATCGACTTCAACGAAGTCGAGCAGCTTGCGTTGAAAGAACGCCCCAAAATGATCACCGTCGGCGCCAGCGCGTATTCACGGAATATCGACTACAAGGCGTTCCGCGTGATCGCCGACAAAGTGGGGGCGTTTCTGTTCGCCGACATTGCGCATCCGGCCGGACTCATCGCCCGCCGTCTCCTCGACGATCCGATCCCCCACTGCCACGTCGTCACGTCGACAACGCACAAGACCCTCCGGGGCCCGCGGGGCGGATTGATCCTCATGGGCAAGGACTTCGACAATCCGTTCGGGATCGTCGCACCCAAGTCGGGGCGCACCAAGCGCATGTCGGAGTTGCTGGATTCTATGGTGATCCCGGGCATCCAGGGCGGACCCCTGATGCACGTGATCGCCGGAAAAGCAGTCGCCTTCCGGGAAGCTCTTCAGCCGTCATTTGAAACCTACGCACGGCAGGTGATCCGGAATGCACAGACACTTGCAGCCGGACTTCTTGCCCGGGGCTACAACATCGTGTCATCCGGAACGGACAACCACCTCATGCTCATCGACCTCCGCAACCGGAATCTGACGGGGAAGGAAGCGCAGGAAGCGCTGGATGCATCGGGCATCACCGTCAACAAGAATGCCGTGCCGTTCGACGACAAGAGCCCTCTCATTACGAGCGGCATCCGGATCGGCACCCCTGCACTGACGACCCGCGGGATGCGCGAGGCCGAGATGGAACGCATCGCGATGCTGATCGATCGGGTGCTGACACACTCTGGCGACACACAGATGTACGCCTCTGTGGCAGCGGAGGTGGAACATCTCTGTCTCGAATTCCCCCTCTACGCAGAGTTGAAGGTCTGATCAGAGAACCACGGTCCACACCATGGCAGAAAAGCCGGACACCGGGCTGGATCAGGAACCCCCGGGAGAAATGTCGTTCCTCGAACACCTTGAGGAACTGCGCTGGCGGCTCATCAAGGCGCTTATCGGCGTCCTGATCGGCATGATCGTGTGCGGGGTGTTCATCGACTGGATCATGACCGATGTGCTCCTGCGGCCCATCGTAGAGGTCAACGCAAAGCTCCTTCCCGGCCAGCCTCCCATCCGGTTGCAGAACCTGAAACCGTTCGGCCAGGTTTTCATGTACATGCAGGTCGCCCTCATCGGCGGAGTTATCCTGAGTATCCCGAATATTCTCTACCAGCTCTGGGCGTTCATCTCGCCGGGCTTGCTTCCCCATGAACGGAAGTCGATCCGCGCGATCGTCGCGTTCTCTACGATCTGCTTTCTCGGCGGGATTGCATTTGCGTACTTCGCCATGCTGCCGGCTGCGCTGGGGTTCTTTTCCACGTTCGGCACTTCGACGATTGAGAACAACATCGCCATTAGC
This sequence comes from Bacteroidota bacterium, assembly GCA_017860635.1. Taxonomy (GTDB): domain Bacteria; phylum Bacteroidota; class Ignavibacteria; order UBA10030; family UBA6906; genus JAGDMK01. The sequence continues at coordinate 6,292 of JAGDMK010000195.1, forward strand.
GAATACATGAACTTCATCATCAGCGTGATGCTGGCAGCAGGGGTGGTTTTCGAACTCCCCATGGTCTCCTGGTTCCTGTCGAAGATCGGCATCCTCACGCCGAAGTTCATGCGCAAGTACCGGCGCCA
>JAGDMK010000196.1 GCA_017860635.1 Bacteroidota bacterium
GTCACCCTCCCGGCAATCTCCCGGACAGCCTCGAAATCGCCGACAGACGCAATCGGAAAACCGGCTTCGATCACATCCACGCCGAGGCGTTCGAGCTGGACGGCCATTCGCACTTTTTCGTCAAGGTTCATGCTGCATCCGGGCGACTGCTCTCCATCCCGCAACGTCGTGTCAAATATGCTTACCTGTTCCATCTCATTGGTTCTCCATTGTTGGTCGTCGCGCCCTCAACCCACGATACGTGATTCTCCGTCCATGGAAATCTGTTCACCATCCGTGGTCTTCAGTTCACGTATCCTCCGGCATTTCTACGGAATCTTCACTCTGCATTCACCCTGCCTCAGCCCTCTCTCAGGACTCTTCATTCTTCTCTCCATGATTCTCGGTCGCATATCCTTATCGTTCAATCTGCAGCCTTTTGCTACCCGTCACACATCTCCCTGGAACTCCCTCTTCAACGCCACTCTCCCCGTCCGCGCAATCTCCTTGATGGCAAACGGCTTCAGCATCTTGATGATCGCATCCACCTTCTGGCCGCTTCCCGTTGCCTCCAGCGTCAGCGTCCGCGGACTGATATCCACCACCTTAGCGCGGAAGATCTCCGCGATCTGCATGATCTCTGACCTGGTCGCAGTCGACGTCTGCACCTTTATCAGGACGAGTTCGCGCTCTACAAAGCTGTCGTATGTGAGATCCACCACTTTGATGGTGTCGATCAGTTTGTGGAGCTGCTTGGTGATCTGCTCGATGATCGGATCGTCCCCCTCCGTGACGATCGTCATGCGCGACACATCCTCTTCTTCCGTCGGACCGACGCTGAGGCTTTCGATGTTGTACCCCTTTGCGGCAAAGAGGCCGGCGATCCGGTTGAAGGCGCCGAACTTGTTCTCAACCAGGAGGGAGATCGTATGCTGCCTCCGGACGACGGTTCCGGAGGCCTGTTGTTTGCGCGTGTTAGTGGACGGTGACGGGGACATGGGCATCCTTTCGTGGGAGTGCATGGCTCCCTTTGGGTTGAATGGTGATTGATCCGCCATCCGGGTCGATCGGCGTGTCCAGCATCTCGTTCACACTCTGTCCCCCGGGGATCATGGGGTACACATTGTCCTCCTGCGCGACCACAAACTCGACGAATATCGGACCATCCGTATGCGCAAGCGCCCTCTCCATCTCCACGCTCGCTTCTTCGGGCGTCGTCGCTCTGGATGCGGGACATCCGTGTGCCTCGGCGAGTTTGACAAAATCCGGGCTGGCCATTTCGACCTGCGAATAGCGTCGCCGCCAGAACAGCTCCTGCCATTGTCGGACCATACCGAGAAAGCCGTTGTTGATGACAAAGATCTTGATCGGCAGGCGATGTTGGACGATTGTGGTCAGCTCCTGTGAGTTCATCTGGAATCCGCCGTCACCGCTGATCGAGATGATGGGCATGTCAGTGCGACCGAACGCCGCCCCCATTGCGGCGGGGAGAGAGAAGCCCATCGTCCCCAGCCCGCCTGACGTAATATGCGTCCGCGGTTGCGTCCAGGTAAAGAATTGCGCAGCCCACATCTGATGTTGGCCCACATCGGTGACGATGATCGCATCCCCTCCGGTCAACTGGCCCAGTTGCTGGAAGACCTGCTGCGCCCGCAGCGCGCTTCCAGCCTGATACCGCAGCGGATGCTCGCGTTGCCAGACCGCAATCGTGTTCCGCCAGTCCTCGGTCCGCAGAGGGTGCACATGGTTGATGAGGTTTCCGAGAACGTTCTTGACATCCCCCACGATGGGGACATCCACCCTCACGTTCTTGCTGATGGCAGACGGGTCGATATCGATATGAACAATCGTTGCGTCCGGCGCAAACTGCTCGACATTGCCGGTTACCCGGTCGTCGAACCGTGCTCCCACGGCGATCAGCACGTCGCATCCGTGCACAGCCATATTGGAATACCATGTTCCGTGCATCCCGAGCATGCCGAGTGCCAGAGGATCCGTCTCCGGAAACGCCCCCAGCCCGTGAAGCGTCGTGGTCACCGGACAGCCGAGCTTGCGGGCAAAGGCCGTCAATTCCGCAGCGGCGCCCGAATGGATCACTCCGCCCCCGGCATACAGCACAGGCCGAGTCGCTTCATTGATAATGTTCGCGGCTTTCTTGATCTGCTTCTCATGGCCCTCCACAATGGGGTTGTAGCTCCGGAGGGAGACCGTGGATGGATATTGAAACGGCGCTTTCTGTGCCATCACATCCTTCGGCAGATCAACAAGGACAGGGCCGGGCCTGCCGCTCGTCGCGATGTAGAATGCCTCCTTAATGGTCTTCGCAAGCTCTGCGACGTCACGGACGATGTAGTTGTGCTTCGTGATCGGACGCGTTATTCCGGCAATATCGGCCTCCTGAAACGCATCGTTTCCGATCATGTGGAGCGCCACCTGGCCGGTGAACACCACAAGCGGGATTGAATCCATGTACGCGTCGGCGATGCCCGTCACGGTGTTGGTTGCGCCCGGGCCTGAGGTCACCAGCACCACGCCCGGCTTCCCCGTCGCCTTGGCGTATCCTTCGGCAGCATGGGCGGCGCCTTGCTCGTGGCGAGTCAGGACATGCCGGATATCCGAGATGTCGTGAAGCGCATCGTACACGCCAATGGTGGCTCCGCCGGGATAGCCGAACACAACTTCCACCTTCTCCGCAACGAGCGATCGCACAAAGATCTCCGCTCCCGTCATCATCGAACCCGGTGCCGTCTTCCCCTCGCTTCGTGTGTGTGGCGTCATTGTAGCTCCCTGCTGTGAATGGATATTGTCTTCATTGACTCAAAAGTTCTGATCCGGAGCATCAGAGGCTGTCCCGGCACATCCCTTCCATTGCCAATCGCCGATCATCGTCGCCCGAAAGCAGGCCGGTCAGAGGTCCGTGACTGCCCCCTTGCTGCTGCTCGACACGACCTTTGCATACTTTGCCATGACGCCTGTTGTGTACCTCATTTGAGGCGGGCGCCAGATCGCGCGCCGGCGCTTCAATTCGTCGTCAGTGATGTGCAAATGCAGCCTGAGCGTGTCGGCGTCAATGGTGATGGTGTCGTTCTCCTGCACCAGCGCGATCGTCCCGCCCACAGCCGCTTCAGGCGCAACGTGGCCGACCACGAGGCCGTGCGTTCCACCGGAAAAGCGGCCGTCGGTGATGAGTCCGACTGCATCGCCGAGCCCCGCACCGATGATGGCAGAGGTGGGCGCAAGCATCTCGCGCATGCCCGGTCCCCCGCGCGGTCCTTCGTACCGGATCACGAGCACATCCCCGGCGCGTATGGATCCGGCCAGGATTGCCTCCAGGCATGCTTCTTCCGAATCGAAGACGCGGGCAGGTCCGGTGATCTTCGGGGACTTCACCCCCGTGATCTTGGCCACCGCGCCTTCTGTCGCCAGGTTTCCGTGAAGGATTGCCAGGTGGCCGTGCGGGTGTATCGGATTATCCCAATCCCTGATGACTTCCTGTCCCGAGGGCGGCCGGCCGGGAACGCGGACAAGCACCTCGCCTACTGTCTGTCCAGTGATCGTGAGTGCATCGCCATGAAGGAGGCCGTGATCCAGCAGCATCCTCATCACCTGCGGCACTCCTCCGGCGCGATGGAAGTCTGTTATGACAAATCTACCACTTGGCTTCAGGTCGCAGAGCACCGGGACTTTCTTGCGGATGGTTTCAACGTCGTCAAGCACGAGGGGAACTTCAGCCGCATGTGCGATAGCGAGCAGATGAAGGACTGCATTTGTGGATCCGCCAACCGCCATCACCAGCGCGATTGCATTCTCAAATGCTTTGCGTGTAAGCATCTGACGCGGGAGGATCTGATGTTCGATTGCCCGGGCAAGCGCGGCAGCGGAGGCAGCGGTGCTGTCCGCCTTTTCCGGATCCTCCGCAGCCATGGTGGAGGAATACGGAAGGGACAGACCCATCGCCTCGATCACGGAGGACATCGTGTTCGCGGTATACATGCCTCCGCAGGCGCCCGCACCGGGGCAGGAATGCCGCTCGACTTCGAGCAGTTCGTTCTCGTCGATCCGATGGGCGCTGTACTCGCCTACCGCCTCGAAGGCACTGACGACTGTAAGGTCGCGTCCTTTGTAGTGCCCTGGTTTTATCGTTCCGCCGTAGACGAAGATCGCTGGAATGTTGAGCCGCGCGAACGCAATCATGGCTCCCGGCATGTTCTTGTCGCATCCTCCCAGAGCGAGGAGGCCGTCCATGCACTGCGCCCTGCAGACCGTCTCAATGGAGTCGGCAATCACCTCGCGCGAGATGAGGGAGAGTTTCATCCCTTCCGTACCCATCGAGATGCCGTCGCTTACGGTAATCGTCCCGAACACCTGGGGCATTGTGCCCACCTTGCGGAGCTCGTCCATGGCCCGGGCAGCGAGACCATCCAGTCCGATGTTGCAGGGAGTGATGGTACTGTAGCCATTCGCGACGCCGACGATGGGCTTGTTGAAATCAGCATCCTCAAAACCCACTGCACGGAGCATGGCCCGGTTTGGCGTGCGCTGAACGCCTTTGGTGATCATCTCGCTGCGGCGGGTTGGGACGGATTGTTCTGTCATAGCGGTTCATCCTCAAAGTGCGACACAAAGACATAACAAGTCTCTGCCTGCCAGAGGTGAACCGTGCTAGACCGGGAAAGTGACTATAGTGTTTTCGGTGTGTGCGGGTTGCCCTCTGGCGTCGGGGTTAGTGCAATAGCCCCAGGACGAGCAGAAGGCTCAACAGAAGAAGCAGAATACCCAGTGTAGAAACGGCGAGGCGTTTGGCCTCAGCGGAGGCCTGGGATGCAGAGAGGATGCCTGTATGGATGCCCGTTTCCATTGGTGTGGTGATTGCATTTCAATATAGGAAATCGGTGATCGGTGTCAAGTCTTTTTTGCTTGACTTCGTCAATCTGGGGGTTTACCATGTGCTGAACCCTTAAAAACTGCCTCAATTCCTCACTGGACGCCCGCCAGAATAGCTACGTTTTACTACTTTGCAGGAGGGAGTCGGAATGCATCAAGTCCCGCGGTAAACACGTATATTGTGTTGACAAACCCGTTGAGGAGGAAAACTATGTACGGATCCACCGCGGCAGCTGCGAAGCGGCGTCGTGAGCAGCAGGAGGAAGAGCAGGAGAAAACCGGATACAAGAAAGAGGACATTGAGGGATGGGAATTCAAGATTGTCCGGTCCATATTCGGGCGGTTCAACAATCCGGAGATTCTGAAGCGCTTGTGCGAGGAGGAGGCACGTGCCGGATGGGAAATGATCGAGAAATTCGACAACTCACGTGTCAGATTCAAGCGAAGAACCGAAAAACGTCACACAGATCCCACACTCGGATACGATGCATACCGCACGACGTATGGCATAGCTGAAGGTTCGTTCGCACTTGCCATCATATTACTCGTGGTGCTGGTCATCCTTGGAGTTCTGCTCTTTGCGAAGTAGGCATTTCAACGTTGATTCGCATGCTCCTGCAACCGAGGTGGCGTGGTTGATCGGGGCATGACACGAGTGTTCTCACGTTCATAGACAAAGCGGGTCTCCTGTAGTGACTCCTCATCCACACGAGACCCGTTTCGCCCTCTGCAGCAAGATCGGTCCGTCACATCACAACTTCCCTGTGAACTACATGCCCGCGAGCATCGTCTGTGCCTTGTGCCGGATCAATGCGTAATTCAACTGTGGAAGTCCGGAAAAGTCGGCAGCAGCCTTCATGAACGCTTTGGCCTTTTCATGCTGCCCTAATCCTGCATGCGCAACACCGATCCGGTAGAGATTGTACGGGTTCAGTTGAGAGGCATTTGCCAGTTCGTTCAGCGCAGTTGCATAGTCGTTCCGGGCTAACGCTATTCTTCCTCGCGCCTCATGGGCAAGTCGGACCTGATTCCGATTCCCCAGCGAATCCGCACTCCGAGACAGCTCGTCAGCCGCTCTCAATGCAGCGTCATACTCCCCTTTCGCGGCGGCAACAACAGCCGATGTATAGCGGCTTCCGAGTCGGTTCAATGATTTCACCGCATCCGGCAGCGCCGACTTCTGCACGACCTCAAACGCTTTCTTGTAGAGCTCTTCGGCAGCGCTGATGTTCCCGGCCTCGAGCTGTATTGTTCCCATTGCAACGAGGTCACCCGACATCGCCCCCGCGTCATTGATCTTCTGACCAAGGGCATACTGCTGCTTCATTTCCCGTATTGCGTCCTCGGTTTTCCCCTCTTCGATATACGAGAGGGCATTGACAAACATTGCCTGCCGGCGATCGGTGTCATCCTGGGCTTTCGCCAGTAGCGCAGCCATTTCTACGCGCGCTTCGGCGGGTTTGTCCTGGTACATGAGGGCAGCAGCGATGCCGATGTGAGAGTTGGAAAAGTTCGGACTGATGGACAGCGCTTTGCGGTACA
>JAGDMK010000384.1 GCA_017860635.1 Bacteroidota bacterium
AGCACTTCAGTGTTTGGCAGATTTGCTGAGACATCCTGCCAGCTGTTGCCCCCGTCAGAAGACCTGCAGACCTTTCCGCCGAGTCCCCCTACGACGAGATGATCCCCGTCTACATGCAGAGCGTTGATGATCGAAACTGATGGGGATTGACCGGTTGGCGACCACGTCTGACAATTGTCGGGAGAGACAAAAACGCCACCTCCGTAGGTTGCAGCGAACACAATCTGGCCGCTGGAGTCTGTTAGGGATGGACCGAGACCCAGCGCGGTAACCTTCAGATTTGACAGTCCCGCATTTGACGAAGTCCAGGTATTTCCGGAGTCATTGCTGACCCTGATCCCGTTACCAAAACCACCAGCTACGAATTTGACACTGCTCTTCCCCCGTGACCCTGCAAACGCAAGAATAGTATCTGTGCCACCAGTCGCCGCCGTTGACCAACCTGATCCGTCGCTTTTTCCTCTGTAGATGCTGCCAGTGCTCGTGCCCAGGAGAGCACATTCCGGATACAGCGCCAGGACGGTGTAGGCGCGGTTCGGTACGGCCCTGGTCCCGGTCAGGTTGACTTGTGTCCAGGTCTGCCCGGAGTCGGTCGTACGATACATCCTGTTCTTTGAGCCGACTGCAAACAACGTACTTCCGTTGAATGCCAGGGAGCGTATGTCGCTCCCTGGCCGGCGCACCCTTTTCCATTCGGCATGGCTGCCTTCCACGGAGAGCATGAGGAAAACGCCAAGCAGTAGCGCACACGTTATCTGGCGCATAGGATCTCCCATGGAGCACTCTTTACGGCTCCCTTGCACTTCCTGTGGAGGTGTGTCACGGGACTTTTCGGAGAAATTCCTGGCGGGCGATGCGACTGATCGTTCATTGAGCATGAGTTGTGGATCGCGAGATAGCCCGGTGATGCGCGCAGCGCTGCCACGCACGAGATGAGGAATGGTGATGTGCATGTCGGATCTCCCACGTTGTACGGGCCGAGAGGGGGATCATGCTGCAAGGATTCTCAGCCTGAGGTCGTCGAGGTGGGCCCATCGGTAGGCTCAGGGCATGCTCTGTAGCGAAGAAACTGGAACAGGGTCCAGCGCGGCGGCCCGGGGCCGGGCCATAGACTCCCCACAGTCCATAGAAACATACAGCGAAAGGCTGGGATTGTCAATTCACAAAAACCCTCCCTCAGCGCTCCCTTTCCGCCTGTTTTCTCCCCACCTGGCAGAATCCCCAAAAATAGCCCATAAGAAGCATCCCCACTTGACTTTCAAGATCAATTCCCTATCTTGTGGAGGTATCGTGGGTAAAAGTGGGTAATTGTTGGGGGATCAACCAGAAGAGGTGCGCCGTGTCTGCGTTCAAGGGTTCGTACGCCTACTCCGTTGACAATAAGGGACGGGTCAACATCCCTGCAAAGCTCCGGAAGAATGTCGCGCGTGAAGCAAATGACACATTCGTAGTCACCCGTGGCTACGAAGAATGCCTCTTTGTGTACCCGCAGGATGAGTGGAACAAACTTGAGGAGAGCATCCGGCAATTGTCCCCCACCAATTCCCGGCACCGGTTCTTCATGCGCGCATTGCTCGAGCGGGCAACGGAGTCGCAACTTGACGCACAAGCCAGGATTTCCATTCCGAAAGAGCTTCTCCAGTTTGCACACATCGAGAACGAAGTGCTGATCATCGGGGTGCTCGAACACATCGAGATCTGGAACCCGAAGCTGTACGATCAGTACCTGAAGGCACAGGCCGAAAGCTACGAGACCGTAGCGCAAACCGTTCTGCAGAAATAACTACTTGGACACACCGGTCTATCACATTCCGGTTTTATGCCGGGAGACAGTGGACTTATTGGTGACAGAGACCGGTGGGATGTATGTGGATGGCACGGTCGGGGGAGGTGGACATGCAGAGGAGATCTGTTCGCGCCTCCGCGGTCCTGGCCGGCTGCTCTGTCTGGATGCGGACGATGAAGCACTGACGTCCGCCCGCACACGCCTGGCACCGTTTGCGGAGCGGACGTTCTTTGTTCACACAAATTTTCGCAACCTCCGTGACACACTCGCGGAGGCTGGATGGACGCACGTACACGGCGTGGTGCTTGACCTCGGCGTGTCGTCGCACCAGCTGGATGCACCTGCTCGCGGCTTCACGTTCCGTGAGGACGAGCGGCTGGACATGCGCATGGACCGGCGTCAGGGCTTCAGCGCATGGGACCTGGTAAACACGCGCGACGAGGAGGAGCTTGCGCGGGTCTTCTGGGAGTACGGCGAAGAACGGCATTCGCGAAGAATTGCACGCCGGCTGGTCGCCCGGCGCCCGATCGACACGACGGGCGCCCTCCGCAATGTCGTGGTGTCCGCGGTCGGAGGTCAATACCTCACGAAATCGCTTGCCCGGATCTTCCAGGCATTGCGCATCGCGGTGAACGGAGAACTGGACAGTCTCCGGTCTGCTCTGGCTGATGCGGTGGATCTTGTTGTTCCCGGTGGCCGTATCGTGGTACTTGCGTATCACTCGCTCGAAGACCGGATCGTCAAGGAATTCTTCCGGTCGGAGTCCACGGTGCAGACACAACGGGGTATTCCGTTACTTCCCAGTCAGGAACCCGAGCCCCGGCTCCGCATCCTGACACGAAAACCCATTGTGCCGTCTGAGGAAGAGGCGGTACACAATCCACGGGCGCGCAGTGCGAAATTGCGCGCAGCAGAACGCCGTCATGTGGGATCGCAGCACACATAAGAGTCCGGAGCCGCCGGCTCAGAAAACCGCACCGCGGGAGAACCGGTACATTTTCAATGGTGAAAACCGGCAATCGAACGTGACCGGCTATGCCATCCGGCAGAACCGCGCCGGAACGCGCAAGCGCTATTCCACTTTCAATATTATTGTCGGGCTTTTCGCCATCGGCACGCTCGTGGTGCTCTATATTAATAATACCATCGCGGTCAACGAAATACTGGGCGAGATCAACACGCTGCAGGGAAAGTACCAGCGGCAGCTGGACGCGAACGCCACGATTCTGGCTGAAGTCAACCAGAAAGCTTCTTTCAACCGAATCAACGGCATTGCCACTGAACAGCTCGGGCTGGCAAACCCGCGCACACAACCACTCTGGTTCGACATTCCTGAAGACCTGCGCGATCGTGCCGCCGAAGTCCGGAAGGAGTTTCCGGAATGAAGGAAGTCATGGCCACACAGCCGGTTGAATCGCGCCCCCATGAGCGTATGCGGAAGAGAATCCTTGCGCTCAAAGTAGGCCTCATCGTCTTTTTCCTCCTTCTCGCCGCCCGGCTCGTGCAGATCCAGGTTCTGAACGCGTCCAAATACCAGGAATTTGCGCGGCGTCAGTATGAATC
>JAGDMK010000041.1 GCA_017860635.1 Bacteroidota bacterium
CTCGGTCACGCGTATCTTTGCCCCTGGGTGAATCTGGGTGCAGATACGAACAACAGTGACCTCAAGAACAACTACGGTTCCGTCCGTGTGAAGATCAACGGCAAGGAAATCGACAGCGGCTCATTGTTTGCCGGCGTCATCGTGGGCGATCACGCCAAGAGCGCCATCAACACGATGTTCAATACGGGAACAGTGGTGGGCGTGGGCAGCAACGTGTTCGGCGGAGGATTTCCACCGAAGTATATCCCCTCCTTCTCCTGGGGCGGAGCGGAGGGGATGACAACCTACGACATCGAGAAGTGTGTTGCTGTTGCCCGGACCGTCATGGAGCGAAGGAAGAAACCGCTGACCGCTGCCGAAGAGCATGTGTTGCGGATGGTCTTCACGATGACGGCGCACGAGCGTACGTAAGCCGCGGCATCCAGCGACGCCGGCTCCTACCGCTTGGGGTACATGTAGTTCTCTTCCGACTTCACCCGCACAACCTTTCCATCCGCTCCGAGTTCGAACTCCACCAGCTCGCCGCTGTCACTTTCCCCCGTCATTCTGAAGCGGTGTGTTCCCTCCGGCGTCAGTTCGGTGATGGAATTGGTCGGATCGTCTTCCGGTGGATAACCGTAGCCATAGAGAACGAGCTTGTTGTTCATGATCATCACTTCGGTCTCCCAGCCAGACGGATCGGTGTATGTGCCGACATACTTCTGCCACAGAGGATCCGGCTTGGGTTCAGACACCGGTGGTGCGGTGGCTTTGGCGATGACGGGGGCGAGCATGCTCAGGGCACGGTTGGCAAAGAATCCCGGCGCGCCGTCGTCGGCATTCGTCATAACAATCACGGCCACTTTTTCTTTGGGGCTGATGAGAAGTTGAGAGCGGTTCCCTGCCACCCAGCCGCCGTGTCCATACGTCACCCGGGAGTCATCCTTTGACACAGCGAACCCCAGGCCGCGGCCGCTCCGCCAGCCCGTCTGAATCCAGTGCACCCTGTGCATCTCGCGAAGCGTGCTTCCTTTCAGGATCTGCCCCTGAGTATTCTTTCCTTCGAGCATGTGAAACGAGGCGAACAACGCCAGATCTTCCACTGTGGATGAGATATTGGCGGCAGGCGTAAGTCCGCGGGAATCCATGAACGGACTCTCCATCCGGGTACCGTCCGCAAAGCGGCGGCCGTAGCCTGTAGCATACCGGGACCGCAACGATTCAGGCGGAGACACGCTGGAGCTGGTCATCCGCAGCGGCTGAAGGATGTTCTTCGTGATGTATGCATCATAGGATTCACCCGCCGCCGTTGCCACGACCTCTCCCAGAATCGCCATCCCCAGATTGGAATACTTGTACCGGGTCTCCGGCTCAAAGATACTCTCCTGGCTCTGCAGAGCGGTCACCATCTCTTCCCTGCTGGGGAACTTGTAGTCAGTCCAGTACGGAAAAGCCGATTCTCTGGGAAGCCCGGAGGTGTGTGTGAGCAGCTGACGTACGGTGACAGCAGGCCCCTCGGCGTGACGGTTCTTGTATGTGAACCATGGCAGATAGGTGCTGACCGGATCATCAAGGCGGAGTTTTCCGCGATCGCGCAGCTGGAGAATCGCCGTACTGGTGAACGTCTTTGTGATGGACGCAATGCGGAAGATCGTCCGGGGCGTCATCGGAGTCCTGGTTTTCAGGTCGGCATAGCCAAATCCCCGCGACCAGACAAGCGTCTGGTCATGCACGATCGCAAGAGCAAGACCGGGAAGTGCCCTGTACTCCATCTGAGCTTCTATCCACTGTTCAAGCAGTTTGATGGTCGGCGCTACGTCCGGATGCTCCCGGAGCGGCTGGGCTTCCAGCGGTGAGGGGACTGTCTGGTGGAGGATGACGAGGATGACGAGACAGCGCAATACGTTCATGGTTTACCTTTCACGCAAGGAGGCACCTTGGTTCACCGCTTGGCAATCCAGGCCATGCAAATCGAAGGCAGCAGATCCCAGTTGTATTTCCCCCTGCTTCCTTCGTAAAGCAGGACGAACCAGTTCTCCGTTTCATTAATGGCGGGACACCACACAGCTCCTCCGTCTGCAGTGCCATGAACTCCGGCTCCGAACACAGGATTCCCCGGATGCACGTCCCACTTCCGGAGATCCTTGGAGCGGGCCAGGCCAAAGAACTCCGGTTCGTCCACATAATCAGTGCTGCCGCCGTACAACATGTAGTAGACTCCGCCCGATACCCAGATGCGGGGCGTGCTGATTGACTTTGCATCCCAGCGGCCCTCTGCTCCGCTGAATACCGGATGATCACTGACCGAAATGAACTTCTCTCCGTCAAGAGAATACGCCAGATAGACTTTGTACCCGGCAGGATCTGCCTTCTGATAGATCATGTACAGCGTATCTCTGACCACCAGCACATCCGGGCTGCGGCCCTCGAGCACGGGTCCGATTTTCTTGAACTGCTCTCCGTCGGCACTCACGGCCAGACCGATTCTGCGGGGACCTTTGCCCGTGGCCGAGTAGTACAGGTAGACCTGTCCCTTGAACGCGACTGCAGCAGGACCCTGAACGCCGGCATCGTCGAACTCTCCGGCGGCGCCGACATCGATCACCGGAAATCCCCTGTTGAGATCGCGGTACTTTAATCGCATCGTCCCGATGTCCAGCAGCTCGGCAACACCGATGCGGTCAGAGCTGGTTTTCCCCTTGCCCGGAAGCACGCCGTTGCCCCGGTAGAAGAGAAATGTCCGTCCCTGAAACTCCAGGAACTCAGGACTTCCCGTCCCATGACTTTTCCAGGTTGATCCGGAAGGCCCAATCACCGGATTGTCATTGTGCCGCGTCCACGCCAGAACATTTGTCGTGTATGCTGTCGAGAACAGATCCCAGAAATGCTGGGCGTGGGCACCGGGGGCGCAGAGCAGCATGCTGCACCACACCAGGATCGCCGCACGCCACCACCCTCTCGGGTGCGTTATGGAGCTCCATCTTTTGATCATGACGTCACCTCTCCAGGAACCGCTCCTTGAACGTCGGCGTTGTGCCGGCCATCTTCAGGAAGAGATCCAAAGGCACAACTTCGAACTCCGGACCGAGTTTGTCCAGAATGCCCTTCACTCGCCGGATGTCGCTCCATTGGCGCACATGCAGCAGGAGAAAATACGGCCGGGCACGGTTCATGGCGGCCAGTTCACGCAGATCAGCGACAGCTTCGGATTCAGGTCTGGTCTCGGAGAGGTAATAATCGAACGACAGGAGGGGCCGCCCGTTCTTCACGGTAAACGTGTAGGAGGGGGCGTACCCGTTCACAAACCCTATCGCATCCGGCATGCCCTCATAGAACGCATCGACAACTTCACGCGTCAGATCGGAATTCCCTTCGACCGTCGCCCCCTCAGAGTAATCCATGATCTCGAAGACGTTGAGGTCCAGCTGCTGCATCAGTTCCCGTGCTTTGGAGACTGCCTGAGGGAGATACTGTTTCGGAATGGCTTTGGGGTACATGTACCCCGGTCCACCGAGCGATCCGATGAAGTAATCGTTCGGTGTCGCCATGCTGTAGAAATACTCGAGCATGGTGGGGGCAAGCCAGACCCAGTTCATCGTCACCTCCCAGGCATACGGGATCTCTCCCCTGCCAGGTTTCAGCCAGGCTCCCAGACCCAGACAGTCGGTCTGGATGCAGGACACATATACTTTCTTCCCCGGTGTGTATGTGACGCCGGGTTTGACGTTGTGGTTGTTCTTGAACGTGAAGCCGGGGGTCAGCACGGTTTGACTGCTGAAGCTCATGTTGGGAAGCGTGTGCAGGCCTTCAACGCGAAGCGCATAGCTGGATGCAAGGCGCACATGATCCCGCTCCTTGTCTTTTGCATAGGAGTGCCATCCCATCACCAGGGACATCGGCTTCATCTCGCTCATGATCCGCTGTGCGAGCGCGTATTCTTCTTTGTCCTCCGGTTTCGTTGAGACGTCCGTGAAGAACGCCTGCTTCATGATGCCGAAATCGGCCACGCCGGGCTTCATGATCTTGCCGTGTTCGCCGCCCATCCAGACGACGATGTCCCTGCTGCACCGGTCCCAGTACTGGTCATAGGCCCACTGGAAGATCTGGGCGTCGTTCTTCCCTGCGAACTTTCCCCTCAGATCCGCCACCGGCTTCAGGCCGGCCTGCTCGGCCATCGGGATCAGATCTTCACTCACGACAATCGCCCGCTCCAGCCCGGCAACCGTGAATGCTACGATGAGCGATGTCCGGACGGCCCGATCCCACACAACATATCCCCTGACGGCCTGCCGGAATGTCTGTAACGCGCTTTCCGGCGTCGTCAGTTCCGCAAATGCGTAGTGTTGCTTGGTCTTGTAGTATTCCAGCACCGAAGGGGTGAACAGGAAGTCCCATTTTTCCGGATACACGAAGTAGAGCCGCGGACCGCCGCGATTGGCTATGCCCTGCAGACTGATGAGCATCGCCTGGACCGGCAGCTTGCCATCGATCGCCCAGTTGTCGGCGAGTTTCATCATATAGGCACTGTGGACGCTGGCACGCGTGAAGGTGTACGTTGCAGTTGCGTCACCGGGCCGCGTCGGCCGGACGAGCCGCCAGGTCAGAACCGAGTTGTTCTCAGACAGTTCGAACCGGTGCTCGGTCTCCAGTGTCATGCTGCCCTGCGAGACCAGCAGAGGATAGCGTTCCGTGATCACCAGGGCTGCGCCGGCCTGCCCTTTGCGGGCAGTGAGTTCGCGCGTCGAGCCCGGCCGGAGCTGCACGCCCATGAACACATTAGTCGGCCACACGCGGTCGCGCACAGGCACACGATGGACGCTCCCGTTCGTGGCGAGGGTGATGGTATCGCGGTATGCCCGGGCACCACCCCATTGCTGTATCACCGTAATGCTGTCTTTTGAGCTCGCGATGTTCAGTGAAACGGTCGTAAACAGTCCGATTTCCGAGCTTCGTTCCGGCACCATCTTCCATTCACCCTCCAGTCCGGAGGCAGTCTGGGCGCGGAGCGCAGGCGAGGAGAGACAGAGAAGCAAGAGTGTAGTATGTAAGAACAGGGTCTTTGGCGCCATGGTATCCTTGTCAGTTCGCTTGTGCTTGTGCTGGTCTTGATCCGCTAACGTTGACGCCTCGATGGTGATGCGCCTGTGCTGATGCATCCACGCTAATGCGTTTGTGCTAACGCGTCGTTACCGATTCGTCTGCGTTGTGACGTCTGCTCTGTATCTTCGTGTCCGGGGTCACCTGGGCGTAACGGTCTTGAACCGCTCCTTGAATGTCGGTTCCTTTCCTGCCATGGTGAGGAAGACGTCCAGGGGAACCACTGCAAACTCCGGCCCGAGCTTGTCCAGGACGCCCTTCACCCGTTTGATGTCGCTCGATTCGCGCACGTGGAGGAGCAGAAAATATGGGCGTTGGGCATTGACGCGTGCGAGTTCGTGAAGGTCTGTTATGATATCTGCCTCCGGCCGCACCGGTGAAAGGTAGTAGTCATACGACATGAATGGTCTGCCGTCTTTCACCGCAAATGTATGCGACGGTGCATAGCCGTTGATGAACCCGATTGCCTCCGGCATGCCGTCGTAGTACATATCGACAATCTCCTTCGGAAGGTCGGAGTTCCCCTCCACGGTTGCTCCCTCTGAATAATCCATCGTCTCGAATACTCTCAGATCAAGAGTCTTCATCTGTTCGCGCGCCGTCGCGATGAGCTGCTTCAGCAGGTGAGGGGGAACAGCTTTCGGGTACATGTACCCCGGACCGGACAGGCACCCGACAAAGTAATCGTTCGGAGTGGCCATCGTGTAGAAGTACTCCGCCATTGCCGGCGCCATCCAGGTGTAATTCATCAACACCTCCCAGGCATAGGGGATTTCACCCCGGCCAGGCTTGAGCCAGGCTCCGATCCCGATCCCATCGGTCTGGACACAGGTGATATAGACTTTTTTCTCCGGTACGGGAGGGTTGGCGGGATCGACATGGTGATTGTTCTTGTAGACAAAACCCGGTGAGGCCGGCACCTGCGCGCTGAAACTGAGATTGGGAAGCGTGTGCAAACCCTCAACGCGGTGGCCGTAGCGGGACGTGAGTTTCACGTGCTCCCTTTCAAGATCCTTCCCGTAGGAGTGCCAGCCCATGACCATCGACATGGGCTTCATCTCTGCAAGCAATCTGTTGGCAAGCGCGTATTCCACGGTATCAGTCACACGGCTGGAGAGGTCGTTGAAAAAGACCCCTTTGTGAATTCCCCAGTCAGCGACGCCGGGTTTCATAACGGGCCCATGATCTCCGCCAAGCCACACGATGAACTCCTTGTTGCAGCGGGTCCAGTACCGGTCGTATGCCCATTGATAGATCTGTGCGTCGTTCTGACCGGTGAACTTCCCGCGGAAATCCTCCACAGGCTTCAGTCCCGCTTTTTCCACCATCGGGATCAGGTCTTCGCTCACAACGACTGCGCGTTCGAGCCCGGCCACCGTAAACGCAACGATGAGCGATGTACGGACGTTCTTGTCCCATACCACATATCCCTTGACGTGGCTCTTCAGCGTCGTGAGGGCTTCTTCCGCTGTCCGGAGTTCCTTGAATGAGAAGTATTTCTTATCCCTGTAGAATCCGTACACAGACCGTACATACGTGAACGGCCAATTTTCGGGATACAGGATGTACACCAGCGGTCCGCTCTTGTTGGCAATGCCCTGCAGGCTGATAAGAAAGGCATTGACATACAGCTTACCCTGGACTTCCCAGTTGTCTTCAAGGGAGATGACGTACGCCTGTTTCCATCCCGATCGCTTCAGTAGGAATTTGACCGGTGGCTCGGAGGGGCGGGTTGAACGCTGCAGCGTGTAGGTCAGGATCTCCCCGTCAGGGGAACAGGCGAAACTATGAGTCGCCGTGGCCCTTACTTCACCCTGTGAACCCCGGACAGTGTAGGATTCATCCATCTGCAGGCTGGACTCTGTCTTCGTCGCCCGGACAGTGCGCGCCGACCCCGTGACCATGGAAAGTCCCATGAAGACATTGGTCGGAAACACCCTGTCTGTCACGGTCACGTCCACTGTCTTGCCATTCAATGGCAAGACCAGCGAATCCACGAACCGCCGGGCTGTGCCGAACTGACGCACGAGTGTGACATGCGATGATGTCATGGAGATCCGGACGGCAAGTGATCCATACAGGTCGATATCCGTACTCTTATCGGGCATGGCCTCCCATGAACCGACCAGCGATGGCTCGGCAGCATTGAGGGCGGACAACGGGACCAGACACAGGAACAGGAGCGAACGAATCAGGAATTGCATCGGGGAATGCCTTGTTGGGTTATGGAACATGCGCGTTGATGCACAGGTGCGTTGAGATGGAGGCAGCGTGAAGCACCTCCATAGAGGAACCGTACTTCAAGATACATGTTTTGCCCGGATTATCCAATCGAAGAGCTGCGCAAGAAGCTCTTGTCCGGCCACCGCCGTTCTCGTATGCTCATCACAGAACACAATGTGCGGTACGCGCGGGATGACATCCGCTTTCAGTTGCTGGCAGGTAACTCCCTCGTGGATTTCTTGCGGACGACGGCGGCACGGTCAGCGATTTCCTCGCGGCTCACACCGGCGGCGGCATACATCGCAAAGATATTATCGAGCGGGGTTTCAGGCGGAATGGTGTGCGATGCCGCAAGGATGTATCCCCCGCCGTCTGAGGTCATCGTTTCAATCAGACTGCGCGTTTCTCGAAAGACCTGATCAGGAGTTCCTTTTGGCAAGAGATCAATCGTATCCAGACCTCCCATGAAGGTCAGCGCTCCCCCAAAATCCCGTTTGAGGTCGCCGGGTTCCATGCCGGCACAGGCATTCTGTATCGGATTCAGGATGCCGATGCCAATCTCAATCAGGTCAGGGATGATGTCGCGCATGGCGCCGCAGCAATGATAGGCAACCGGCAACCTGTGCCGGATGCCCACGTCAACAATGCGTGCGAGCTGAGGCTTGATCATGGTGCGCCATTGGCGCGGGCTCATGATCAGGCACCCCTGCCCGGCAACATCATCGCCGGTCCAGAACCAGTCGAGAGCGATGGCGGAGCAGGCAGCATCCCCGAGCGCGATGCTGAAATCTGCCGCGTTCCTGAAAAATCCAGCGGCGCCCGCAGGATGCAGCGCGAGATCTTCGATCGCTTCCTCCATGCCACGGACTCTGCAGAGAAGTTCAAACAGACAGGGAGAAATGTCGCATCCGATGAACCATTGCCCCGCGTACGGACGAAGGGTTTCAAGATTGTGAAGGAGTGCGGGGATAGCATTGTACGGAAAGCTATATCCTTCCACATCCCCGGCGGGTGCGCCGGCAAGGGGCGACCGGAGGATCTGGTTGAAGGGACCCTGCTTGACCCAGGTTATTCCCCAATCATCGGTGTGCGTCTGACCATCCCGGGGATGAACGATCCCTTCCATCGCATAGTTGTTTCCCACCCAGACCTGGTGGACATCATTGCCAAGCACTTCTCCCACAGCAGATGGAGAGACGTCCAGGAATGCGGCAAGCCTGTCAGCTGTATCCGGATGGAACCACATGAAGATCGGTACGCGGTCCACCGGCCGCTTCTGCAACGCTGCGTGTACGCGTTCTTTCGGAGTCATCGTCTGCTGAACCGTTCGAGGAACTGTTGTTCCTGAGGCGTCAGTCCCTCCGCACCGGAGGTCGCGAGTTTGCTGAGGATCCGTTCCAGTTCCGTACGGTTCACCTCATGAAGTGCGGTCTTGTCGATAGCTTTCCATCGCTCCACATCGGCCCGACCGACCGAGACCTGTGAGCCCTTCGCCTTGAGTTGCCGGTCACGGACTTTCTTTTCCCGGAGCCGGAGAAAGAGATATCCTCCGAGGAACCCGCCCAGGTGCGTAAAATGGGCAATATTCCCCCCGCCGGTGAAGCCCCCGAAGACCGACAATCCAGTCATAATCACCACAAGCCATCGCGCCTCGACAGGAATGATGCCATAGATCATCAGTGTTTCCCGCGGCCAGAAGCGCGCATATGCAAGGAAGATTCCATAGACGGCGCCGGACGCACCCACGATCCAGACATGAGGGGTGAGAAACGAGAGGAGGGCACCGGTAATGCCGCTGATGAAGTAGAGATACAGGAAATCCCGGCTGCCCATCTCCGCTTCCAGACGAGGTCCAAAAAAGAACAGACCCAGCATATTAAAGAGGATATGAAACATCCCGTCGTGCAGGAACATGTACGTGACGAGGGTCCAGGGCCGTTCGAGCAGGAGCGCGGGCATCAGCATCAGCTGCATGGTGATAGCCGGCTGGATCTGCGTCAACACATACATCACCACGTTGGCGGCGATCAGCCGCATTGTCCAGGACTGCATCATCGGATCACCCCTGTGGCATCAGTTGCTGCTTTGTTGTGACTTGCCTGAACGCAATTGAAACAGAATGCCTCCCGCGAGCAGTACAAAGAAGACAATCGTGCCGAGTGCGGGGTTCATGTTCAACGCCTGCACGACGAGAAATGCGCCAAGGACGGAAGACAGAATGATCAGCGCCCACTTGATGAGAAAGAAGGCAAGCACGATGCCGATGACGCCGCAGATAATCACCGGAATCCATGGGAATCCCTGCTGGTCCCATCCGAAATTCACGCCGACCAGATACCCGATATAGCCTCCGCCGAGCAATCCGGCTGCCCCGACGGCAACTTTCTTGATGAAGAAAGCGATAAAGATGCCGATGACACCACCGGCAAGGGCCACACCGATCAACACGCCCTGTGGTGCCGTCGGAAAATAGTGAGAGACGACGCTGATTCCTGCAAAGAAGCCGATCGCAGCAAGAAATAGCCCGAGGCCCTTGCGTCCGAATGCAAGCAGCGCCACACCCACGACGATCTGAATGATTTGTACGACGTCCATTGTTCCCTCCTTGTGAGCATCGCACGCTGTATGCGAGACTTCACCGTGCAATCAGAATGCAGCTGCACAACCCTGTGCAGATAATGTCCACCTGGTCTTCGAAGCCGGAGCCCCCCGATGACGCACCTGTACCGCTCCCTGGAACACTACCCTTCGACAGCCTCCAGCAGGAGTTCGGCGATATCCTTTACGTCAACCCGTTCGGCGGCGTTCTCTTCCTTCACACCGTCGCTCAGCATCGTCAGGCAGAACGGACAGCCTGTACCGATGGTCGCTGCCTGCGTGGCAAGCGCCTCCTGTGTGCGCTCGCTGTTTACCCGCTTCCCTTCGCGTTCCTCCATCCACATGCGACCGCCGCCTGCGCCGCAACAGAAACTGCGGTCACGTGACCGTTGCATTTCGATCGGGGCCCTTCCCGTTGCCGCGGCAAGCACCTCGCGCGGCGAATCGTATTCTTCCTGATAACGGCCGAGATAGCACGGGTCATGGAACGTCACTGTGCCACGCTGCGCGCTTTTGATCCGGAGCTTCCCCTCCCGGATCAATTCCTGCAATAGCGTGGAATGATGGATCACCTCATAGTCTCCGCCCAGCTGTTTGTACTCCTTGCCGAGCGATTGCAGACAGTGGGGACACGTGACGACGATTTTCTTTACACCATAGCTATTCAGCGTGGCGATGTTTTCCGCCATCAGTGTTTGCGCGAGATACTCGTTCCCCATCCGCCGGGCAGGATCACCGTTGCATTTTTCCTCTGTTCCCAGGATGGCAAAGTTTACCTTCGCCAGCTTCAGGAGCTGCACAAAGGCCCGGGAGACCTTCTTGTACCGCGCGTCGTAGGACCCTGCGCATCCCACCCAGAAGAGCATGTCGGCGGTCTTAACCTCAGCCATGACGGGCACATCGAGACCTTCCGCCCAGTCGGCCCGCGTCGCGTGCCCAAATCCCCATGGAGTGTAGTTGCGTTCGAGATTGGAGAACACAACTTTCAGCTCCTCGGGGAACCGTGATTCGTTCAGCACCAGGCCGCGGCGCATCTCCACGATCGCATCCACGTGCTCGATCATCACCGGGCATTCCTGCACGCACGCCATGCATGTCGTGCACGCCCAGAGTTCCTGCTCGGTAATGTAGCTGTCCAGCAGCTGATGTCCCAGGACGGATTCCTGGCCGCCGTCTCCTGCTGTCGCCCCGGCAACTAGAATTGGTGCTTTTGCCATGGTGCGCGCGCGGATATCCACATAGACTTTTCGTGGGTTCAGGAGTTTTCCCGTGGTGTTTGCGGGACAGGCCGATGTGCAGCGGCCGCACTCTGTGCAGGAGTATCCGTTCAGCAGCTGTTTCCAGGTGAAATCCTCAACATCCGTCGCGCCGAACTTCGTCGCCGTTTCATCAGCAAGATTGACCGGCTTCAGGGCCCCCCGCGGACCAAGATCGGACAGGTAGACGTTCGGTATTGAGGTCAGAATATGCAGGTGCTTCGAATACGGTAGATAATTGAGGAAGCTCAGGACAGCCAGCATGTGCGCCCAGAAGAACAGTCCGAACCAGAACGCCACACCAGCAAGACTCGCTCCGTCAAACAGACGGGAGAACGGCACCGACAGAAACCGGGCGGCATCTGCGCCGGACGGATGGATGATGGTGCGGGTCGCGTTCTGCCCGAACATCGTCACCATCACGACAAGTATCAACGTGAGGATCAGAATGGCGTCCCATTTGGAGTGCCCCTCGACCTGCAGGCGCTTCGGCGGCGCAACGAGCCGGCGGACAATGGAGATCAGAACGGCGATGACAACGAGCAGCCCCACGAGATCCTGCAGAAAGACCAGGGGCGGGTAGAGCGGCCCGAGGAAGGAGAACGAGAATCCGGGCACCAATCCTTCCACCAGCGACTCCACCACGGCGGTGAGCAGTATGACGAATCCCCAGAAGATGAAGAAGTGCAGCAGTCCGGCCACAGGCTCGCGCAGCAGTTTCGTCTGACCGAATGCTATGCGCGCGACCCGCAACAGCCGTTGCCCCACCTGGTCACTCCGGTGTTCTGCCTTTCCTATCCCGAGGTATCTGATCAGACGCACCACGTTCCGCCCGAAAAGGGTGAAGGCTGCAATCAGGACAAGACCGAACAGCATGGATTGGATGGGCATGAGCAACTCTCCTGAGAAAGTAGCCTAGGCGTCAGCCAGGCGTACAGCGCACAGCATGTGTCCTTCCACAACATACACCAGCATCCCCTCCTGCACAAAGAATGCATCCATCACTGCTCCCCTGGCATTCCGCGCAAGGACGACGTCATGCACGACCTTCGCTTTCGATTGATTGACGATCAGAAGGGCGTGTTCGATAGTCTCACCACGGAGCCCATTCCGCCGCACGGCCGCAGCCGCGATGAGCAGAGGTGTGCGATCCAGCATTTCTACCTCGCCGACGATCTTGCCAGCATCCCACCGTGTGAAGAGCGGCGCAGCAACCCTGTGCGCAGACAGTTCTTCGACACTCGCCGAGCCGGGAAATGCCACCGTCTGCCACCACTGAGGATCATCCCCGTGTGAAGATCGATCCTGCCCGATTGACGAAGGGTCGCTCTGCATCTCCTCCAGCAGGTCTCCCGTGCGGGCATCGACGACCATCATCCCCTGGCCGGAGCGCTGATCACCCAGGACGGTCACTCGATCGCCGGCCACCGAGTCGAGCGTCCAGAGGGGTTTCGACCAGAGAATTGCACCGCCTGGAATATCAACCACTGTTATGCCGCGGTGCATCGGAAGGTCGGGTGACACAAAACCATGAATGAAGAGCAACTCCCCTTCCACGCGTTCGATCCCCGTCCACCACTCTTCAGCGACGCCAAGGCCTTTCCACACGGGAGCCCCTGATGGAAAATCCAGCGCGAAGAATGTCACACGGCGGCGCTCGAGATCCCGCTCCTCACCGACAATCCGGCCGGCAACAGCAGGATGCACGCGCCAGATAGCCCCTCCGGGAGCAAACGTCCAGGCGGGTTTCACCAGCCAATACTCCGGAGATACGACTTCAATGCGATCAGCGCATGCGCCCGGTGGCTGAGCGTGTTCTTCAGGGCAAGATCCATCTCGCCGAACGTTTGTGTGTGGCCATCGGGAAGGAAGAGCGGATCATAGCCGAAGCCCCCGGTACCGCGCGGAGATTCGACGATCACACCCCGGCAGATTCCTTCCACGCAGTGGTGCGTGTGTTCATCAGGAACAAATGCGATGACGCATCTGAACCGCGCAGCGCGCCGGCGAGGAGGTACACCGCGGAGCAGACGAAGCAGCTTGGCGCAATTGTCCGCATAGCTGGCATTCGGCCCGGCAAAACGAGACGAATACACGCCGGGCTGGTCATTCAGATAGTGCACTTCCAGCCCTGTATCGTCCGCAATCGTGGGAAGACCGGTCCGCCGATAGGCCTCCGTCGCCTTCTTCAGAGCGTTCCCTTCAAGCGTCTCTGCATCCTCGATCGTCGGAGGGAACTGCGGAAACTCATTGAGCAGTGCAAGCGTGATGTGCAGATCAGCCAGAAGGTCACGGACCTCCGTGGCTTTATCGGGATTGTTGGATGCAAGGAGAAGTTTTTTCATAGGATCTTTGCGCGACTGAGAAGAGCGTGGAGTTCACGGGATGCGTCATGGCGTGCCGCCGTCATATCGATCGTCAGATTGACACGATCCCGGTAGAGCCACTCGCCGTCAACCATCGCGGAATGCACATCCGTTGGTCCGCAGGAGTGGACAATGCTGACGGCGAGATCGTCCGCTGTGGCAGACACCGGCCTGTTCCAAAGCCGGGAGAGGTCAAGGAGGATAATGTCGGCTCTTTTGCCGGATGCGATGCTCCCGATCTCCCGCTCCAGGCCAAGTGCCGCAGCTCCGCCCGCTGTGGCCAGCTTGAGAAGAGTCCGCGCCGGCATGACTGTCGGTCCATGGAGCGGCTTCTGGATGAGCGCGGCAAGCCGCATTTCCTGAAACATGTTCAGCGTGTTGTTGCAGGGGGCACCATCGGCACCGAGGGATACGGAGATGCCGCGTTCCAGATACCGGGGGACCGGCGCAATGCCGGACCCGAGTTTCATATTCGATGACGGACAGTGCAGAACCCTAGCACGCCGTTCCGCCAGCAGATCGACCTCGCGGTCATTCAGCCAGACGCAGTGCGTGAGGCAGGTGACATCGCTGAGGATGCCCAGCGCCTCAAAATATGCCACGTTGTCCATGCCGCACCGCGCACGGACAGCCTGCAGTTCGTGCCGGTTTTCGGATGCATGGGTCTGGAAGAGCATGCCGGGGAAGGATCGCGTCATGGCATGGGCTTCCTTCAGCAGGGAGTCACTGCACGAGAGGACAAAGCGTGGTGCGACGGCATACCGGATCCGTCCGTTTGCACTCCCATGCCATAGCTGCGCTTGTTTCAGAGTGGAATCCAGGGCGTTCTTCGTACTCTCCCGCAGGGCCGGATGAAAGTCGTTGATGTCCATCATCGCCTTGCCCAGAAACGCCCTGATGCCGGATTCCGTCACGGCCCGGACGACTTCTTCTTCGTGATGCACGCTGCCCATATCCATGATGGTCGTGGTTCCGGACCGGATCAGCTCAGCAAGGCCTGCGCGCGCAGAGGCATACATCGACGCCGGTGAGTGTGCCGCCTCGAGTGGAAAGATCCGCCGCTGGAGCCAGTCGAGCAACTCGACGTCTTCCGCGAGGCCACGGAAGAGTGTCTGACAGAGATGGACGTGTGTCTGAACAAAGCCGGGCATCGCCACCAGCCCCGGGGCATCCACCGTCGTGTAGTCGTTACCAGGCAGCGCAGTGAGCTCGCCGGCAGTCAGAACCTGCTCAATGGTGGTCCCATTGATGAGGATCGCACCATTGGCAATCACCCGGTCCTGGTCATCCAGCGTAAGAATCGTCTCTGGCCTGATCAGTGAGCGCATCAGGAGCGTCCTCCTTCGCAAAGCAGTACGGCAAGGGCTTCGTGTACTGATTCCACTTCGACGACGGCCAGGCCGGAGGGCACGCGCACGGACTGAACGTTATTGCGGGGGAGTACGACGCGCAGGAAGCCGAGTTTCCGCGCTTCCGCAAGGCGTTTGTCCATTTGATGAATGGACCGGATTTCGCCGCCGAGCCCGACTTCGCCGATGACCGCCGCATCGGCGCACACAGGGATGTCTCTCAGACTGGAGGCAATAGCAACTGCCATTCCGAGATCGGCCGCGGGTTCATCGATGCGCACGCCGCCCGCGACATTCACAAACACGTCGTATTGTCCGAGCCGCAGCCCCGCCCGCCGTTCCAGGACGGCCAGCAGCATCTGCAGCCTTTTGCCGTCGAATCCTGTGGCTGTCCGCTGCGGAACACCGTAGCTCGTCGGAGCGACCAGGGCCTGGACTTCCACGAGGAGTGGACGGGTTCCTTCCATGCCGGCGACGACTGCGGATCCCGGGGCGTCCGTCCGGCGTTCCGCCAGAAAGACCGCTGAGGGATTCGCGACTTCCCGCAGTCCCGTGTCGTGCATCTCGAAGATCCCGATCTCATTCGTCGAGCCGAACCTGTTCTTCATCGCCCGGATGATTCGGTACGCGTAGTGGCGCTCGCCTTCGAACATGATCACGGCATCCACCATATGTTCGACAACCCTGGGGCCCGCGATCACACCTTCCTTTGTCACGTGACCGACAAGAAACACCGGCACATTCCTTGCCTTTGCATACCGCATGAACACCGTCGTCGCCTCGCGCACCTGGCTGACTGTTCCCGGAGCACTTTCCAGTTGCGGATGATACATGGTCTGAATCGAATCCACAATCACGAGTCCCGCACTGGTGCTCTCCAGCGTTGCGCCGATTGTTTCCAGGTTCGTATCGGCCAGCAGGAGAAGCTGGTCGGATGGTTTTGGCTCGAGGCGCTCGGCACGGAGCCGGATCTGGGAAGCTGATTCCTCACCGGTTATATACAACGTGGTCACGGAGCGCAGAGTTGCCGCCAGTTGCATCATCAACGTGGATTTGCCGATGCCCGGATCTCCCCCGATGAGAACCACGGAGCCCGGAACGATGCCTCCGCCGAGCACACGATCGAGTTCGGGAATGTTCGTGATAATCCGTGGTTCGGCTGCAACCGGAATGTCCGTTACGACAATCGGTGTGTCGCCGCGTACTTTCTTCCCGCTGCGCTTCTGTGACGGCCCGGTGGCATGTGCCTCTTCAACGAAGGAGTTCCACGCATTGCAGTTCGGGCACCGCCCCACCCAGCGGGGGGACTCATACGCGCAGGCCTGGCAGACATAGATGGAATGTGTT
>JAGDMK010000042.1 GCA_017860635.1 Bacteroidota bacterium
TTGAACGGGTTGTCGATGTGATGACCGGGGCCGGACTGGCCCGGAAGGTTGCCAGGCTCGTTCCCCTTGCTGTGATGAAGGGTTAGCCATGAAAGACATAGATCCGCGGATGCATACTGCCGAGCATCTCCTGAGCGGGACGCTCGTTGCGATGTTCGGCATGGGTCGGCCGTTCACCACGCATCTTGAGAAGAAGAAATCCAAGGCCGACTATCGGTTTGCGCGCACGCTGACGGAGGAAGAAGCACGCAGTGTCGAGGAGCGCGTCAATGCCCTGATCGATGCGGATCTTCCGGTCAGGGAGGAGTACCTCTCGCGTGAAGAAGCGGCAGCGCAGTTTGACCTGTCACGTCTGCCGGATGCGGCGGGTGACCGTGTCCGCGTCGTGCACTGCGGCAACGCCGATGCATGTCCGTGCAGCGGCCCGCATGTGGCGTCCACAAAGCAGTGCGGACGAATCCGGCTGATTTCGTGGTCGTATGAGGACGGGGCCCTGCGCGTGCGGTTCCGCCTGGAGGAGCCATGAACCTCCGTTTAGCAATGACGCTTGTGAGTCTGGTGCTCCTGATGACCAGCAATGGGGATACGGGTCGGACAGTCGAAGGCCCGCCTCTCGCTCAGGCGAGTGCGGTTATCGCCCAGGAAGAGGAGCTGGAATACGAGGTTTCATGGACGTTTATCTCGCTTGGTCTTGTCCGCCTTCATGGAAGGCCCGACCGCACGGTTGATGCCTGGATGGATTCGCATGAGAATCTCCCGTACGTGGACCTGCATTCGGTGTATCACTCGGAAATGGACTCGCTGCTCTTCTCCCGTGGATCTCAATCTGTGGACCGGCAGGAGGATGGCAGCTGGAAGGGAATGATGTATGTCTATGATCTGGACAATAACCGGGTGATTGTGGAGCATACGAAGCACCGTGCCGCCGATGCACCGCCGCATGCGCTGGTGAAACGCGACACATTGATGCTTCCGAACGTACGCTTCATGGATGGCCTCTCCATTGCCTACTCGGCACGTGCGCTCGCGCATACGAAGAAATCGGCGACGATGCCTACGGTCCTCATGGGCAAGCTCGGGGAGACGACATTCTATCTGCCCGGTGAGAATACCACGGTTGATCTTGATGCCGTTGCATATCCTGTCAGGGCCATTGCTGTGGAAGGCACCACGAGCGTCGTCGGGATCTTCGGGATGTCCGGGGATTTCACAGGATGGTTCAGCGACGATGCCGCTGCGGTTCCGCTAAAGGGAAAACTGAATGTGCTGATCGGCTCCGTGACCGTGGAGCTGACGCGATGGAACAGAAAGAACTGGACTCCTCCACGATAAGCGAACAACAATGCCGCCCGACCCCGACATAGGCAGTGCGAGTGACGCGTCGAAAGAAAAGCAGCGGATAGCGCTGACCTCAGTCATTGCCGCCATGTTCATTACCGTGCTTAAGGTTATAGTCGGGCTCGAGACCAACAGCCTGGGTATACTGTCCGAAGCTGCGCATTCGGGCCTCGATTTTCTTGCGGCGCTGATGACCTACATGGCCGTCCGTGTTTCCGACCGGCCGGCCGATAAGGAACACCAGTACGGCCATGGGAAAGTCGAGAACCTCTCGGCTTTTCTGGAGACACTGCTGCTGGTGGTCACGTGTACCTGGATCATCTGGGAGGCGATCAGCCGGCTGACGGGTGGCGAAAGCCATGTCGAAGCGACGGTTTGGGGTTTTTCAGTGATCGGGATCTCCATACTGGTAGACCTCAGCCGGTCGCGTGCGCTGAAACGTGTGGCAAAGAAACACAGGAGTCAGGCACTGGAGGCGGATGCCCTGCATTTCTCGTCCGACGTTTGGAGCTCGCTTGTCGTCCTGTTCGGACTGGTCTTCGTTTCGTTCGGTTACAAGTGGGTGGACTCGGCTGCAGCCATCGTGGTGGCATTCCTCGTTCTCTTCGTCAGCTACCGCCTGGGGCGCCGCACTATCGACGCGCTCATGGACAGGGTCCCGGACGGGTTGTACGAGCAGGTGGTGGACATCGTCCGCGGTGTCGAGGGGGTTGAGGATGTGCGCAGTATTCGCATCCGTCCATCGGGCGCAAAAGTGTTTGTGGATACGACCATCGCTATCCGGCGGACAACTCCTTTCCAGCAGGCCCATGCTATCATGGACAACGTGGAGCGTGCCGTCGAGGACCGGCACAAGGAAATCGATGTTGTCGTCCACGCCGAACCCGCCGAGAGTACAGACGAGACGATTGCTGACAAGATCCGCATGATCGTCGTGGGTCACGGGATGCGTCCCCCGCACAATCTGGAAGTGCAGCATCAGGGCGGCCGGTTCCACGTGGAGTTTGATGTCGAGTACCCTGTAGACAAATCGTTCGTCGAGGCCCACGCGATTGCCGATGAGATTGAGGCGGAGATACGGCGGGCCATCCCGTCGGTGGACCACGTGACCATCCATATGGAAGAGTTGCTGCTCACGCCGGGGGAGATCTCTGCCCGCGCAAGCGATGCCCGGATGCGGGAAGAGATCGAAGCTGTTGTGACGTCGCACACAGCCGTTGTCGCATGCAGTGACGTGCAGATCCTCTGCGGTGATGAGCAATGTGCAGTCAATCTCACCTGCACGTTTCAACGGTCGCTGACGCTCGCCGAAGTGCACCGACAGGTCTCTCAAATCGAAACCAGGCTGTACGAACGATTCCCCGAGGTGCGCAAGGTGACCATCCACGCCGAGCCGGAACAGGGGTAAGACCGTCCCCCTGTGTGGCAATCGCGCCCCACTCTTCTTCCCTCATTGCCGCTCCGCATGTGGCAGGACCTCCCCACCCCGGCCCCTCCTGGCCGCAAAGAAGCCCGTTCGACTCAACTTCCCCTGAATTCTTGACCCGGCATGCCTTTTGAAGAAGGAGAGGCACTCGTCTCTCCACGTCACATATTCATAATAACCGAGGTGTTGCATGAAGAATCTTGTGGTGGTCCTTCTGGCTCTGGCCGCTTTCCAGGCCGGCGCACAAATCCATCTCACTGCCGCCCTACATGGTGCGCAGGAAGTTCCGTCTGTCGCGACCGGAGCAACGGGAACGGGTTCGTTTGTTTTGAATGATGACCTGACGGAGCTGCGATACACTGTTGCCTATCAGGGATTGAGCGGAACCCTGACAGCGGGAGGCCACTTTCACCTGGGGACGGCGGGGAGGAATGGCAGCGTGGTGAAGACCATCGCGACTTCGGGAGATCCTGCTGCGAACAGTGTGAGCGGCGTATGGCGCGCTTCGGATGCAGTGCAGCCGCTCACCACCGCTCTCGTGGAATCGCTTCTGACGGGCCGCATGTATGTCAACTTCCACACGGCGGCAAACCCGGGAGGAGAAATCCGGGGGCAGATCGCGCTGGCGACGGCTCTGCAGTTCACCGTTGATCTCGACGGTGCGCAAGAGGTTCCAGCGGTGGCGACCAACGCGGGGGGGACAGGTGTGTTCGTGCTCTCTCCCGACCGAACGGAGATGGAATACAGCGTCGCTTACAGAGGGTTGAGCGGTCCCTTAACAGCCGGCGGACATGTGCACACAGGCGGGGTGGGACGGTCGGGCGGGGTCGTGAAGGGAATTGCGGTGGGTGGAGACCCCGCCTCGGCTTTTGTCAAAGACAAGTGGCGTTTGTCTGATGGCAATCAGCCCCTGACGGCGGCCCTCGTTGATTCGGCTATTGCCGGCAAACTCTACGTGAATTTCCACACTGCCGCAAACCCGGCAGGGGAAATCCGCGGTCAGTTGATTCTTCGAGCAGGGATTGGTTTTGCCACGACGATGGAGAGCAACAAGGAAGTCCCGCCAGTGACGGCAGTCGGCCGGGGCCTCGGTTATGTGATCCTGGGCAGTTCGCGTACGGAAGCGCGCTATGCCATAACCTACTTTGGGTTGACCGGTTCGCTGACCGCAGGGGGGCACTTCCACGTAGGTGCTGTTGGCCGAAACGGGGGGGTGGTGAAAGCGACCGCTCTTTCTGGTGATCCCTCTTCCGGTACTGTGTCAGGAATATGGCGAGCCTCCGATGCAGCACAGCCCCTGACGGTTGCTCTGGCGGAGTCACTGCTCTCTGGACGCATGTACGCCAATTTCCACACCGCGGCGAATCCCGGCGGAGAGATTCGTGGACAACTCGATATGACGACGGGGATAGGCTTCACTGTCCTCCTGGACGGGAACCAGGAGAACCCGGCGGTGTCATCGAGTGGAAAGGGCGCGGGATATGCCATCCTGAACGGGGAACGGAATGACCTCCGGTACCGTTTTACGTACTACGGGTTAAGCGGACCCCTGACTGCGGGGGGGCACTTCCATTTCGGAGGGCGCGGCCGGAATGGCCCCGTGGTGAAGGGGATCGCCGTTTCAGGGGAGCCTGCCTTCAACAGCCTGGATGGCAACTGGTCCGCATCCGACGCAACACAACCCATTACGGATCTCGTCAGGGATTCCCTCTTGTCTGGAAGCATGTACGTCAACTTCCATACAGCAGCCAATCCGGGAGGGGAAATCCGGGGTCAGCTTGAATTCCCCCAGTCCAGCACAACAGGAGTGAGCCTTGCCGATGAACGTACTCCGGAAGACTTTACGCTTGGCCAGAATTACCCCAATCCTTTCAACCCTGCGACAACCATTCCTTTCCGTGTCGCGAGCACAGGGCGGATTGTGCTGGAAGTGTATTCCTTGCTGGGGCAGAAAGTCGCCGTCCTGACGGAGGGGATCGTTGAAGCCGGAAGCCACGTGGTTACATTTAACGCTTCGGGTCTGGCGAGCGGAATCTACGTGTACCGCCTCGTTACAGCGTCCGGCATCATGCAGTCGCGCACACTTATGCTCTTGAAATGATCGCACCTCCGTACTTCATCACCCTGCTGAGGAGCACAACTATGAAACTGCCTACTCGTCTCGGTCTGTTCATCCCACTCCTGGCGCTGATTCTTCTGGGAGGATGTAAGGATTCGGGCACCGAGCCGCAGGACACTCCAGCGCCCGTTGTCCCGCCTGGCGGGACGACGATCTCGTTCTCGCAAAGAGTCCGTCCGATTTTCCAGCGTCATGGCTGCGCTGGATGTCATGGTGGGAGCGGCGGGTTAACGGTGGGGACCGTCGCGCAGCTTCTTGCCGGAGGTGACCATGGTCCCGCGATTGTTGCCGGTCAGGCTGACAACAGCAATCTCATCAAGAAAGTGCTGGCGTCTCCTCCCTTCGGTTCACGCATGCCGGTAGGCGGACCGTATCTCCCCGACACGACGATTGCAGTGTTGCGGACATGGATCAATGAGGGGGCATTGAATAATTGACCTTCCCTCCCGTATTCCGTATTTTTGGGAAACCCACGAGAGAGGATAATGAAAACAGCGCTCAAAGTGACCGCGGTGGTCGT
This sequence comes from Bacteroidota bacterium, assembly GCA_017860635.1. Lineage (GTDB taxonomy): Bacteria > Bacteroidota > Ignavibacteria > UBA10030 > UBA6906 > JAGDMK01. The sequence continues at coordinate 5,404 of JAGDMK010000042.1, forward strand.
TCCGGTTGTACTGGTAGCGATGCAGTTCATAGGAAGACCTGAACACGCGAACCCTCCGGAAGATCCGTCACACGTGGTGTCGGCCACACTGAAGGTCCCGGCACGTGTGCAGGACATTCTTGACCGATCCTGTATGGATTGCCATTCATACCGGACCCGCTGGCCCTGGTATTCGCACGTGGCTCCGGTCTCATGGTTGGTTGCCCAGGATGTGGAAGAGGGAAGGGAGGAGCTCAACTTCTCGGAGTGGGGCACGTATTCCCGGAAACGTCAGGCGGCGCGTCTGGAGATGATCTCCGTCATGGTGGAAAAAGGTGAGATGCCAATGAAGAACTACGTGCTTCTGCACGGGGAGGCAACGCTGAGCGAGACGGATAAGGATCTGCTGTGTACCTGGGCTGAAGAGCTGAGCGACAGTCTGACGGCCGTGGCGGACTGAGTCACATGCGCCTTTCGTCACTCTCCTGGAAAATCCTGATCGGTATTGTCCCCGTGTTGCTCGCCTCGCTGGCAATTAGCGTGGTTCTGCAAAACCGTTTCCAGGAAGCGGAGATGATGGAACAGGCCCAGGTGTCCGCCCACACATACGCAGATCTGATCCGGGAGAGCCTGGTGAGCATGATGGTCAACAGCGCCGAGGTGGACACGACATTCCTCGTACGCGTGAACGGAATCCGGCACCTTGATACGCTGTCCGTGCTCGTCAACCAGCTCCGTATCCGGGAAGAAATGCTTGACGAGGAGCAGGTCCAGCGCCTGCGCAGCAAGCGCCGTGCTGTGCCGGCTATGGACAGCGTCCAGAGCCGGGTCCTGCGTGCAGGCCAACCGGAATTCTTTCGGGACGGCACGCAGTTCCGTGCGGTAATCCCGTTCAATGCGACGCGGGTATGCCAGAAGTGCCACGCGGTTCCCAACGAGTACACGCTCGGGGCAGCTGATATGCGTTTCTCGCTGGAACGGGTGGCAGACGCGACGGCGGGGAATTGGAGGCGGTCGGTGCTGATCTTTGCGGTCTTCACGCTTGTCGCCGGAGGAATCGCCATCGTGGTGTTCCGGCGCACAGTCTCGCGGCCCGTCAACCGGCTCGTGCTCGCCTCGCGGGAGCTGCAGCGGGGCAATCTGAGCTACCAGCTGCAAGGAGAAGAAGACGGCGGAGAGTTTGCGCGGGATGAACTGGGCGTGCTGGCGGAACGGTTTGATGACATGCGGGAGGCCCTGGCTGACAAGATCACGCGTCTGGATCAGGCGAACAGGGATCTCTCACGGCGCAACACGGAGCTCGTCGAAGCACTGCAGCAGCTGCGCCGGACACAGGAGGATCTGGTCAGATCTGAACGGCTTGCGGTCACTGGAAAAATGGCGGCACAGCTCTCGCACGAAATCAACAACCCCATTCACAACACGCAGAGTCTTCTGGAATCATCCCTCCGGCGGCTCGAAGGAAATGACCAGACACGAGAGCTGCTCAGTCTGGCCCTGGAAGAAGTGGTGCGCATGGCCGCGCTGACGCGGCAGCTTCTCGATGTGTATCGTGGGTCCGTGATGGAAACCCCGATGACCAGCGTCGACATGGTGGCGCTGGCGCATGAGATGGAGCGCACACACGCCGCAGCGCTCGCGGAGCGGGGGATCATCCTCATGGTGACCGAGAATCCCGAACACGCACGTGTGCACGGTTCACGCGACAAGTTGAAGCAGGTCCTCTTGAATCTCCTCCTGAACGCTCGTGATGCGATGCCTGACGGGGGGCGTCTGACGCTCTCCCTTGTGAGGGAAGACCCCTGGCTCGCGGTGCGCGTGATCGATACCGGTACGGGAATTGCTCCGGACCACAAGGACCATGTTTTCGACGCGTTCTTCACGACCAAAAAGGAAGTCCAGGGTGTTGGCCTCGGACTCTCTGTTACGTATGGAATTGTCAAGCAGCACAAGGGCCGGATTGACGTGGAGAGTGCCATCGGGGTCGGCACGACCTTCACTATCCGCCTTCCCCTGGAGCATTCCGACCAGACACTTGAGGAGGCGTGAGATGCAGCAGCATCCCGGCACGGTGCTGGTGGTCGACGATGACAGGGCATTCCGTGTCGCGACACGGACGCTTCTCGAGGATGAAGGCTTTGGCGTAAGGCTTGCGGTGGATGGCGAAGAGGCGCTGCGGATACTGGATGAGAGTGGGGTAGATCTTGTCATCACAGATATGGTGATGGCAAAGATGACCGGACTCGTCCTGCTCCAGCAGCTCCGCTCGCGTTATCCACACATGCCAGTCATCATGGTAACCGGCTTCGGTTCCATTGAAACGGCCGTGGAGGCCATGCGGCTTGGAGCGACCGACTATGTGACGAAGCCGCACAACAACGAAGAGCTCCTCATCAAGGTGCGCCGGGCGCTGAGTATCCTGGAGAAGGACCGGGAGATCATCGCGCTGCGCGAGGCGCTGAGCTCAACATACAGCTATGGGAACATTGTCACCCGCAGTGACAAAATGAGAACCGTGCTCACCCAGATCCGTCAGGTCGCCGATACTGACGTCACGGTGCTTGTGCAGGGCGAGAGCGGGACCGGGAAGGAGCTGGTGGCTCGTGCACTCCACTTCAACGGCGCGCGGGCAAAAGGGCCGTTTCTTGCAACGAACTGCTCGGCGTTGAACGAGACGCTGCTGGAAAGCGAGCTCTTCGGGCATGAAAAGGGGGCCTTCACCGGGGCGACAGCGCAGCGGCGGGGCCGGTTCGAAGAGGCACACACCGGCACGCTCTTTCTGGATGAAATCGGTGACATCTCCGCCGGCGTCCAGAAGAAACTTCTCCGCGTCCTGCAGGAGAAAGTGTTTGAGCGGGTCGGGGGAAGCGCACCTGTGGCCGTGGACACGAGGGTGGTCGTGGCGACCAACCGGAATCTGGAGCTGATGGTGCGCCAGGGGGATTTCCGGGAAGATCTGTACTACCGGCTGAACGTGTTTCCCATTTCACTGCCGCCGTTGCGCGAGAGGCTGGAGGATATCCCTCTACTCGTGGATACCTTCCTGCAAAAGCATGCATCGCTGGCGAAGGGCAGGGTGAAGGACGTGGCGCCGGACGTCATTTCCCGCATGATGCATTATCCGTGGCGGGGGAACGTGCGGGAGTTGGAAAATCTGGTCAAGCGCGCTGTGCTCACCTGCACGGGGGATACCATTACCGTCGTCGATCTCCCCGTGGAACCTCACACGGCTCCGGAGGGTGACGTTCCCGCGGGGGAACCGCCTTCTTGGCACATACCCTACAGAGAGTACCTGACGGCTGTACTGAGGAACGCGGAAATGCGGTATCTCATGAGAATGCTCCGCCAGCATAAAGGGAATATCAACCAGATTTCGCGACTGATGGAGGTGGACCGCAAGACCGTGTACCGGAAGCTCGGCGAGTTTGGTATTGATCCGGACCAATTCAGAGGATAACATGAAGAGGACATCTGCAGCCATCGTGAACGAAAGGACCACAACCATGCGAGTCTCACACGCTGCTGTGCTGCTTGCTGCAGCACTACTTGTTTCGGCTGCCGATCTGCCTGCACTGCCCCGGTTCGCGGTACAGACCGGCTCGAAGTGCCAGGCGTGTCATGTCAACCCGTCAGGCGGCGGCATGCGGCAGGCCTTTGGCGCTCAGTACGGGCGGGAAGAACTCCCGGTCCAGACATGGGCACAGGAGTTCGAATTGGAAGATGTGACAACGCTGCTCACTAACGTCCTTGGGGTGGGCGCAGATTTCAGAACGCTGTACTTTTCGCGGCAGGTGCCCGACTCGACTGGCACCACGAGCACGTCGCAAGATGCATTCTGGCAGATGCAGGGAGACCTGTATCTCAACTTCCGCATCGCGCGAAAGGTCAACCTGTATCTGAAGAAAGGACTGTACAGCGGTTTTGAGATCTTCGGACTTCTGAACATCCTTCCGGAGAACGGGCACGTGAAGGTAGGCAAGTTCATTCCCAACTATGGGATCAAGAACGACGATCATACAACATTCGTGCGGACACAGACGGGGTTCAGTCCCGAGACAGGGAGGCCGGAACTCACGGGCCTGGAAGCGGCGGTATCGCCCGGCGCCATGCATGTCACCGCCGGGTTCTACAACGCGGCGGATGCGTTCGGCGGCGGGTCGAGCAAGAAGGCATTCCTCGGGAGAGCGGAAGGAATCTTCAAACTCGGGAGCGAGGCGTATGCGGGTCTTGGCGGAAACGTCTTCCGAAAGGGACAAGAGAACGGGAGTATTACGCTGTACGGCGGTTTTGGATCGGTGAGCATAGGGGATCTGACACTGCTTGGTGAGGTGGATCTTATGCGTACGGCAAGGGAGAACACTACCGTGTCGGGACTGATCGTGTACGGTGAAGCGGGGTACGTGCTGACGCCGGGTGTGGACCTGAAGGCCAGCTATGATTTCTACGATCGCGACAGGGATGTGAAATCGGGTGCCGTGTCGCGTTACAGCATCGGACTGGAGTTTTTCCCGATCGGCGGTGTTGAGGTGCGTCCGATGTACAGAATTCTGGTGGAGGATCCGAAGAACGTGCCGAACAACGAACTCCATATTCTGTTCCATATCTATCTGTGAGGAAAGAATGAACGTGCGCGTGGGAGTATTCTGGATGTTGTTTGGTCTGTCACTGACTGCTGCGCTCATGGTTTCGCTGAGCGCCTCCATGCAGCAGCGCCCTGACCGCGCGGTATCATATGCAAAGGACGTCGCACCAGTCATCGCCAGATACTGCCTTCCGTGTCATGCCGAGGAGAGCCAGAATTCCAGCGAGCTCTCTCTCGATACCTATGCATTGATGATGCGGGGGGGGAAACACGGAACGCCGGTGGTGGCAGGCAAACCTGACGAGAGTATACTCATCCGGAAGCTTCTGCCAGATCCGCCTTTTGGCGAAACGATGCCACTGAAGATGCGCCGCCGAAGTGCCTCCGGTGCGGCGAAGAAGCTGACTGAGCAGGAGATCGATCTGCTGAAGGAGTGGATACGGCAGGGTGCGAAGGGCAACTGAGAGGCAGAATACGTCGTTTGAGGCCGTTCCTGGCAACTGGGGCTTCCAAAAATTTAACTTGACAAGTCGATCTTCCTCCCCTATATTTACATGTAAACGTTTACAATGCGTGTTTCAGAAAATGTAAACGTTTACAGCAAGCTTCACATCGTTGCCTGGGGTGACCTTCTGGCAGCAACCTTCTCCAAGCACAATACTAGTTCAATAATCCACCCGTCACAATTTCTCACCAATAATTAAAGAGGGTTCCTATGCACACAACGAGACGATTGACCATCGCTCTGGTGCTCGTCCTCTCCGTCTGCTCGCTTGCCAGCGCCCAGGTTGTCTGGCGCTCCGTGGCGAGCGGCAACTGGGGGACCGCTGCGACCTGGCAGATTTCCACAGATGCAGGAGGCACATGGGCTGCCGCCACGAGTGCTCCGGGCACCAAGGATACAACCAGCGACTTCATCATCGCAACCGGACACACAGTAGTCGTGGAAGCGAGTCCGAAGTACTGCTTCAACCTGACGGTCCAGTCAGGTGGTGTCCTCACGGCCAAGGTCAAGCAACCGACGAGCGACATCCGGTACATCCGTAACAAGGGGGACTACGTGAAGGTCGATGGTGTCTTTGGCTTCGCTGCGAATCCTGCAGACAGCGCAGACGCGCTCAGCCTGCAGCCATACGGTCCGGACCAGACTCTCACGATCCAGGGGTCGGGCACGATCAACATCTGCCGGCTCCGGCCGCACACCGGAAGGAAAAACATTTCGGTGATCGTTGATGCAAACGTGACGTTCACCTACGTCGGTGGAAGCGGGACAGGTGGATCCGGTGTGTACTCTGCAAATGATGCCGCAAACGACTTCTTCACATTCACAGTCAAATCCGGGCGCACGGTCACCATGGTTGACAAGTGCAACCTTGCGACCACCTCAAGCACATCGACCGACGGCACGGCAAACACGACATTCAATATCGACGGCACACTGAATATGCTCGGCGGGAATCTTAGCCTGCGATCCGCCGCCGGCAAACTGTGTTCCCTGAATGTCGTCGGTACGCTGAACCTCGGCGGGAATCTGTATGCCTCGGGTACCACCGGCGTTCCAAGCATAATCACGGTGTCGGGGACCATGAACACGGGGACCCTCGGAAAGGGTACCCTCTACTTTGATACTCCCGAGCAGTCTGTGGTCGGTCCCGGGACATTCATACTGGGTGCAGGTGCAACGTTTCGCACTGGCGCGCCTGCGGGTGTGACTTCCGGCGCCGGGTATCAGATCGGAACCGCGGGAATCGCACTCAGTCCTGGCGCCCGGTACGCTTTTGTCGGAACCGCAGCGCAGGTCACCGGCGACCTTCTTGCCGCCCAGGTGAGAGGGTTGGAGATCAACAACGCCTCCGGTGTGACGCTCTCCAAGGCAACCCTCGTGGACAGCGTGCTTGCCTTGACAAATGGTGCGCTCGTGTCGGATACACTGGGCGTTGCGCTCGGCCCCGGAGGGAGTGTCACACGGGGCAGCGGATATGTGGATGGGTATCTGGCAAAGACCGGTTTTACCGGCACGAAGACGTTTGAGGTCGGGACAACCGAAGGATACTCTCCCGTTGTGGTCAACGCCACTGCAGGCACCGGCAACTTCGCCGTGCGCGCGGTGGACGGAAGCCATCCGAACCTTTTGACCAGCTCCCTGGCGATCCCACGCTACTGGAAACTTCAGAGCACAGGGATCACATCGGCCAATCTCACGTTTGCATATCCTGCCAGCGATGTGCAGGGGAATGAAGTCTCATACGTCGCCGGACGGAACACCACCGGAAAACAGTGGGCAGTCTATGCGACCACCGTCGACCCTGTGGCTCACACGGCCGCCATTACCGGTGTCACGACGTTTTCTGACTGGACCGTCGGCGAGTCCGGCGCCTTCGCGGCATTTGACGATCCGGCCTCGATGGCTGTCGGCAACGTGTACGGAGCGATCACTCTGGATGGCAAGCTTGAGGAAAAAGAGTGGGCGTCTGCGCCGGCACTTGCCTACGGCAATGGCGCCTTCCTGAAGAAGGCTCCTGGCCAGAAGACGGTGACGGGGGGAGCCGATATCAAGGCCACGTTCGACTACTGGGATCAGGGAGTATTCTATGGCACGTTCCATCTGCCGAATACCGACAGCTCCCTTGCGACGGTGAAATTCCTCCGGAAGGGAACAAACCTGTACATCGGGATCCAGTCGGACGACAAGTCGATCTGCAAATTCGACTGGGAAGCTGACGGACTCTTCCTGAAGATCAAGAAATCGAACGGCACTGATCTAGAGTACAAGCTGTACTATCAGAACACCGGGACGGCAGCCGATACGATCCGCTACGAACCACCGGCAGCAAACTACGGTGACGGGGCAGGATACCTGCCGGCGGGGTCTACGGTGAACGACACGAACGATGTGGACAACGGCTATTCGGCCGAACTGATGATCAGGCTCGATTCACTCGGATATACGTCGAAGGTCGACACCGTGAAACTCGCACTGGTGGTGTTTGATCCCGACGGGTATCTCCACCCGATGAACACCTTTGACTCGACTGCGGGTTCGTACTACAAGTCGTGGTGGGGGAGCGAATGGGGCGGCGTCTACCGGTCACTGCTGTTCACACCCGAACCGGTGAAGTTCGAAGATCCACCGAGCCTCGCAGTGAAGAATGCGCTGGGGACGGTGACTGTGGATGGCAAGCTGGATGAAGCCGAGTGGGCATCAGCACCGGCACTTGCCTACGGCAACGGCGCTTTCCTGAAGAAGGGTACGGACCAGAAGACGGTAACGGGAGAAGCCGATATCAAGGCCACATTCGACTACTGGGATCAGGGAGTATTCTACGGTACGTTCCATCTGCCGAATACCGACAGCTCCCTGGCTGTGGTAAAGTTCATGCGGAAGGGAACGAACCTGTACGTCGGCATTCAGTCGAATGACAAGTCGATCTGCAAATTCGACTGGGAAGCTGACGGTATCTTTGCGAAGATCAAGAAGTCGAATGGCACGGATGTAGAATACAAGCTGTACTATCAGAACATCGGGACGGCTGCCGACACAATCAGGTACGAGCCGCCGGCTGCCAACTACGGGGAAGGCGCCGGATTCCTGCCGGCAGGCTCGAAGGTGAACGACACGTCAGCTGCGGACAACGGCTACACGGCCGAGCTGATGGTCAAACTTGATTCACTCGGGTACACCTCCAAGCTTGATACGGTGAAGCTGGCGCTGGCCGTGTTTGATCCCGACGGGTATCAGCACCCGATGAACACCTTTGACTCGACTGCGGGTTCGTACTACAAGTCGTGGTGGGGGAGCGAATGGGGCGGCGTCTACCGGTCGCTCCTGTTCACGCCGGAGCCGGTGAAGTTCGACAACCCGGACACCGTGGTTGCACTTGCGAGCGCAGGGGCCATGACGGTTGACGGGGCACTGAGTGAGCCGGCCTGGTCCACCGCTCCCACTCTTCTGTTCGGCAACGGCGCCTTCCTGAAGAAGACTACGGGCCAGAAGACGGTAACGGGGGAAGCCGATATCAAGGCCACGTTCGACTACTATGATCAGGGCAAGTTCTACGGTACCTTCCATCTGCCGAACAAAGACAGCTCTCTGGCAAACGTCAAGTTCGTGCGGAAGGGTGCGAACCTGTACATCGGCATCCAGTCGGATGACAAGTCGATCTGCAAGTTCGACTGGGAAGGCGATGGCATCTTCCTAAAAATCAAGCGGGCGAACGGGACGGATGTGGAGTACAAGCTGTACTATCAGAACATCGGGACCGCGGCGGACACGATCAAGTACGAGCCGCCGGCGGCGAACTACGGGGAAGGTGCCGGCAAGCTCGGAACGGGTTCAAAAGTGAACGACACGACCGGTGTGGACAACGGCTACACCGCCGAGCTGATGGTCAAACTCGATTCGCTCGGGTACGGGCCGACCGCAAAGGGCGTTCAACTGGCCATGGCGGTCTTTGATCCAGACGGGTACAAGCACCCGATGAACCTTTACGACACGACTGCAGGATCATATTACAAGTCGTGGTGGGGGAGCGAATGGGGCGGCGTGTATCATGTTGTCGCCTTCGACAACCTCCTGGGAGTGACACCTGATGAAGGCAACGGGATCCCGGTGCAGTATGCACTGCATCAGAACTTCCCGAACCCGTTCAACCCGTCGACGACCATTCGATTCGACCTGCCTGCCGCGAGCAGGGTCAGCATTGTGGTCTATGACGTCACCGGCCGCGAGGTGACCTCGCTGGTTCAGGGCGAATACGCAGCCGGATCATACTCGACGACGCTGGATGCCAGCCAGTTGGCCAGCGGTGTGTATTTCTACCGCATGATGGCGTTTGGCGGAAATGGCGCGGCGCCGTTCGTGTCCACGAACAAGCTGCTTCTGTTGAAGTAGTCTTTTCTCATCCAGGCGGGAGGCGAGGCATCCTTCACCGAAGGGCGCCCTGCCCTCCCGCCCGGAATTTTCCGGGCTCTTGAGAAGGCACATTCCGACGTGAGCGCGACGATCAAGGAAGTCGCCAGGAGGGCGGGCGTCTCGATCGCCACCGTGTCCCGCGTGTTGAACAACGTGGGTGCGGTGGATGAGCGGACGCGGCTGCTTGTGTCGAAGGCCGTCGTGGATCTGCGTTATGTTCCGAACCCGATCGGCCGCGGGCTGAGCAGGCAGAAGACGGAGGCCATCGGGCTGGTGCTCCCCGATCTGTTCGGCGAGTTCTTTTCAGAGGTGATCCGGGGGGCAGACCAGACAGCACAATTGCACCGGCATCACCTGATGGTGTCCAGCTCTCACAACAATCGTGCGGAAATCGAAGCGGCGATCCGGATGATGCGCGGGCGTGTGGATGGACTGCTGATCATGTCCCCGCACATCGATGCGCGGACCCTGAGGGAAAATCTACCCCAGCATCTTCCTGTCGTGCTCATCAATGCGCCGGTTGAAGGAGACGACTACGACTCGCTGAACGTCGACAACTTTTCAGGATCGGCGGCTATGGTGCAGCATCTCCTCAGCCACGGCCACCGGCGCATCGCGCTGATCAAAGGGATTGAAGACAATCTGGACGCCCTGGAGCGACTTCGCGGGTACCGGCATGCGCTCATCGCAGGCGGGGTTGAATGCAGGAGCGAATACGAAATCGCAGGCAACTTTTCAGAGGCGTCGGGCTTTGATGCGGCCCGGGCTCTGCTGCGACTCAATCCGCGGCCGAGCGCGGTGTTTGCCTGTAATGATGCCATGGCGATCGGCGCCATGAGCGCACTGCGTGAAGCAGGGGTCCGTGTCCCTGAGGGGATCGCTGTGGCCGGGTTCGATGACATTCCCATCAGCTCCTATCTGACGCCATCGCTCAGCACAGTGCACGTCGATATCAATCATCTTGGGGTGATTGCGGTGGAGACCCTGCTGCATGCACTTGCGTACGGGAACGCTCACCGGAAGGAACACCGCAAGATCCCGACGAGCCTGGCTCTCCGCGGGTCCTGCGGCTGTCCCGAGAACAGTCAGCCAGCACTCCTTCCGTTGTCAGCATAGCCGGACTGTATCAGCATCGTTCTATACCACATTTTCTTACATCTTGTCATAGCTGGAGGGCAGTATGAATCAACGGCGACTCCTTGCGGGTGCGGTACTTCTGATCTGTGCTGTCACCCTTGCATATGCGCAGTACTCTCCGCGCAAGGACTATGTCTGGGCGCGGGACATCTCCGTGGCCGCGAGTCCGACCATCACTCTCGAC
>JAGDMK010000197.1 GCA_017860635.1 Bacteroidota bacterium
GCTCGGATACGTCGACCAGAACCGTCCTCTCAATCCAGACAATACCATCTGGAAGGAGATTTCAGGAGGGCAGGACCTTCTGATGTTCGGAAACCGCGAAGTGAATTCCCGTGCATATGTGGCGCGGTTCAATTTCAGCGGAACCGACCAGCAGAAGAAAACGGGTGCGCTCTCAGGCGGAGAACGGAACAGGGTGCATCTGGCAAAGGTGCTGAAGGAAGGCGCGAATGTGTTGCTGCTGGATGAGCCGACAAACGATCTCGACGTACACACGCTGCGCGCCCTTGAAGAGGCGCTCCTGAACTTTGCCGGGTGCGCGGTGGTGATTTCCCACGACCGCTGGTTCCTCGACCGCATCGCAACACACATCCTGGCATTTGAAGGGGACAGCAAGGTGGTGTGGTATGATGGGAATTACACGGAATACGAAGCCGACCGGAAGAAGCGGCTGGGCATCGAGGCGGACCGGCCCCACCGCATCAAGTACAAACGCATGGTACGATAGGAGTACCTCAACACTTCTACTTCGCCAGCATCATGACCCGCGCAGTGCAGGCATCGTGCGTCTGCAGTGTGTACACCAGCGGTCCGGATGCGAGCGCAGAACCATCAAACACCACCGAATGCACCCCGGGGCTGCGCACACCATGCAGAACAGTCCGGACCTCCCTGCCGAGCAGGTCATACACCACGAGCTGAACCTCTTCTGTTCGCGCAACTGCAAAGCTGATCGTAGTCGTCGGGTTGAAGGGATTCGGTGCATTCTGAAAAAGGTGTGCATCACCATCGGCGTCGAAAGGCGCGCCTTCGCCCCACTCCGTATCCTCCACGCCGCTCGGCACAGCCCCATATCGGGGAAGCGGGATAACACCTTCATCGCTCAAGAGCGGCCAGAGCGTCTGGTCGGTCACAATGGATGCCACAGTTGCGGGCACGCCATCGAGCGTCACTGAATCCTGAACCAGACGGATCCCGTGGCTGTAATCCGCATAGGTCTCGCCATGGCCATTGTACAGCGGCTGGATGGGAGTGCCGTTGAGCTGGTGCCAACCGTAGATCACAACCGGTTTCGGGACCGCGGGCTTCAGATTTGAGACGATCGAGTTGGAAATGATCACATCTTTCTTGTGGCCTCCGACAAGCAACCCGAGGGGATACTGTGCAAGGGTGGTGGCACGCTGAATGCGCACGCTGTCATTATGCTGCTTGAAGACGGGAACGGTCGTCATCGCCGCGCTTGGAGCGATCGGCTGAGGAGCAAGCTTTACTGCAGCATTCGAATAGATTGCATTGACCATTTTCCGCGTCGGCATGGTACACCGGAGTGCATCGGCGAGACGCTGGGCCAGCAGAGGTGTCAGCGGCATCAGGAAGAAGTTCTCATCCGATCCAATCGCAAGGTAGTCCGGAAGCACAAACCACGTCACTGCGCGGTCGGCTCCGCCGATGGTCGCCCGCGAGGAAACGGGCACCAGGGTACGGAGGAATTGCGGGACATTTCCCGCCATCACTTCCTGGAACACGCGCTCTTCACGGTCAGCACGCGAAAGAGATGAGACGGATTCGGCGAAAGCATCGCCGGTGCTGGCAGAAGAGGATCGGGGCGGAAGGGGCAGCGTTTGCGACGACGCTGTGAGCGTAAAGAACATCAGAACAGCTATCGGCCAGAACCCGGGTTGAAAGGAAAATGTCTGGGGAACAAACATCCTGCTATCCTCGTGCAGCAACAACGATTCAGATGCGAGCGGTGCGGATGAGTGGCAGGCAGACTGTGCCTTCATCGCTGCAATGGAGCTCTGGCTACAGGAGATACATACCCAGGGCAATGTTGATTTGCCTGGTCGGGCATTGGGGCGTACCCGCGCACATGGTTCGTGCGCATACCACCATGAGGGTTCCTTCCTGCAGCACCGCACTCATTGGCAATATAGGATACGCACCCTACTTCCGCAATGCGGCAATGCGGTTCTGCAGCAAATCCTTCTGGGCGGAAGTGAGGCCTTCCAGCCGGGTCATCGCTCCGTACTCCGCAATCGCCTCCCCTTTCAGATTCGCCTCTTCCATGGCCTCTGCGAGCAACAGCCGGTGGTCGAATACGGAGGCCAGTGACGGGAAGAGTCTGAACACCTGCATCATGCGCAGCACACCGGTTGCCGAGAATCCGTTCTCCAGAAGCACCTTTGTTCCATTCAGGAGGAAACGGCCGATCTGTGGATCATTTTCGGCAGTCTTCCCCTTGCTGTTTCCCCCCGTTCCATGTACCACAGCAGCGTTGGAGATCTCGAGTCCGTCCTGTTTCTTCTGTTGTGGCGCAGAGCGGACTTTCTCCATGGTCAGCTTCAGCATCAGTTCTTCCTGCGTGAGGACGCGGATATCCGACATGTCCACGATCACCATTGGCGGCAGGGAGAGCCGTCTGGATGCACTTGTACTGTCGTTCCGGAGCATCAGGGAGGCGGTTCCGTCCTTTCCGGTCCGCATTGTATCATTGGGCTTCAGGACATCGCCTGCAGCGACACGTACCCACTCCTCCGTCACGCCATGCCGGACGCTGACATCGCCGTTTGTGTTCTGGACGATGATCGATCCCCCGAAGAGCGGCATTGCCACACACAGGAACGTAATTACACAAACCAGAATTCTCATGTTTTCCTCCGTCAGTCCAAATCCACGATGCGCACCCATCCGTGCGCGAGTCCGAGCCCTACCTCGACGTCGTCAAAGTACTGCTGTGCCCCACCGCTCCAGGCCTCTTCAAAACCCCTGGCTATCATGGTCGTTTCGACCGGGATCCACACGCGATCTTTCCCGGAAGTCCCGCGCCGTATGACATACCGTTTCGGGTTCTGGGCGATAGCCGACCCGAAGCGCGGTTCCAGGCCGGTATCGACGAGCAGAAACAAGTGTGCCTGATCCGGATTCCCCGGGGGGATAACATCGACAAATGCCGTGGCAATACCGACGCTGGCCAGGAGAGATGCAAAGCAAACTGCCAGATCATCACAGTCGCCTCCGCGGAGGTTCACCGTCTCCACCGGATATTGCACAAAGTCTGCGGTGAGGCGCGGATCGTTGACATACTGCAATCTGCCCGTAAACGATGCCAGCAGCAGGCGGGCCTTTGTGAATTGCTCCAGCAGGCCGTCGACGCGCGCCAGACTGTCGCGATGATCCAAGAGGACATCGCGCGAGTATTTCAGAATTACCGGATCATCCGGAGTCACAAAATAGCGGAGGGTGTTAACATCGCCATCCCATGCATTTCTGCCGTGGAACACGACACGTGTCTGCGCCCTGTCATCGTATTGCTCCGCCGGAGTGGCATGGATGAAGACATCTCCTTCCTTGATCGTCAGCGAGGTTAACTGTCCGATGCGATCATTGAAGACAGCCGTGAGCGGTATGTCGGCTTCCCCGCCCGGCATCAGATACACCGGCTGGGATTCCGTGGGAGCATCCATCAGACGATCGACATAAAACGTCGCCTTGGCATGGATGGGCTGTGATGAAATATTGCGTACCTTCACCGATCCGATGGGCTTGTAGGCGAACACTTCGCGGGCAGCCGGGTACACACCGCCGGTCATGGTCACGCCTTCAATGCGGGCAAGGCTTTCCCGCGTGCGGCCGAACATGGCCCGTGCAGAGAGCACGATACGATCGCGGCTATAGGGATGGAAATCGAGGTTGACGATATCGTCCACTGCAAAATCATCGAGGGACGAGCTCCCGCGGTGCGTTCCTTTGGAGAGAAAGTGGAGGTATGCGGCATCCACATCAAACACGTCATACGACCAGCCGAAACCGGCAGTGAAGGCACTGATGACATTCTTCTCAGCGCGGTTTGCCAAGACGCTGCCGCGAATTGCGAAACCCGAACCCGGCAGCCACTGCGCACCCACTCCCCCTATCCCTGCTGTGCTCGCAGAAGCACACAACGCCAGATGGCTCACGGGCACGTAGTGCAGGCCGCCTTCAAGAGCGATCTTATCGGGTAACCGGAAAGTTTCCAGGACATCATTCCCGTCGCCCGAAGAAATGCGGATCAGGTTTCGCCCGACCAGAGCGAGGCCCCAGCGTGCCGAAGGTTCCCACTGAACACCAAGGTCCGCGAGCCAGACCGACTGATTGTAGGTTTCCTGTGAAGCAACGGGATACGCTATGGTGTCCCTCACAATCAACTGGTATCGCGTATCCGTCACACGTTCCTGTCGGTTGCGAATTCCGATTCCTGCGGCAATGCGTTCGGATAGCGCAACGGCAACGCCGGCAGTAAATGGTTCGCGGTATTCAAATTCCCTGTCCGCCGATTCCGGAAGATTGGAATCGCCGAGCAGAAGGACGGGCGGAACGACAAAAGTGAGATTCGTGCCCGGTGTATACCGGAACGCTGCCGCGGCGCCATCGAAGAGCCGTTTTCCGAGTGAGATCCCCTGGAAGACAAAGCCGCTCTGGTTGTATGACGGCTCCGTGTACGTCGTCACGCTCAGATCCCAATCCCGTATGTGTATCAGTCCGGCGGGGTTTGCTGCGAAGTCACGTGTGTCACGAATTGCCGCGAGGGATGCGCCAAGCCCGAGCGACCGGGCGTCCGTGAGGGATTGAGCGTGGAGCATAGTGCTCATCAGCAGGATACCGATTGTAGCGAGACCGGTCCGGTCCACAGGCATCTCTACCGGAGCTCGATGTAACTATTATAGACAAACGCCGCCTGTGCCAAGATTTTGCCCGGCACAGGTTGCAGGATTTCCGATTCCTTCTTGTTTGCCAGAACGAAGGTCAGGACGAATGTCGTGCCGGAAGGCAACTGGGTGAGCAATTTGGAAGGGATAACAGCTCTGCCGTTGTTGGTCCGGACTCGCAGGTCCAGCAGCGGTCTAGTCCGTTTCCGCACAGGATCGTACACACTCATGATGATGGACATCTTGCCCTTGCCACCCGTCCATTGAATAGGAAGATTTCGCGAGCGTAGATGCGTCGTTCCTCCCCGCGGACTGATTACGGAGAGGTGTTCGGGTGTTTCCAGTGCCACAGTGAGCACCGGAACAAGACGATTGGTGACCACCCAGGTGTACAGGTGGTCGGGCTGATACGAACCGGTCAGATCTGCCAGGTACTGGACCCCCCGCACAATTGCTGTATCGCGGTTGAAAATGCTGCTCAGGGATATACGGTGAGCGATCTTGAGCATGAGGTTGCTGTTCAGGCTGACCGTACCGATATCACTCCCCTGGAATCCAACGAGGCGGTTGAGAACACGGACAGTGCTGTCCGCGACAAACACGCGGGAATACGCAATCGATTTCAGCACATCTCCTGCATCCCAGGTCACTGCATTGATCACAAACGATCCGTTGAAGCGCATCTGATCGTCGGGCAGGACCCCCGTTGAATCTACCGAGATGGCCACGAAGTTCGTATCGGAAAGCACAACCGGATACGCTTCGAGATTTGTCGTATTCTCCTCTGACACGAGCTCAACGTCGGAAGGCTGGCGGCAGCCAGCCGCGAAAAGCACAACGCACAGAAACGCACAGGAGAGGCGGTTCATGATTGACCTCACGTACCGGAGAGTGCTTCGCTATAAATCTGTTCGAGCCTCGCCGCCCGCTCATCGGGCCGGCATTCTTTTGTTATGCGGTCCAGCGCGCGGGTCCCTTTCTCCCTGACGATTTCGGGGTGTTCGCACACATCCTTCAGTATCGCATACAGGTGGTCTTCAATCGTGGCAGACAGAAGCTCCCGCTGTTTCTGCCGCTTCCGGTATGCGATCCCGAATGCGTTCTTGGGAACTGAAATCATCCAACCCAGGGAATTGTCGTTAATTTCGGGAAGAGCGCAAACGTCGGTGGTAATGACCGGACAACCT
The DNA here is from genome assembly GCA_017860635.1 of Bacteroidota bacterium. Taxonomy (GTDB): domain Bacteria; phylum Bacteroidota; class Ignavibacteria; order UBA10030; family UBA6906; genus JAGDMK01. The sequence continues at coordinate 5,870 of JAGDMK010000197.1, forward strand.
GATGCCTGTGCTTCCAGGACCGAGTAGCCGTAGATGTCATCGTACGTCGGGAGAAGCCCGATATGGGAGTTGACAAAGAGCTTCAGTACTGCGGCATTGGCAAGGTTGGGGTAATGACTCACGATGGGTCCAAGGCGATCGATGAGCCGTTCAGCAACCCGAACCTGCTCGGCGCCAGCCTGTGATGCGTAGTCCCACGCATCCAGGGACGACACAAGATTCAGATGAACAGGAAGCCGTTCGGCAGCAAGGCGGTCAAACGCCCGAAGTATCTCCAGCCCTCCTTTGCGGAAGAAATCCGCACCTACAAACGTGCACTCGATGACATCACGTGAAAGCTGTTTCTGCTCGTACGCCGCGATCAGCGGATGCTGGGAGGGATGCACGATGCACATCTTGCCGCGGACGGTTTCACGGTATTCGGGAAACCGATCCAGCACATATTCCTGGTAGATGTACGCAAAGTTGCTGATCGCGATGAGCTTCCGGCATGCCGGACGGGCGACCAACGCCATAGCGCGATGCCTGGTTCCAGCGGGGAAGATAATGGGAGAATGTTGCCACCCACGGAGTTGATGAAGCACTCACGCTGTTGACCAGGTGGAGCAGGTCAACACGGTTGACGCCAAAGTCACAATGATAGGTGTTCAAAAACGACGTTGCGCGCGAGTTGCCAAGCACGTTTCGCTGAAGATAATTCAATCCGTCCGTCACATTGTAGGACCGCCTGAGACGCGTGTCGACAAACGGCAGCAGCGTGAGATTGCGTTCGCCGACATAATCGGCCCCCCCAATCCCCACC
>JAGDMK010000043.1 GCA_017860635.1 Bacteroidota bacterium
GATTGACACGCGTGCCTGTTCAGCATCCGCCTGGTGTTTCTGCAGCGTCTCCAGGATTCCCGCGATGGCCCCGTCTGCACGCTGGAGGTCGTTCTCCGAAGTCTGGAAATCATTCCGGACCCGGACAAGAGCGATGCCGAGATCCTGCACCACGCGCGACCGGCGGGTCCATTCGTCCTCGAGAAGGACAAGCTCGCGCGTCGCCTCCTCGATGCTCTTGCCTACGCGCGTCTTTTCGGTCCGTGATTCCTCCACTTCGGGAAGCGCGGCCTCGAACTCGGTACGGAGACCGGCTATCTCTGCAGTCAGCCGGCTGTGATGCTCCTGGTTTGCCTCAATCGATTCCTCTGCGCGTTTGCGTTCAAAAGCGAGCTGGGCGATGCGCATCTCGACTCCGTGCATCTCCTTCTCGATTGTCTTGACTTCGTCGGCGAGGAGTTTCAGGTCGATGGCGTCGTGCTCGGCCAGCAGGGCGACCCGGTCTCGTTCAATCGCTTCATGCCGCGCAGTGTACTCGGGGATCTGCGCCTGGAGATCGGCGATCTGGTGCTGCTTGCCGATCGTGCCGCCTTCGTCGTGCCGCTTGCTTCCCCCCCGCAGGAGCCCTACCGATGTGCTGATCTCTCCCTGCAATGTCACGCACCGGACGCCGCTGGCGAGCGCGGCAACCTGTTCGGCCGTGGCATGATCTTCGACAATCAGAATGCGGTCGAGCAGGAAGCTGAAGAGCGGAGCGTATTCTTCATCGAACCGGGCGAGGTCCAGGGCCCAGCCATGGACACCGGGCACCTGGGGCAGCCGGTAGTCACGCGCAATGCGCGGAAGGCGGTCGAGGCAGACGAACGTGGCCTTCCCTTTCTGCTCTTCCCGCAGCAGCAGGACACCCTGCTCTGCGTCTTCGGCCCGGTCAACGATCATGAGACCGGCCGTTTCGCCGAGGGCCGCTTCGATCGCCACCCGGTACTGTTCCTCCGCGTGCAGCGCGTCAGCCACCGTCAGCTTCCGGGCGGGCTTCCAGCGCTCGGACCCGGACAGGTACCGTATGCCTTCGGCTACGCCCTCCCTGCTTTCCATCAGACTCTTCAGGAAATCGATCCGGGCGGAGGCGCGATCGATGTCCGACCGGAGACCGGCCTGCGATTGCTGCAGGGCCTCGGCATGGCCGCGGAGAGCCTGCTTGCGTTTCTCCGCATCATAGTACCGCACTTCAGCTTCCGCGAACGCTCTCCGGCGCTGACGGTCCTCGTCAGTAAGCGCCGCAATTTCCTTCGCCAGCCGGTCGAGTTCCGCCGCATAGGACTGGCTTTCCTCTTCGACCTCGCGGATGCTGGCCGTGATCGTGTCGATCCGCCCCTGCCGGCGATCCTGTTCCGACTGCCGCTCGGCAATTCGGTGCACCATTGCGATCATGGTGTCATTCAGGGACTTGACATCGTTCTTCTTCTGCTCGAGAAGCCGCTCTGTCTCGTCCAGTTCAGACTGGCGGAGGGACTGGCCCGTCTCAAGCCGCTGCTCCTGCTCCCGCAATTCTGCCATGCGGAGCTTGTGTTCTTCGCGCTGTTTCTCCTGCCGCTGGCGTTCCTGCTGGAGATCCGTGTCTTCCTGTTCAAGCCGGGCGATCATGGCCTGCAGGGCGTTTGTCCGCTCGCCGGCAACAAGGTTTTTCTCTTCGATGCGGTGGGTCTTTTCCCGATGGATGCTGGCATCGCGCTGAGCCTCGGCGAGCAGTTTCTCGGAGGTCAGCAATGCGGCGCGAAGGGCTTCGAGGGATGTCTCGACCGATTCCAGGTCGACGTCGGCGACGGCATTTTCCTCATGCAGGCTGCGCTGCCGGACCAGGAGCGGATTCAGCCGGCCGATCACCTGAGCGTACTCGCGCTCCAGGAGATCTACTTCGAGGCTCCGCAGGCGCGTCTTCACTTCGTTGAACTGTCCCGCCCGCCGGGCCTGGCGTTCCAGCGAGTTGACCGCCTTCTGCACTTCGGCAACGAGATCGTTGACCCGGACGAGATCGGCCTGCACGGACTCGAGCTTCCGGAACGCGGCCTTGCGGCGGTGCTTGTACTTCGTTACCCCTGCGGCTTCTTCGAACAACCGGCGGCGCTCGTCGGTCCGGTCGCTCAGGATGGTCTCGATCATCTTCAGCTCAATCACCGAGTACGCATCCGCCCCCATCCCGGTGTCCATGAACAGATCCAGGATGTCCTTGAGGCGGCAGGGAACCTTGTTCAGCAGATACTCACTTTCACCGGAGCGATAAATGCGCCGGCCCACGGTGACCTGCGAGTATTCCGACGGAAGAATTCCTTTTGTATTCTCGATGACCAGGGATGCTTCGGCCATGCCAAGCGGCTTGCGGGCCTTGGTCCCGTTGAAGATGACATCCTCCATCTTCTCGCTGCGGAGCGCAGTGTACCGCTGCTCTCCGAGAACCCACCGGATGGCATCCACAATGTTCGTCTTGCCGCACCCGTTCGGTCCGACAATGGCGGAAATACCGCTGTCGAAGTTCAGCGCGACATGCTGGGCAAAGGACTTGAATCCCTGGATTTCAAGTTTCGAGAGGTACATTACTGTCCGCCGCCCACCATCGAGTAGAGGAATGAGAGATGCATCGGCGCCGACTGTACCAGGTCGTAGTAGAGGTACAGCAGACCGAACACCGCCAGAAGCAATGCGATTCCTGCGGCATAGAGTTTCGGCGGATACACGTCATAGATGATGGAGACCCCTTTGAAGAGCCGCGACACTACCCATATCAGGAATGCCGCGATGACGATCAGCGAAGGGAGAACATAGATGGATCCTTCCATCACGCGGTAGAGAATCATCCCGATGGGAATGAGAGCCAGCAGGGGCGTCGTAGACCAAACTGTTGCGGTATAGGCGTGGTACGCATACACGCGCGCCTTCATCACCGCCCGGAGAACGTGCACGAGTCCGCTCACAAGCACCAGCTTCAGCAGAATCACTCCCGACACAATCAGAATGAACTGCAGCGGATCCCAGATCAGACGCACCACGGCCGCCTTCAGGCTGTCAAACACCAGCAGATACGACAGCAGGTTGTCCAGAAACAGGCTGTCGCGGAAATGCACCAGGATGCTGGAGAACACGATAGCGGTGGCCAGAGACACCATCACCGCAAGGAACGTGGTATGGATCACAGAGACGGAATGCTGATCCCGCACGTCGGTGTAGAAGTTGAAGCTGTTCAGCAGCGAGCGGTTTACGGATTCGCGGAATCGCCGGCTGACATTATAGAGATAGGCAAGCGCGATGAGCACCACGAATCCGGCGAGCACGTAGATGATGGGCGTCCCCGGGGCATAGGTCCCGGCAGGCAAGGCAGCGGGTTTCTCGCCGCGGAACATGGCGCGAACCATATCGTACGCCAGGCGCTTTTCCCGCTTGTCGCTCACCAGTCCCATGCGATGCATCCACGGATCACCGGTGTGCACCGTCAGGGCCGGCCGGTCGCCGCGCCAATCGTTGAATGAGCAGAGAATCACGCCGTCCAGGTCGGCCGCCCGCAACGTCTGCAGACGCTGCTGGAAGAACCGGGCCTGCGCCTGCTGCGAGAGAGGATCGTTGTATCCGCGCCGGTTTTCATGTTCGACTTCCACCCCCAGGCGCGAGACGATGACCGGACGTCCGGGGTGATGATCGCGCCACTCCTCGACCGCGGCTTTCAGACTCTTGGAGTCGTACGTGTGGATGCTGAGGGCAGCGATGTCGACCAGGTCGCTGACGGAATCGACTGCTCCGAGTCGCACCGGAAGATAGAGCGGACGCGTATCCAAGGCCCGTGCCACCTGCGCGAGCGATTCGACGAACGGCCTGACTTCCCCATTCGACGCTTCGATCTCGTCACCCAGACCCCACGCAAGCACCGAAGGATGATGCCGGTCACGCAGAATCATTTCCCGAAGCATGAGCGACGCACCATCCAGGTAGGCATCGTTTGTCAAGACTGCAGCCGGAGCGTTCGTGATCGGGAGATCGACGATCGCCAGCAAGCCATTGCGGTCGCAGAGGTCAAGCATGACCGGATCCGGCGGATGATGGGCGAACCGGACAACATTCGCCCCGAGCATCTTGATCGCGATGATGTCGCGCTCGCGCTCTTCATAGGGAATCGCATTCCCGTAAACCGGGTGGTCCTCGTACCAGCTCACGCCGCGAAGGATTAGCCTGCGCCCGTTCAGCAGGAAGTCCCCCTTCTCCAGAGCAAGCGTCCGGAAGCCACAGGGCATGGTGATTTCATCGATGACCGAAACGCCCGCCGGGGTGGCCAACACGAGCTGGCAACGGAGCGTGTAGAGATCAGGAGTATCCGGCGTCCAGAGCCGGGGAGCCGCGACTACCACCTCTGCCTTTCCCCCCGTCCATTTCTTCTCTGCATACTGGAGAGGCGCAACGGCGCTGCGCGCCACACTGATGCCGGTGACGGATTCGAGAAGCTCCACCTGAAGTCCGACGACGGCCTTCTTGTCAAGCTGCACCCAGCGGACGAGGCTGTCCAGTTCTCCTTCGATCTGAGGAAGAACCGTGACGCGCATTGCGCCTGCGGGTGTGGCTGGAAGGCTGGTAACGGCTGCGTCGCGGATAAACAGGAGCGGTGTCGCAAGCAACGCTACGTCGCGATGGATACCGCCATAGTTGCGCCATCCCCATACCAGGTGACGCAACGGGATGCTGAGCCGTCCGTCAAGCGTGTTGTCGACTGCAAGCCTGAGGATATTTTCAGAACCCGGTTGAAGGTATTCGCGAGGAACCGCAATGGAAAAGCTTGTGTACCCGCCGAAGTGACTCCCGACGAACTCGGAGTTGACACTGATGTCTGTGCTGTAGTTTGAGCCGGCGACGACGAGATGCCACTGGTAGCGATCGAGGTCGGAAGAGGGAATGTCGAATCCGCGCTGGTATTCGACCCGGCCCAGAAAATCTGCGGCAGCCGGGATTCTGACTACCCCCGACTCACCCCCCTCGCGCTTGAACGTCCACTCCCCTCCCAGCGAAATGAACTTCCGCGTGGGCGTGGGAGAAAACAGCGACCCCCTTAGCTCAACCGTCCCACGAGTGCCACTCTCGAGAAATCCCGGGATTCCGGCGTAGCTAACCTGGAGGGTAAGTAGTCCGAGTAGGGATGCACAACGTAGTATGAACGCCAGCCTGCGAACCGGAATCAAGCCCACTGTGAGATATGAGGTAGGTTTTCGGATCCTTCCTTTCAATATACGACGAAAATGCCCAGAAAGCAACCAAAAAGCGCAACTCTACGCCTGTGCCGCCTTTATAATCGCTGAAAACGAGTCCGCTTTCAAGCAGGCGCCACCGACCAATGCCCCATCTACGTCATTTTGCGCCAGTATTTCTGCCGCATTGTCAGGTTTTACGCTGCCGCCGTACTGAATAGTGATCCGTTCTGCGAGGGCCCAATCGTACTGCTGGGCGATCAATTTCCGGATGAGCTGGTGGACTTCCTGTGCCTGTTGGGGTGTGGCGGTGCGTCCCGTCCCAATCGCCCAGACCGGTTCATACGCTATCACGCAATTGGGCATCTCGTGAGGAGAGATTCCAGCAAGGACCCCCTTGATTTGCGTCGTGATGATCTGCGCCATGACTCCGGCTTCCCTTTCTGCGAGCGTTTCACCCACGCAGATGATCGGCCGCAGACCGGCTGCCAGCGCTTTGCGGGCTTTTGCGTTGACAAGCTCGTTGGTTTCCCCGAAGTACTGCCTGCGCTCGGAATGCCCGAGGATGACGAATGTGCAGCCAGTCGCCTTCAGCATCTTCGCCGAGACCTCTCCTGTGTATGCGCCCTCGTCGTGCTGGGACATGTTCTGGGCGCCCAGGAGGAAAGGCGAACCCTTCAGCATTTCCCCGGCCAGTGCCAGGGAGGTGTAGGGCGGGCAAAGCACCGACTGCACGTTTCCCGGAAGCGACGGCATCGCGGCCTTCAGGGCAGTGACGAGTTCCTTTGTTTCATGCAGATCCTTATACATCTTCCAGTTGCCGGCAATGATCATGGTGCGCATCTGACTGACCTCACATGTAGTGAAATGATACCATTGGGTTATTGCTCACATGTACCTTCGCGGACGTCAGGAGGACGGTGGAATCCCGACCGGACGCTGTTCAGTGAGAGGATGTGTAAAAATCCGTCTGTGAAATGGATGACTGACCGTCAAAACGGGACGCGTCGATTGCCGGACGACCTCCGCCGCATTGTTTCCGATGTAGACCCTCCGCAGCCCTTTGCGTCCGTGCGTCGACATGACGATAATGCCGACATCCCGGTCTTCTGCAAACCGGATGATCGAATTGCTCGGATCGAGATCCCGGTCCACGATCACCTCATACTTCACATCCTTGAACATCGGATGATGTTGATGGAGATCCGGCATGCGGCGGAGGACCTGCTCAAGCGTCTCCGGCTTCTCGAGTTCCGAAACATACTGCAGGTAGAGCACCGCATTGTTCTGACGGGCGACGGACAAGGCATAGGAGAGGGCGGCATTGCCCGCAGGCGAGAGATCGGTCGGACACAGGACCGACGTCACCTTCCCTTCGTGCTTGGGGGCACACTGGATTGTGAGCACAGGCTGACGGGAGAGCCGGACCACACGCTCCACGGTGCTGCCGATCAGATAGGACGAGAGGTGCGTGATGCCGCGCGTCGCCATGACGATCAGGTCATAGTCTCGTTTCTCGCTCTCCTCAACAATCACCTTGTATGCACGGCCGGCAAGGACCTGCGGAATGAGACGCACCGGGCGTCCCTGCACGTCCTTCTGTATCCGGGCAAACTGCTCTTCATAGAATGCCGCCTTGCGATCCTGGTATGCACGCACAGTCTCGTCCAACATCCCGCGTGATCCCAGCGGGGAGACGGAAAACTCATCGACATGGAGGAGGACAATCTCCGGCTCGTACCGCGCACCGAGATAGACGGCATGCTCGAGCGCCTCATCAGCATGTTTGGAGAAATCTGTCGGAACGAGAATACGCCGCAGCTCGTACATGTCACACCTTCATCGACGTGAGTCTTTCACGCAGGAGTTCATTCACGACCTTGGGATTCCCCTTCCCCTGCATGAGCTTCATGGTCTCGCCGACAAAGAACCCGAAGATCTTCTCGTTACCGGCAAGATACTTCTTCACCTGTTCATCGTGTGCAGCGAGCACCGTGTCCACGCACGCCGCAATGGCGCCGCTGTCCGTGACCTGCACCAGTCCCTTCCGCCGCACGATGGCAGATGGCTCTTCGGATGAGACCAGCATTTCTTCGAATACGTCTTTCGCCAGTTTCCCGCTGATCGTGCCGTCCAGGATGAGACCGATCATCGCCGCAAGACGGCCGGGCGTGACCGGAAGCGCAGAGACGGGGACGCTGCGATCACCGGCAACCCGGAGGACATCGGTCATGACCCAGTTGCTCACCACCTTGGCAAGGTTTTCCCGGCTGGCAGAGCTCGAGGCCTCCAGCGCGCGAAGGCTCTGCTCGTAGAAGTCCGCAACCTCCCGCTCGGCAGTAAGAACGTTCGCATCATAGCGGGGAAGGCCGAGCTCCTGCTGGAACCGGTCGCGCCGGTGTTCCGGCAACTCGGGCATTGCCTGACGGACGGATGCAATCCAGGGTTCGTCCACCAGCACCGGTACCAGATCGGGATCAGGGAAATACCGGTAGTCATGGGCCTCTTCCTTGCTGCGCATGGGGATAGCCACTCCGGCATCGGCATCCCAGAGCAGCGTCTCCTGCACAACACGGGCACCATCGTCGAGGAGTCCCTGCTGGCGTCCGATTTCGAACTCGAGGGCTTTCTCCACATTCCGGAAGGAGTTCATGTTTTTCACTTCCGTCTTTGTCCCCAGGGCCTGCGTCCCCTTCTTCCGCAGCGACACGTTCGCATCGCAGCGAAGGCTTCCCTCTTCCATGTTGCCGTCACAGATACCCAGGTACGTGACCAGCTGACGTATGCGCACCAGCGCGTGATATGCCTCACGCGGTGATCGCAGATCCGGTTCAGTCACGATCTCGATGAGCGGGACGCCGCACCGGTTCAAATCAACGAGCGTGTCCGGACCCTGGTCGTGGATAGACTTCCCCGCATCCTCCTCCATATGAATCCGCGTGATGCCCACGCGTTTCCGGGAGCCGTCGTCGAGATCAATGGTGAGAGCGCCGCCCGTGCAAATGGGCTCCTCGTACTGGGAGATCTGATAGCCTTTCGGCAGGTCGGGATAGAAGTAGTTTTTCCTCGCGAGGATGGAGCGCGGGGCGATGCGGCATTCGGTTGCAATACCCATGCGCACGATGTAATCGACAAGAGTGCGGTTCAGCACCGGCAGCGTTCCCGGCATGCCCAGGCACACGGGGCAGACGTTGGTGTTGGGGGCATTCCCGAAGGCCGCAGTGCATCCGCAGAACGCCTTGCTCGCGGTCAGGAGCTGCGCATGGACCTCGAGCCCGATCACCGCCTCATATGTCGTGCTGGCGCTCAGGCGATCGCTTCCGTCACTTTGTGCGCGGCATCCTTGAGGCTCTTTGCCACAAGAAAATTCAGTCCGGATTCAGCGAGGATCTCCCCGGCCAGATCCGCATTGGTACCGGCCAGCCGTACCACCACCGGAATTTCCACCTTGACTTTCCGGGCAGCTTCGACGACGCCGGTGGCGACGCGGTCGCAGCGGACGATTCCCCCGAAGATGTTGATCAGCACCGCCTTCACGTGTGGATCGGCCAGAATGATTTTGAAACCCGCTTCCACCGTTTCCGCGCTCGCTCCCCCCCCAACATCCAGAAAATTCGCCGGCTCACCGCCGGCCAGCTTGATGATATCCATGGTTCCCATCGCCAGACCCGCTCCGTTCACCATGCAGCCGACATTTCCGTCCAGTTTGATGTAGTTCAGATTTGACTTCGATGCCTCCACTTCCAGAGGATCCTCTTCATCCGTGTCGCGCAGCGTGAAGATCTCGGGGTGCCGGTCGAGTGCGTTGTCGTCGAAGTTTATCTTGGCATCCAGCGCCAGCACCCGGCCTTCTGCAGTCACGACCAGCGGGTTGATCTCCGCAAGCGAGCAGTCCATGGCCTCATAGGCCGTGTACAGCGCCAGCAGGAACTTCACCGCATTCTTGTAGACATCTCCCGACAGTCCCAGCCCGAACGCCAGCGCGCGCGCCTGATAAGGCCGGAATCCCGCAGCTCTGTCTACGAACACCTTCAGGATCTTCTCGGGTGTAGCCGCTGCGACCTTCTCGATTTCCACTCCCCCTTCCGTGGACGCCATCACCACGGTCTGCGACGATGCCCGGTCCAGCGTGATCCCGACGTAGAGTTCCTTCGCTATGGATATGCCCTGCTCGATCAGCAGCCGTTTCACAATCCGCCCTTCCGGTCCGGTCTGATGGGTGACAAGCCGCATGCCCAGCATCTGGCCCGCGAGCATGCGAACCTCCTCCAGCGACTTCGCCACTTTTACTCCTCCTCCTTTGCCCCGGCCCCCGGCATGGATCTGGGCCTTCACCACCCACACCGTTCCACCCAGCGACTCGGCGGCGCGGACGGCCTCCTCGACCGAGTACGCGACCTGACCTTCGGGTACCGCCACTTCAAAGCGCTTGAGGATCTCTTTCGCCTGGTGCTCATGGACTTTCATCGCGCGGGCCCTCCCGGATCAGTGGATGTTTTTCTTGGCGATGGACTTTGCCTGCAGGAAGAGCAGCAGATAGTCCCGCCCGCCCGCTTTCGAATCCGTTCCGCTCATATTGAATCCTCCGAAGGGATGCACGCCAACGAGCGCGCCGGTGCATTTTCTGTTCAGGTAGAGATTACCGACGTGGAATTCCTTCTCTGCACGCTGCAGGCGTTTCGGATTCCTGGTGTAGACTGCGCCGGTAAGGCCGAACTCGGTGTTGTTGGCAATCTGCATCGCGTGGTCGAAATCCTTTGCCTTGATCACGGCCAGGACCGGTCCGAAGATCTCTTCCTGGGCAATGGTGGCACGCGGGTCGACATCGGCAATCACGGTCGGACGGACGAAGTATCCGCCCTCTCCCGCAGCCGTCCCGCCCGCAACGATCCGGCCTCCTTCACTCACTGCTTTCTGCATGTACGCCAGGATGCTCTGCTGGGAGCGCTCGTTGACAACCGGACCCATGTAGTTGGACGGATCGTCCGCGACCCCGACGGTCAGTGGCTCGACCTTTGCGGCAAGCGCTTCGACAAAGCGGTCATAGATTTTCTCCACCACAATCGCGCGGGAGCAGGCCGAGCATTTCTGTCCCTGGAAACCGAACGCAGACGTGATGACCCCCGACACCGCCGCGTTGAAGTCGGCAGTTTCGTCCACGACGATGCTGTCTTTCCCACCCATCTCGGCAACAACCCGTTTCAGCCAGATCTGGCCGGGCTGGACTCTTGCCGCGGCTTCGTAGATGTGAATGCCGACTTCCTTGGATCCGGTGAACGAGATGAAGCGTGTCCTGGGGTGCATGACCAGCGTGTCGCCCACTGCACCGCCCGGACCTGAGATGAAATTCAGGACGCCGGCAGGGAGTCCCGCTTCCTGCATGAGCTCCACGAACGCCCATCCTATGCGGGGGGAATCACTCGAGGGTTTCAGCACCACGGTGTTGCCCGTCACAATCGCAGCCGACGTCATCCCCGCGAGAATCGCCAGAGGGAAGTTCCACGGCGGGATGACGACGCCTACGCCGAGAGGGATATAGACCAGCTTGGACTGCTCCCCGGGGTTCTTCACGACAGGCTGGTCCTTGCCGTACCGGAGCATTTCGCGTCCGTAGAACTCCAGGAAATCGATCGCCTCCGCCACATCTGCATCCGCCTCCGGCCAGGTCTTGCCGACTTCCAGGATCTCCAGCGCATTCAGATCGAACCGCTTCTTCCGCATCAGCTTTGCTGCCTTGAACAGGTAGTCCGCGCGTTTCTGCGCAGGAACGTTCTTCCATTTCTCAAACGCCGCCTGGGCGACGTCCATCGCCTTGTTCGCCAGATCGGAATTCCCCTTCTGGAACACGCCGATGACTTCCTTCGAAGAGGAAGGGTTGTACGACATGAATTTCTCATCCACAATAATCTGCTCACTGCCGATCAGGATGGGGTACTCTTTGCCCAGCCCTGCGCGGGCCTTCGCCAGCGCTGCCGCCTGCTTCTTCCGATTCGCCGCCCTTGAGAAATCAAGAAGTGATTCGTTTTTGAATTTCGGGAGTGCCATACGTGCCTCGTGCAAGTGAGTGGTGCAAATGATAGAAGGACCCGGAGTGGGAAGAAGAACGAAAGTATGATAAGGTACGCAAAACGGGCTGGATTAGCAAGAAAGCAGGTCATGGGAGCGGGGCACAAGGAAGCGGGGCTGTCGCTCCCGGAAGGTTGCGGCCGGACTACGCTGCGGTGATCCTCTGTGCGGCGAGCAGGGTATTCTGCATCAGCATGGCGATGGTCATCGGGCCGACGCCGCCGGGAACCGGTGTGATCGCAGCAGCAACCTGCTCGGCCGAGGCAAAATGCACATCCCCTACAAGTCGATATCCCTTCGGCGATGCCGGATCGGGAACCCGGTTGATCCCTACGTCGATGACCACGCAGCCGGGTTTCAGCATTGCGCCGGTGATGCATTCGGGTTTCCCCAGGGCCGCAATCAGGATGTCCGCCTCGCGTGTGAACGCGCCGAGATCCCGCGCAGCCGTGTGGGCGATGGTGACAATGGCGTTGGCGCCCGGCGCTTTTTGCATGAGAATGTTGGCCGTCGGTTTGCCCACGATGTTGCTGCGCCCTACGACGACCACATGCTTCCCGCCGGGGTCATGACCGCTCCGTACAAGCAGCTCCTGAATTCCCGCCGGTGTGCATGGCTTGAAGCATTCCATGCCAATCACCAGCCGCCCGATGTTCGTCGGGTGGATTCCGTCAACATCCTTTCGCGGGTCAATCGCTGCGATGACACGATGCTCGTTGATGTGCCGGGGGAGGGGAAGCTGAACAAGAATGCCGTGCATAGAGGCATCGTCGTTCCAGGCGCGCACCAGGGAGAGGACTTCTGCTTCAGTTGCCGATGCGGGCAGCCGGCGTGTCTCAGAATACATCCCCAGATCTTCACAGGCCTTCCCTTTGGAACGGACATACGACTGAGATGCAGGATCCTCGCCGACCAGCACCACGCCGAGTCCGGGACGGACCTGTCGCTCCTTCAGCAGCAGACTGACACCGACACGGACCTCAGCTTTGATCTGCTCTGCAATCAGTTTCCCGTCGATGATCTGTGCCATGATGGCCTCAGGTGAATGCAGGGAAGATGATGTGTTCCATCGCGACGGCGTGACCCGTCGCCGGGTCTGCGTTGACGAGCAGTCCACACAGGCGGACATCGTTGCTCGCCACTTCATACTTGTGCGGTGTTCCGAGGACAAGACGTTTCAGAGCAGCTTCTTTGCGCATACCGAGAACAGAATCATAGGGACCGGTCATCCCGACATCCGTGATGAATGCGGTCCCGCGGGGAAGGATACGACCATCAGCGGTGGGTGTGTGCGTATGCGTCCCGGCAAGCGCGGTGACCTTCCCGTCCAGGAACCACCCCATGGCCATCTTCTCGGCCGTGGCATCCGCATGGAAATCCACGAACACGATTTTGGTTTCTTCCTGGATCTTCGTGACAGCCCATTCTGCCGCCCGGAACGGGTCGTCGATGGGCTGCATGTAGACCCGCCCCTGGATGTTCAACACGCCGGCCTTTCCCTTCTCACCCAGATCCACCACGATGTATCCGTTCCCGCCGTTGTCGCGCGGATAGTTGAATGGACGGAGGATGCGGCGGTCTCCTCCCAGCACCTTCCGGCTGTCCCAGCGGTCCCACACATGATTCCCCGTGGTAATGACGTGTGTCCCCAGCGCGAAGATCTTTTTCGCGTGGTCCTCCGAGATTCCCTTCCCTTCCGTCACGTTTTCGCCATTGACGATCAGGAGGTCCACGTCATGTTTCTTGATCAGTCCAGGAACGAGTGCGGTGGCAAGGTCGAGGCCGGGGATTCCGACAATATCGCCGACAAAGAGAATGTTCATCACGGGGGTATCCGGGACTCGCCCGGTGCGGTATCAGGTTTCTGGCTGGAATTTGTGGACTTCATCCACAATCACGTCGACGATCTCGGATTCTTTGACCTTGCGTACAACTTTCCCTTTGCGGTAGAGGATGCCCACGCCCTTCCCTGCTGCGATGCCGATGTCCGCTTCGCTTGCTTCTCCGGGACCGTTGACGACGCACCCGAGGACGGCGATTTTCACCGGCTTCTTGACGCCCTCCAGCCGCTTTTCGAGCTCTGCCATGATCGCAAACAGATCCACTTCCAGGCGGCCGCACGTGGGGCAGGCAATCAGTTCCACGTTGCGGGTGGCCAGACCCAGCGACCGGAGTATTTCCTTGCCCACCTCCACTTCCTTCACGGGCTCGTCGGTCAAGGACACGCGGATCGTATCGCCGATTCCCTCTGCCAGGAGCGTTCCGATGCCCACTGCCGATTTGATCGTTCCGATGCGGGTCGTGCCCGCTTCCGTGACGCCAAGGTGGAGCGGGATATCCGTGCGCCGTGCCACGAGGCGGTACGCTTCGATCATCAGCCGCACGTCGGTAGACTTCACGGAGATCACCACATCCTTGAAGCCGAATTCATCGCAGATGGCCACGTGGCGCATGGCGCTCTCATATAGCGCTTCCGCTGTGGGATATCCATGTTTGTTGAGGATATCTTCTTCCAGCGACCCTGAATTCACGCCGATCCTGATCGGAATCCCTTTGTCCTGTGCCGCGCGCAGGACCTGCTGAATGCGGTCGCGGCTTCCGATATTCCCCGGGTTGATGCGCACCTTGGCCACGTTCGCCTCGACGGCCTTGAGTGCAAAGATATGATTGAAGTGAATATCCGCGACGACAGGAATCGGCGACTGCTGGACGATGGCCTTCATTGCATCTGCCGCTTCCTTGTCGTTCACCGTCACCCGCACGATATCGCATCCCGCCTCTGCCGCGGCAACAATCTGCGCCACGGTGCCTGCGACATCCGCCGTCTTCGTCTTCGTCATCGTCTGCACCGAGATCGGAGCGTTGCCCCCGACACGGATGCCGCCGATGGAGACCTGCCGCGTCATGCGCCTCGTTGTCCGTTGTCCCGCGGGCTGCACGGGCGGGAGGTCATTCGCGAGATTGGTGATGGGTATCTGCATGCGTGTCCGCCCGCTTAGTGAATCCGCTTGCTGGCTTCGTTCAGAATCCGCTTTTCATCCTCTGTCAGACTCTGATACCCTCCGGTGCTGATCTTGTCCAGGATGGCATCGATGACGTCTTGCGTGACCTCGTCCTTCCGGTTCACCGGCCTTCCCGTGTGGATGTCCAGGAACTGCGCATCCCGGATCTCTTCTTCGCCCCCGGGAATGCGGGGGTTGGTGGTGAACGGCCGGGAGTCTTCTCCCTTGAATGCAATCAACCATTCACGCACCGGGATGATGCCGAGTTCGACCGCCATGTACACAAGACCCACCAATGCTCCTCCCAGATGGGCGAAGTGTGCGACGCCATCGGTGGTGCCAGTGACTCCGAGCAGCAGTTCCAGTCCGATCCAGACCGCGATCAGGTACTTCGCCCGGATCGGGAAGAGGAAATACAGGTAGATGGGTCTGTTGGGAAACAGCATGGCGAAGGCGATGAGCACGCCAAAGATTGCGCCGGATGCGCCGACGGTCGGTGCGGTGAGTTCAAGCGGGATTGCCACCAGCACGTTTGCCACACCGGCGCCGATGCCGCAGAGGAGGTAGAAGATCAGGAATTTCCGCGAACCCCAGAGATGCTCCAGCTCAATGCCGAACATCCAGAGCGTGAACATGTTAAAGAAGAGGTGGAAGAACCCGCCGTGCAGGAACATGTAGGTGACGAGCTGCCACGGCCAGAAATTTGGTCCGAGAGGCCACAGGGCCAGGTATTCGGAGAGGATTCCAAACACCGGGACACCCGTCACGGTCATGGGAGCCAGGAGAAAATCCAGGAGGAACCAGACGACGACGTTGCTGATGATCAGACCCTTGATCACCGGGGGAAACATGCGGAATCCCCCGAAGAACGTGGGGCGGTAGGACATTCCGGACCGCGTGGATCCGTATGACGACATCGTCTGACTCCTCCTTCGCTACGGCTTCAACACTGCCGGAGCACGATTGGTTCACTTGGTGTCAAGTGCGGCAAGGCCCGGGAGTATTTTTCCCTCCAGGAACTCGAGGGACGCTCCGCCGCCAGTCGAGACGTGTGACACTGCCTTCTCGTATCCGGCCTGCGCGATCGCGGCCGCGGAATCCCCGCCGCCGACGATGGTCGTTGCACCGGCCCGTGTCGCCTCCGCAAGCAGCTTCGCCACTTCGAGCGTGCCGTTGGCAAAGTTGGGCATCTCGAACACACCCATGGGGCCGTTCCAGACGATCGTCTTGGCACGACGCACTTCCATGTTGATGATTTTCACGGTCTCCGGCCCGATGTCCAGACCGCGCCACCCGGAGGGGATCTTTGTCACAGGGACAACCTTGCGGTTGGCGTCGTTCTCAAATTTGTCTGCCACGACGCAATCGACCGGAAGGATCAACCGCATGCGCTTCGCCTTCACTTCTTCGAGTATCTGCTTGGCAAGTCCGAGTTTCTCCGACTCTACAAGAGAATCCCCGACTTCCATTCCCTGGGCCTGGAAAAACGTGAAGGCCATCCCGCCGCCGATCACGAGGGCGTCGACTTTGGGCATCAGGTTCTGGATCACATCGATCTTGCCGGAGATCTTGGCACCGCCGAGGATGGCGATGTACGGACGCACCGGAGTGGCCACCGCCCTGCCAAGATACTCAATTTCCTTCTGCATCAGGTATCCCGCAACGGCGGGCTTCAGGAATGCTGTAACGCCCTCCGTGGATGCATGGGCACGGTGGGCTGTGCCGAATGCATCATTGACGTACACCTGTCCGAGTGAGGCGAGCTCTTTCGCAAACGCCGGATCGTTCTTCTCTTCTTCCGCGTGGAAGCGGAGGTTTTCCAGAAGCAGGACTTCACCGGGTTTCAGC
>JAGDMK010000044.1 GCA_017860635.1 Bacteroidota bacterium
ACACGGGCCACGGAACGGGACCGGGCCAGCTTTCTGAGCGAGCAGTACAATCCGCTTATGGAGGAGCAGCGGCTGGAACTCCTCGACGGCGAGGGGGAGATCCTCCCCGGCATCAGGCTGCTCACCATGTACGGTCACACCACAGCCATGCAATGCCCGCTGATCTCCGATGGGCGCACCACGCTGCTCTACTGTGCCGATGTGGTGCCCTTCCGGACACACGTCCAGCTTCCCTGGATCATGGGATACGATCTGAGGCCCCTGGTGACACTCGAAGAGAAGCGGCGCATCCTGAAGCGGGCCGTGGAGGAGAACTGGGTGTTGTTCTTCGAACACGATCCAGAGGTCGTTGCCGCGCATGTAACCCATGAACAAAAAGGGTACCGCGTCGGAGAACAGGTCGTTCTCTGAACGAAACGGTCTCACAATCTCCTGTCCTTTGCCCGGCTGGACCTATTCGCTGGAGACGGGCGAAGCGACGCGGGGCGGCGGGAAACTGCAGCTCTACGTGACGGAAGTGGATGATGGCGCGGTGTGGATCCGTCTTCCCGGGACGAGGCATGACCAGCAAACATAATCACGCGGAGGATCTGAAGGCCGAGGCCAGGCGTCTGGGGTTCACGCATGTCGGCATTGCGCGCGCGGAATCGCTGGCCACTGAGGGAGCCCGGCTGGAGACATGGCTCGCCAACGGATTCGCCGGAACAATGGGATGGATGGCGCGACGGGCGCAGGAGCGTATGGATCCCGGACGGGTCCTTCCCGGTGTGCGCTCGGTGATCGTCGTTGCCATGAATTACTACACAGGTGCACAGCATCCGGCCGGCGAAGGGAAAGTCTCCCGCTACGCATGGGGCGACGACTACCATGACGTCATGGGGCCGAAGCTCGCAGAGTTGTGCCGGTGGCTGGCCGAACGCGTCCCGGGATCGTCGTCGCGGTGGTACGTGGACACGGGGCCGGTTTTGGAAAAAGCCTGGGCGCAGCGGGCTGGAATCGGGTGGCTGGGGAAGCACGCGACCGTCATCACGACGGATCACGGTTCCTGGGTCTTCCTTGGCGTAGTGCTGACCACTGCCGCGTTCGAGCCGGACGAAGCGGCGGTCGACCGCTGTGGAACATGCACACGCTGCATTGAGGCCTGTCCGACTGCTGCGATTGTGGAGCCGTATGTCGTGGATGCGCGGCGGTGTATCGCATATCTTACAATCGAACACCGTGGAGCACTGCCGGCAGAGTTTGAACACCGGCTGGAAGGGTGGATATTCGGCTGCGATATCTGTCAGGATGTCTGCCCGTGGAACACGAAGCACAGCACGGAGACGTCAGAACCGGCATTCCAGCCGCGCGAAGGTATGGTACAGCCCGACACTGCGATGCTCATGGATCTGGATGACACCGCATTCAACAAACGCTTCCAGGGGAGTCCGCTGCAACGGACCGGCATCGAGGGACTGCGCCGGAACATTTCCGCGCAGAAGTCATGACCGGAGTGCGTTGACCCTGCGGCGTCCGATCCTGCATCTCATAAGAAGGTACTGCAGCCAGCAGAGCAATGAACATCGTGACTAAATGAACATCGACCGGAACATCGTGATAAAATGACCATCGACCGGAATATGGTGACGATGTGAAGGCCGGACACGTGCTCGGAAGATGATGTCCGCGGCGGCAACAGTGCCGGCACGGGCGGCTGCAGCATCGATACAGGTGAAATGCGCACGAGGTGCGCGTGAAAAAGCGAGGTGCTCTGTCGATACCAGCAACATTCAGATCGGCGGCATCAGTATCAGCACCTGCATGAGGATCTGGATTAGCATCAGAAGCACACGCAGGAGAATCTCATGTCACAGCATCATCAGGTCATTATTATCGGCTCGGGGCCTGCAGGCCTTACGGCGGCTCTCTACACAGCCAGGGCTGGTCTGAGCCCCGTCGTGATTGAAGGCATACAGCCGGGTGGACAATTGACGATAACGACGGAGGTGGAGAATTTCCCGGGTTTCCCCCAGGGGATCATGGGGCCCGAACTGATGGAGCATTTCCGCGCACAGGCACAGCGCTTCGGCGCACTGTCTCTCTTCAAGAATGTCAGCAGAGTCGATCTGTCGAAACGGCCGTTCCGCGTCTGGTGCGATCAAGAGGAGTTCACAGCCGATGCGCTCATAGTGGCGACCGGCGCATCCGCGAAACTGCTCGGCCTCCCATCGGAAAAAGAGTACATGGGCTATGGCGTTTCCGCGTGCGCGACATGCGACGGATTTTTCTACAAGGGGCTGGAGGTGGTCGTGATCGGAGGTGGCGACACGGCACTCGAGGAGGCGACGTTCCTGACGAAGTTCGCATCAAAAGTCACCATCGTGCACAGGCGCGATGCACTGCGGGCGTCGAAGATCATGCAGGAGAAAGCCGCCAGGAATCCGAAGATCGCCTATGCCTGGAATTCCGTCGTGGAGGAAATCGTCGGGAAGAATGAAGAGGGACGGAAAACCGTGACGGGCGTCCGGCTGAAGAATGTGAAGACGGGAGAATCCTCCGTCATGCACACCGATGGTGTCTTCATGGGTATCGGCCATCAGCCGAACACATCGCTCTTTACCGGTCAGCTGGAAATGGACTCCGTCGGATACCTGCTCACGAAGGGAAAGACGACGCAGACAAATGTTCCGGGCGTGTTTGCTGCAGGAGACGTAGCCGACAACATGTACAGACAGGCGATCACGGCGGCCGGTTCGGGGTGTGCGGCAGCCCTCGATGCCGAACGGTGGCTGGAGAGCCAGCATGGATGAACCGGTCTGAGATCAGGGCTCGGGTCCCCGCTTGCGTGATTTCGGATGCACGGGTTGGAGTTGATCCGCATAAGAAGCAAGTCCTGGGAGGCACGTTCTAACGGCGAGTCTTGAGAGACATGTTCTGACGGCAGGTCCTGAGAGACACGTTGTGACGGCAAGTCCTGAGAGGCGAGTCCTGACGGGCTGGTAGTGAGTGACAAAAAGTGGGTGATTGCAGGTTAAGCAGTCACCCATTTTTCTTGAGATCTATTGGACGACAAAATGACATGTAGAGCGACAATGTGACATATTATTGCGACAACCTGGCAACGGCAGCGTGTCATATTGACTTGAATTGCGGCCAAAATGACACACAGCTCGAGAGGTCCAAACCACTTCTCCATGTAAGTTGTTTATTATTAATAACTTAAAGAATTGGCATTCCGCTTGATAATCTGAATGGTAACAAAGACAACAAAACAAACCAGACAGAAACAAGCAAAGGAGATGCAGCGATGTTGATGAGAATTAATCAGTTTCCGATCCTCAGCCCGTCGTGGCAGAGCGTTTTGGACCTGGAGTCGGTCTTCGGTGCCATTCCCTCTCAGGCATATGCTTCGCGTGCGAGCCGTCTGCCGTTGATGAATCTGGCGGAAGGCGAGAATGAGAGCGTGCTGACTGTAGAGCTGCCGGGTGTGAACAAAGAGGATGTGAAGATTTCGCTCGAAGGCGGACTGCTCACGGTCACGGGTGAGCGGAAGGCTCAGGGAATTCCCGAAGGCGCGCGCTGGCTGCGCTCGGAGAGTATCAATGGTAAATTCGTCCGGACTCTCGAACTGCCTCACCCGGTCGATCCCAAGACGATCACTGCCGAACTGAAGAACGGCATCCTGAGCGTGGTACTGCCCAAGGCCGAGGAAGCCCGTCCACGTGAAATCACTATTCGCTGAGGAGGAGTGACGACCATGACAAAGGGAGAAGTGACTGTGAAGACCGGACATTCTGCGGAGAGTGACGTGAACGGACTGTGCCGGGTGCCGGCAGCCGATGTGTATGAAACCCCGGATGCGTATGTCCTGATGCTGGACCTTCCGGGAGTTGAAAAAGACGCCATCACGCTCATGCTGGATAAAGGTGAGCTGCGGGTACAGGCGAAGCCATCGGAACAGAAACAGACGCCGGGCCGGCTGCTCTTCAGTGAAATGCGGCCGGGCACGTTCACCCGTTCATTCACGATCGGCGACGGCATCGACACCAACAGCATCGACGCCCACTTTGACAAGGGTGTTCTGACTGTGAAGCTGTACAAGAATGCCCAGATGAAACCACGTGAAATCTCTATTAACTAACGACACAACAGAAAGGAGCATACTCCGATGACACTGATGCGCTGGACACCGGCCCCGACGTTGCCGTCGGATGTTCTTGGAATGCAACGCGAAATCAACCGCATGTTTGACAGCTTCTTCCGTGGAGCCACGGAGGATGAGGGGCTGCAGACCACACCCTGGAATCCGGTCGTGGATGTGGCAGAAAACGAACACTCATACGTGCTGAATGTCGAACTCCCCGGGGTTTCACGCAACGACGTCAAGATCGTCGTGCAGGAGAATCAACTGACGATCCGGGGTGAGAAGAAGCAGGAGAAGGAGTCCAAAAACGCAAACTACCATCGGGTCGAGCGAAGCTTTGGCTCATTCCAGAGGACGTTCAGCCTGCCCACCAGCGTCAAATCTGACAAGATTGACGCGGCCTTCACGGATGGTGTGCTGACCGTTACCGTGCCCAAAGCCGAAGAGGCCAGGGCAAAGGAAATCGAGGTCAAAGTGAAGTAAGACCCGGGTGTTACCGGGTACGGACGGATTGGCGTTCGGGAGGGGGCTGTCCCACAGCAGACGGGCAGCCCCTTTTTTGTTCCTGCGCGAGTGCGATCCGGTTGACAATATGGTATGGTTTAATTATATTGTAATTCAACAACTTACAGCATTCCCCGGGTCCGGCCCATGTCGAAATCCACAAAGTGGTTCCTCATCATTGCGGGTATCCTCGTTCTTCTTGCAGCGCTCTTCACCCTGATCGTCGTCTCGTTTGTGGCCGGTACGGGTGATCGAACAGACACGGTGACTCTCGGTTCGGGTGACAAGATCGCCCTCGTAGAACTTAAGGGAACCATTGTCTCCTCTGAGGAGATCGTCCGTCAACTGAAGAAATTCGGGGATCAGTCGTCCATAAGGGCGATCCTCCTGAGAATCGATTCTCCTGGAGGGGGCGTTGTCCCGAGCCAGGAGATGTACGAAGAAGTGCGGAAAGTCCGGGAGAAGGGGAAGCCAGTTGTCGTCTCCATGGGTTCGCTGGCTGCGAGCGGAGGCTACTATGTGGCGTGTGGCGCTTCCCGCATCGTGGCAAACCGAGGGACGCTCACCGGGAGTATCGGCGTCATATCGGAATTCCTTCAGCTTCAGGATCTCTTTGGCAAGGTCGGAGTCGGCGTCAAGACGGTGAAGTCCGGCAAACTCAAAGACGCAGGATCACAATCCCGCAAGATGACGGAAGAAGAGCAGCGGTATTTTCAGTCGCTCATCGACGACGTGCATGGCCAGTTCAAGCATGTGGTACAGACAGAACGCGAACTGGACTCGCTCACCGTGAACGAGCTTGCTGACGGGAGGGTCTTCACCGGCGAACAGGCGGTCGGCCTCGGCCTGGTCGACACCATAGGAACATTCGAAGACGCGGTACAGATTGCTGCGGAGCTCGCCGGGATCGACGGCGAACCCTCAATTGTGCGTGAGCGTGTGCGGCGCACCTTCTGGGAGACCATGGTGGGTGATGTCGCAGAGGAAGTACGTGCCGCATCCCGGGAGTTGTTGGAGTGGCCGGTGATGTCCTACCGGTACACCGGGGCGCCCTGAGCAAGAGTGACACAACGATGAACACCACACACTTCGGGAGACTCGACGGTGACAAAAGCGGACATTGTTGATACGATTGCCACTGCGACCGGCTTGACCAAGGTGGAAACGGAAGCGGTGGTCGACGGCTTCATTTCCACGGTCATTAACGCGCTGAAGGAAGGCAAGAACATTGAGATCCGCGGCTTCGGAAGCTACAAGGTGAAGAAGCGCAAGGGGCGGGTCGCGCGCAATCCGCGAACCGGGGAGCAGGTGATGGTGGATGAGCACTGGGTGCCGCTCTTCAAGGTGTCGAAGGAAGTGAAGATGCTGGTGAATGAGAACATGAAAAAGACGGCGCAATAGTACGAGGCGGTGACGATGGCGGAGGCGAAAGCAATATGCGGATCGTGCGGCGCGGGTGTGACGTGGGGTGCTGAGCGGTGCGCTGCGTGCGGTGAGCCGCTGGTGTGGCAGCAGGGTGCATTGCGCAAGTGCGATGTGTGCGGGCAGGCGAATCCGCCGGGCGCTGCGAGCTGTTCCGGATGTGGGGCACGGTTGACTGCGGGGAAGGCGCGGAGCGTGGAGCAGGCGGTGCGGCCGAAGCCAAAAGCCGGCAAGTCGCGCGGGGAGGCAGGAAGCACGCGCAGGTTTGAGCCGTGGCAGATCATTTCCTTCGTCGCGGTTGGTGCGCTGCTCGCCGTTCTGCTGTACGTCGAATTGGCGCGTGATCACGCGCCGGTCGCAGCATCCGCGGCACCTGCCCCACCGGCGGGCATGCCGGCGTTGCAGGCACCACCGGTCACCGATCTCGGCCCGCTGGAGGCGGCAGTCGCGGCTGCCCCCGACAATGCGGATGCTCTGCTCAGGCTTGCGAATGCGCTTCATGACAACGGCATGTACCTGCGCGCGGTGGAAACATACAAGAAGTACCTGCGCCTCCAGCCGCGGAATCCTGACGCGCGGGTGGACATGGGTGTCTGTTACTACGAACTCGGCCTCACCGATACGATCAACCAGGGCAGATATTTCTCCCTTGCGATCGAAGAGATGGAAGCGGCGTTCCGGAGCGCACCGTCGCACCAGCCGTCGGTCTTCAACCTCGGCGTCGTGTACCTGCAAAAGGGGGACCTGGAGACCTCGAACCGGTGGTTCCGCAAAGCTGTCGAATTGAATGCGACATCAGATCTCGGGGCGAAGGCAAAGCAGCTGCTGGAACAGCATTCGTTTAACCCTTAAGCAGAAGAGAAAGGAGGAGGTATGCCCTGTGGGAAGAAGCGCAAGCGTCACAAGATGGCGACGCACAAGCGCAAGAAGCGGCTCAGAAAGATGCGTCACAAGAAGAAGCTCCGGTAGTATTGCCGGACGGTATGGAGCAGGCTCACACCAGATGGAACTTCATACTGTGTCCTCACTTCCGTCGATCACACCCTTGAGGCGCGCAGTTCCCGGCGTTGCATTTCTTAGCGGATTGTGGTATATATGCAATTCACGATGATGAGGCGCACTATGACACAGAATGATGGGATGTTGAAAGGCCTGGTGATCGGACTTCTCGCCGGAGGCGCAGTCGGGGCCATCGTTGCACTCCTGTACGCACCCAAGAGCGGACGAGAATTGCGTGCGGACCTGAAGGAACGCGCGGACGAATTCCGCGAGGATGCAGACGAATACCTCACCGCCGCGCGCAACAAGGCCGGTGAACTCGTGAGCGATGCGAAAAAACGTTCCGACAGCCTGATTACCGATGCAAAGCGCAAGGCTGACACTCTGCTGGTTGACGCGGAAAAAGTACTCACCGACGCACGGCAGAAGTCCGGAGCCGTCGTGGAGGAAACTGCAAAGATGAAAAACGCCGTCAAAGCCGGCGTGGATGCGTATAAGGAAGAGCGTCGCCGTTCGTAAACGACCCCGATCGCGTACATGGAGGCGTCTGTGGAACTCGTGCTCGTCATTGCTCAGATTGTCGCGCTCCTCTGTCTCTCAGCGCTCTGTATCTATATGATCGTAGTCCTCCTCCGCGTCAGGGATATCATGACAAACGTGGAGAAGGACGTGAAGGAGATTGCCGCACGCACAGTGCCCGTCCTGGAGAACATGGAGTACATCACCTCTCGCGTGAAGAGTATTACCGACAGCATCGATGACCAGGTGACCGCAGTCCGTGAATCCATCGCATCCATCAAGATGATTGCGGACAACGTCGTGGATCTCGAACGGAGAGTGCAGTACCGGATTGAGGGTCCGATTCTCGAGACCGTCGGCTTTGTGTCGGCCGTCTTCAAAGGTGTTCGGACGTTTCTCGACCGCGTTCGCACCTGAACGTCCAGGTGTGTGACGCTGCTGAGCCGGCATACCATGCCTGCGGAGAACCGCACCATGCGCGCCGACTGGACAAGGATTCGTAGTGCCTGCCGTCGCCCCGTGGTTCCCCTGATGTGTAGACTGTTCTGTACCATCCACCGCCGCTGCAACCCGACCGGGGTACTCACACCGGCGACTTCGTAGACTGGAGGAGTAAGGAAACCCATGAAGGAATTCACACCCGATCACATCCGCAACGTGTGCCTCATCGGCCATGGTGGTGCGGGCAAAACCATGACTGCCGAAGCAATGCTGTTCTCTGCAGGTGCAACCACACGCCTGGGAAGAGTCGAGGAAGGGAATACCGTCTCCGACTACCGGATGGATGAGATCGAACGGCAGATCTCCGTCAGCAGCTCGCTGCTGAACTGCGAGTGGAAGGCGAACAAAATCAACATCCTCGATACCCCGGGATATACGGACTTCACGGGTGATGTGAAATCGGCACTCCGCGTTTCGGATACCGCAGTCCTGCTCCTGAAAGCGGTCGAGGGAGTGGAAGTGGGCACGGAGATCGTCTGGCGGTACACACAGGAATACAAGAACGGCACCATCATCCTTGTGAACAAACTGGACCAGGAAAACGCCGACTTCGACAAAATCCTGGCACAGGCCCGCGAGATTCTGAGTCACGACATCGTCCCGCTCCAGTTTCCGTTGAAACAGGGCCTGGGATTCGACAGCATCGTGGACGTCATGCGGATGAAGCTTCTGAAATTCCAGGCCGGCGGGAACGGCAAGTATGTGGAGGAAGAGATCCCCGCCGCTGCACAGGCGAAAGCGCAGGAACTCCGGCAGCAGCTTTTGGAGCTGATTGCCGAGACCGATGAAAACCTGCTCAATACCTATCTCGAAAAGGGAACACTAACGCCGGAGGAACTCAAGACGGCGCTCCGCGCAGGCCTCCGCGAGCGCAAACTCTTCCCGCTGCTCTGCGCATCGGCCACACAGAACATCGGCCTCTCCAGCCTTCTCGACGCTCTCGTTGAATTCACACCAGCTCCTGCCGAGCGGGGACCGGTACAGGCAACCGGCTCGCACGGTGAAGGCGAGATTGCCGTTGTGCAGGATCCGGCTGGAGCCCCGTCCCTGTTTGTGTTCAAGACCGTCTCGGAATCACACGTGGGCGAGCTGTCGCTCTTCCGTGTGTTCAGCGGGACCGTATCGCCGGGTCTGGACATGGTGAATGGCTCGAACGCGAAGCCGGAACGCCTGGCCCAGCTCTTTGTGATGTCGGGCAAAGAGAGAAAAGAAATCAACCACCTCATGGCGGGCGATCTGGGGGCCGTGGTGAAGTTGAAGGACACCCACACGAACGATACACTCAGCGGCAAGTCGTTTTCCGGAGTGTTTCCTCCCATCGCATTTCCCGAATCGGTCTTCCAGATGGCGGTCGTCCCGCGGTCGAAGGGAGATGAAGACAAGATCTCGACCGGGCTCCATTCCATGCACCAGGAGGATCCCACGTTCAAGTTCCGCGTCGATCCCGAGCTGCACCAGACGATCGTCAGCGGACAGGGAGAAGTGCACCTGGACATGATGGTGAAGAGGCTGAAGCAACGGTACAACGTAGACGTCGATCTCGTGGAGCCGCGGGTTCCGTACCGCGAGACCATCAAAGCCGTCGTGAAGGACTCGGAATACAAGCATAAGAAACAGACGGGCGGACACGGACAGTACGGACATGTCCATCTTCGCCTTGAGCCGCTGAAGCGCGGACAGGGTTTTGAATTCGTCGACGAGATCGTCGGCGGCGTCGTCCCGGGCAAGTTCATCCCCGCGGTGGAGAAGGGCGTAATCGAGACGATGAAAGATGGGGTCATCGCAGGGTATCCCGTGGTGGACGTGCGTGTTGCCCTGCACTACGGGTCATACCATGACGTCGATTCTTCGGAGATGGCGTTCAAGATCGCGGGGTCCATGGCGTTCCGCAAGGGCTTCCAGGAAGCCAAGCCGGTGCTGCTGGAGCCGATTTACAATATTGAAGTCCGTGTGCCCGACGATGCCATGGGTGATGTGATGGGCGATATCTCATCGCGGCGCGGCAAGATCGCCGGCATGGATTCAGCGGGGAGATACCAGGTCATCCGGGCAACCGTGCCGGCGGCGGAGCTCCACAAGTACGCGACCGTGCTGCGTTCCATGACCGGCGGCCGGGGCGTCTATACGGCGTCCATGTCACACTACGAAGAAGTGCCGCGGGAGCAGGCTGAGAAGATCATCGCTGCGGCGGAGAAGAACAAGAACAAGGAACAGGAAGCGTGAGGCGCACATGGAACGCATGTGGTCGCCCTGGCGGTCGAAGTACATCTCCTCGTTCAACAAGCCGACACGCCGGACACGCAGGAACACGAGCCTCTTTGCGGCCGCACTGAAGTCGGGGGACGATGACCGGCACCTGATTGTCTGGCGCGGCAAGCTCTGCTTCGTCATCATGAACCGCTATCCGTACAATAGCGGTCACCTCTTGGTAGTACCGAACCGTCAGACAGCCGACATCCAGGACCTGACGGTTGAAGAACTCGCGGACATCATGCAGGCCGTCCAGCGCTCCATCCGGGCGCTGGACGCGGTCATGCATCCCCAGGGGTACAACCTCGGAGCAAACCTCGGCAAGGTGGGCGGTGCGGGAGTGGACAACCACATCCACTTCCATATTGTGCCCCGGTGGAACGGCGACACCAATTTCATGCCCGTCCTTTCAGATACGAAGGTGATCTCCGAGGACATGAAGAGCACCCTGAAAAAGCTGCGAAAATCCTTCAAAAACGACTCCCTTTGATTAAACGTCGGGCCTGGCAGAGTGTCTAAGGATCAGGAACCACAGACGGATCTCGAGCTTGTCGACGAAGTACGTGCGGGCAACCGGCAGGCATTCACCGAACTCATGCGTCGGCACCAGGAAAAGATCTATTGGGTGGCACGCAGGATGGTCGGTTCCCACGCCGATGCAGACGACATTGTGCAGGAAGCGTTCATCAAGGCGTTCCTGAGCCTTGGAGACTTCCGCGGGGAGGCCGGATTCTACACGTGGCTCTACCGGATCGCAGTGAATCTGTCTCTGAACGCGCTCCGGAAGCGTCATATCGTGGAGTACCTCCGGGAAAGCGAACTGGCGCAAATGGTCTTCCCGGCAGCGAAAGAGGATCCGCACAAGGATCTGGAGAACAAAGAACTGGAATCGCAATTGGCCAGGGCAGTGGCGAAGCTGCCGGATAAACAGAGGGCGGTTTTCATCATGCGGTACTATGATGAGATGTCATACGAGGAGATCGCCTACGTACTGAAGACCTCGGTAGGCGGACTCAAAGCGAACTATTTCCACGCCTTGCGTAAAGTGAGACAAGGGATGAGTCATGCGACTGCGGTTTGACAAACGGCAGCCAACGGACGAAGAAGAAGAGACGTTGAGCAGGTCTCTCCGGGACATTTCCGCCGGTGATCCTGGTCTCCAGGCGCCCCATCCCGTCTACTGGCAGAATTTGCCCATCCGGCTGAACCGCGCGCTGGATGAAGCGACAAGCGGGAAAGCCCTTTCGCTCAGCTGGGCCGCACGAGTGGCGATCCCCGGCGTCGTGGCGATCCTCTCATTCCTGATCGGCCTCCGGTACTACGCACCGGACCGGGATGGATCACCACAGGCGTTTCGCGAGGTGGCTATGGCCATGCCCCCGACGGCCGTGGATTCGCTCTATGTGGCATCCCTGGCGAGCACAGACACCATGACGGCCAGGGGTGTCGAAAAGGACATTTTCCAGGTGCCGGCTGACTATGCCCGGGAGTACTACCTGGAAAACACGGGCGCAGCTACGCTTGTGGACGACCTTTCAGAGCAGGAACTGCGGGAAGTCCTCGCCGTATTAAGTTCGAACACATACTAAGGAAGGGACCGGCGGCAATGCGACCATTTGGGATGATTGCGGTTTTGCTGGGGATTGCGGCAGCGCAGCTGTTCGCTCAACCGGGCAGGCCGTTCGACATGCGCCCAACCGAAAAAGTGGATCAGCTTCGCAAGGTCCGCATGATCGATGAGCTGGATCTTAAGGAAGAGCAATCGGTCAGGTTCTTTGCCCGGCTCAACGAGTTCGACAAGAAGCGCAAAGAGCTCATGAAAGCGAAGCACGAAGCTCTCGACAATCTTGAGCGCCTGGTGAAAGAGAACGCTGACGAAAAAGAGCTCGAGAAATCGTTTCCGGCGATTGTTGCGTTCGACCAGCAAATGGCTGTTGAGAAGTCCAGGTTCTTTTCGGGACTATCAGACATTCTCAGTGTCTCGCAGCGGGCCAAGCTTCTGACATTTGAGCGGAACTTCGAAAGGGAGCTTCGGGAAGCAGTTCGTGAGACGCAGAAACGCCGGATGAGGGCGGACGAACCCTGAGACGAATCGGGGACTACGAAAGAGGAGCGGGCGAATGAGCAGTTCGTCCGCTTCTCTTGTTTTGGCCGATTCCCAATTTTGCAGGGGGATTTCCCATTTGTGAAAAACCTGTGATTTTTGATGTTGAGATTGTCAACACTTTCCCCTCAGGGTTATCCCGCGCTGTGTGGAATACTTGATTTTTGCCCTCTTTTGAGCGATTTGGTTTAGCTTGACATGAAGCTGATTAAGCCATTGTGTGGCATAACAGTTGACGCATATCTCACGATGTCTCTCAGTTCCATCTCCACGTTCTTTCCATTCACTCTTCGGAATTCGAACCAGCCGAGAAGACTCTGTCCATAACTACCCTTTGAGAACACATGGATGTCGAGCGGCTGGGGTGAGCTGCAGAAGGGTCGAGAGAGAGTATGCGGTACGGCGTGGATGGAGTCTTCTCAAACCATCATTAATTCACAAAGAGAGGTAACGCCATGAAGCGTTTGGTTCCTCTGTTCGGCGTGTTATTGATCGCCGCGCTGCTGTTCGCGCCGATGTTCGAGGCGACAGCGCAGCTCAAGGTCAAGACCATCGGTCGGTCACAGAACAGCATGGTCTCACCGGTCTGGAGTATTTCCACAGGCCTCCGTGCGGTTGGTGTGTCCAGCCGGACGTATTTCAAAGTTGACACCCTTGGTTCTGGTTTGGTGGGGACCCCGGCATGGGGTATCACGTCCAAGCCGGCCGGCTCGACTGTCACGTTCGACAGCGCCGATGGCAAGTGGATCAACAGCATCAAGCCCGATGTAGTCGGCGAGTACATTGTGACTGCGTCGGTAGGCGGACAGGGTGCAAGCGATACGGTCTTTGCCAGCACCTATGTTGGCGTAGGGACGGACGCCCAGGCGGGCTGCTTCTGCCACCCCGGTGCCGCAGCCATCAAGACTTCGTGGGAGAAATCGGCCCACGGGACTATCTTCCAGCACGGTATCACCGGAAAAGAAGAAGTCGAACGCGACAAGGGCGCGTATGCAACCTCTTGCATCAAGTGCCACACCACCGGTTGGGATGCGACCGCCAACAATAATAACTTCGGCTACAAGGTGAAACAGTCCGGCTGGGATACCACCTGGTACAAAGGTCTTGAAACCTTCGGTGGTGACTACTGGATCACAACGGGCGACAGTTCCAAGTGGAACATGCTGACGGCGGACGAGAAGAAACTGGGCACCATCGGCTGCGAGCAGTGCCACGGACCGATGAATGATCACAAGATGACGGCAGACAAGAAGAAGGCCGGTGTCACGATTCAGCCCGACGTCTGCAACCAGTGCCACGACGCTTCGCGCAAACACAGCCTCGGCACCTTCTTCAAGAACTCCGGTCACTACCAGATGCATTACGGCGCCGCTGCTGAAGGCGGCCGCTCCAACTGCCAGCCCTGTCACACTGGTATGGGCTACATGTACTACATCAACAACAACCAGGATACCACCGGCCTCGCGGCCAAATGGGTCCTTGCACGTGATGCCGGCACTCCGATCAGCTGCCAGGTCTGCCACGATCCTCATGGGAACGACAACCCCTACCAGCTGCGTACCATGTCGCTGAAGGGCGACACGTTGAAGAACGGCTACATGGTTCCTGCCAACCTCCGCAGCAGTACGGGCAACATCTGCATGAACTGCCACGGCGGCCGGTACAGCGTGAAGTATCGTATCACGACAACTCCTCCGTACTATGGCTGGGCCGATCGGTTCTATCCGCACTACAACGCACAGGGCGACATGCTTCACGGCTCTGGCGGCTATCAGTATGGCGATGAGTCGTTCACAGGGCTGATGACCCACGCGGGTGTCGAAGGACTCTGTGTCGGTTGCCACATGCAGATGCGGAATGGACTTCCCAACCACTCCTTCAGCATGAGCGACACGATGAAAGCCGCCGGCACGTACAAGCCGACCGACGCGTGCGTTTCGTGCCACGGTGAGATCGAAGACTTTAACGACATTCGCGGCATGTACGACTATGATAGGAACGGGAAAATCGAAGGCGTGCAGACCGAAGTCGATGGCCTGTTGGCCGCCCTTAAGGCAAAGCTCCCGCTCGACGCCGCCGGCGAAGTGGTGACGATGCGCGTGGATAGCCTCAAGGTGAAGAACCGGCCGGATCTCATCCAGGGAGTCTGGAATTATTACCTGGTGAAGACCGATCGCTCCAGAGGCGTTCACAACACGAAGTATGCAGTCCGCCTGCTGTACAAGTCACTCGGCTGGACCCCGCTCGATGTCGAAGTGACCCCGGGTACGCCGACGGAGTTCGCACTGAACCAGAACTACCCGAACCCCTTCAACCCGACGACAAACATCAGCTTCGCGCTGCCGCATGACAGCCACGTCCTGTTGCAGGTGTTCGATGTGACCGGCGCCCTCGTGAAGACGCTCGTTGACCAGTCCGTCCGGGCCGGCAACATGCAGATCCACTGGGACGGAACAAACCTGACGGGCAACAAGGTTGCCAGCGGCGTGTATCTCTATCGTCTGGCCGCAGGCGACTTCGTGACCGCCAAAAAGATGGTCCTCATGAAGTAATGTGAGGTTCACCACTCTGTAACCCTCTGGAAGAGGCAGGTGACGTGTGGTCGCCTGCCTCTTCCTGTTCATGAAGGGCAACACGATGTGCTTTCGCTGCCTGCTGGTGTTGTTCTTGTGGTCTGCCGGAATCGTTGCCGCGCGGGGTGAGGGCGTCGGTGCTCTCCGGCAGTGCGGAACCACACATCAGCCCGGCATAGTCGCACCTTCGGCCGAATCCGGAGGGATCTACCTTCCCGCAGAAGGAGTGCTGCGTGTCCTGATCGTCTTTGCGAGCTTCCCCGACGATGAAACTCCGCACCCCTACTGGCCCGCGCATCAACCGCCTCTTTTCATGAACGAGTTTGTTGACGCCGACACGTCGGTACGATCGTCGGGTTCCTTCAATCTCACCCACTACTTCCGACAGATGTCGCTCGGCAGGTTCCACGTGATCGGAGAGACCATCTGGACCGAATCCCGCTATTCCCAGGAAACGTATCGTCTCAGCGGATCCTACGGTCATGCAAACATGGACATACTCCCGGACCGCGTGGATTCCCTCGTGGATTTCTCGCTCTACGACAACTGGACGCGCCGCGCCGAGTACGATCACGTCAACGAGCCGGACAGCGTTGTGGACATGATCATCATGGTCTGGCGCACCGCGATGTTCGAGTATCTCGGGGAAGCATCGCTCGGGTACAAACCGGCGTTGCATGTTGACGGGAAACGGATCGAAATGGGGTATCCCGCGTACATCCCTCTGCCTGCCGGCTCAGGCGTGACCTGTGAATATCCATACGGCGACGGCCCGCAGCAGGTGATGAGGACGATGGCGCACGAGGTGGGACACTGGCTGCTGGGGATCTTCCATCCCTACAACGGGACAAAACCGGACGGCAAGTTCCAATTCTGGGGCATGCTCTGCAACAGTCAGCGCACATCCTCGTGCGCCAACGCATATGACAGGGAGCGGCTGGGATGGATCACCCCGATCATGCTCACGCCAGGGGCCGTCGTTTCTCTGGATGACTTTGTCACCACCGGCGCGGCTGCGAAGTTCCATCCCCCCAACGGCGAACCCTTCGAATACTACTATCTCGAGAACCATCAACGACGATCACCTCTGGATGACGTCACGCATAATCCACTTGACCGCGGTCTCTGGGTGCTTCATCAGCAGGGACCCTACAGTGAAATGGACAATCTCCGCATCCGGCCTTCCGACGGACACTGGGGGTGGAATGCCGTGGGCGTAACGTCATGTTTCGGTACCAGCGTTCCGGTCTTCTCACGGGGAGAACCGCTGGTTGTGCAGGGCCTATCGCACAGGGATCAGCTCCCCTCGCCGGCTTCGTTGTTGAACTGGATGGTAGCATACCGCCGGCCGGAGGGAGATGTGGCGTGCGGTGAGTTCTTCGCGGGAGACGGCTTCAGGGGTGCGTTTGACACGAGCACGGCCAGCGTTTTCTCACCTTCAGGTAATCCGGGCAGTTTCACATGGTCGGGTGCTTCATCACCGTTCTGGTTTGAGGTCGTCGGCACTCAGGATGGGGTGATGACACTCATGATGCCGCCTGATCCGATCACGTTGTCTCCCGCGCGGCGGTTCCTCGGCGTGAATCCTGGTGGCGGCGCATCAGGCACTGACTCGGTTCACCTTGCCTGGGGCAATCAGTGGCTTCACGGCCAATCGATCGAAAACGACGTGACCGGCAGTGACCTCGAGCGCGCCGTTGGCGACGCGGGGGTCTGGGTTCCCGTGTACAGCGGCCCGGCAACAACCTGGAGTGACGCGAGCCTTGCGTATGACACTGCCGGTGCCACTCTCGTTCGCTTCCGCGTGCGCGTCCGGGATGCGCAGGGAAAATACTCACGCTGGTCAAACGAGCATTGCGAGAGAATGGCAACGAGCACCGCAGTGGATCCCTGCGGCATCATTCCTTCAACCGAACCACTGATCGCCAACTTCCCCAATCCGTTCAATCCTGCCACAACCATACAGTTCGTGATTCCCGAGGAAGGGAATGCGACGCTGGAAGTCTACGATCTTCTCGGCAGACGCGTCCGCACCCTCCTGCATCACCGTCTCACGCCCGGTGTCCACGCTGTTATGTGGGATGGCAGAGATGATCAGCAGCAGGCAGTTGGTGCCGGGATGTATGTGTACCGACTCACGGGGAAAGGGATCTCCGCGAGCCGGACTGCTGTGCTCGTGAAGTAGGGCGAGTCCGCGGGCCGGGATCCCTTTGTGTGGCCCGACGGCCGGCCGCCGGATTCCTGAACTGCACTGAGGACGAAGAGCCACCAGCCCAACCGGGGCAGGGGATTTGTCCTCTGCGTGCGAGCTGCCGATCTTCTCAATCGCGCTCAGGAACAGACCGTTCCCGGCCGGTGTTTGACACTGCGGAGGCTACCCTCTCATGCACACGATCTATCTCGATCATACTGCCACAACGCCGCTGGATCCCCGCGTTCTCGAGGCGATGCAGCCATATTTCGGCGACCGGTTCGGAAACGCATCTTCGGCACACCGGTACGGCCGGCAGGCAAAGGATGCGCTGGAAGAGGCGCGGGCCAGGATCGCGGTGGCGATCGGGGCGAAACCGGCAGAGGTGATGTTCACCAGCGGTGGGACGGAATCGGACAATATCGCGATCCTCGGAGTCCTGAATGCCGCCCGTCGCAGGCGGCGCAACCATCTGCTCACCGAAGCCGCCGAGCATCATGCTGTTCTGGACACATGTCTGCACCTGCGCGACGAGGGGGTAGACGTCGCCGTGCTTGGCGTGGATCAGCATGGATCTGTTGCGGCAGAGGCAGTGGAGGAGAGGCTGCGGTCCGAAACCGCGCTTGTCACCATCATGCATGCCAACAATGAAGTCGGAACAATTCAACCGATCGCGGAGATCTGCCGCATCGCCCGCGCACGCGGCGTGCCTGTGCACACAGATGCGGTGCAGTCCATCGGCAAAATCCCGCTGCACGTGGACGATTTGGGAGTGCACCTCCTGACCATCACAGCCCACAAGATCAATGGACCGAAGGGGATCGGCGCATTGTATATACGGCGCGAAACGGAATGGGAGCCGGTTTTCCACGGGGGCGGTCAGGAGAGAGGACGACGGCCGGGGACAGAAAATGTCTCCCTCGCCGTTGGTTTCGCCGCTGCCGTCGGACTTGCCACCGAGGAGCGGGAGATCATGATGCCCCGCGTGGAGCGCCTCCGGGATTCGCTTCAGCGGCAGCTGCAGGATGCGTTTCCCGGAATGGTCGTCAACGGACATCCTGACAGGCGATTGCCCCACCTGCTCAGCGTGTCGTTCGACTCACGGGTGATGCCGATGGAAGGGGAGATGCTGATAGCAAATCTGGATCTCGAGGGGATTGCCGCCTCGAGCGGTTCGGCATGCACCTCCGGAAGTGTTCAGCCGTCCCATGTTTTGCTGGCGATGGGCAGGGAAGAACGAACAGCAAAGGCCACGGTCAGGTTTTCATTCGGACGGGGAAACAGCGAGGATGATGTCGCGGTTGTGAAGGAGGCGATGCAGCGTATCGTGGCGAGGATGCACAGGGCGGCGCAGTAGACGATCACCCCCACGCACACAATTGTCAGAGCCATCCGCTCAGGCGGGCTTGCCGGTACTCATCAGCTGCCCCCCCCTGATCTTTCACCATGCAGATGTCCCGGCGCCGCCATACTCCGGCGAGTTGACACCACAACACCTGTGCACGACGATACCACAGCACTCCTGCACCACAGGTCACCGCAAACGTTGCTGCGCTCTCATGTCCCACGCTTTGCTGCAAGCGCGATCCACTCATGTTCCTGAGCCTCTTCACGGAGTGCGAGTCCGGCAGCTTGGAGCGCACCGATCATCGGCTCACGATCAACGCTGAGAAGGCCCGAAAGAAGAAGAGTCCCATCGGTCTTAAGGCGCGAACACATGGCCGGGAGGATGGGGATCAGCACGCTCCGCTGGATGTTGGCGAGGACGAGGTCGTGGGGGATTGCCGGAGCGGCGGTGATATCGCCATGCAGGAGAGTCAGTCGGTCGTTCACGCCGTTCCGGTGCGCATTCTCCATCGCATTGGCATATGACCATTCGTCAATGTCGACGGCAATGGCGCTCGCGGCTCCCAGCCGGAGCGCCGCGATGGCAAGCACCCCAGTTCCTGTACCGACATCCAGCACGGTGCACCCCTGATGGAGGTATTGTTCCATCAGTCGGAGCATCAACCGTGTGCTCTCATGATACCCCGTCCCGAACGACATCTTCGGATCAATCGTCAGAACGATCTCATCGGCCGATGGCTGATAGTCATGCCACGAAGGGGAGATGACAATCCGCGGCGTCACATGAAGCGGTTGAATCGTCTTCTCCCACTCTTCATTCCAGTTCCGGTCGGGGAGAGAACGCACGCGCATGTCCGGGACGGTTTGTTCGCTGGACCGCACGATCATTGCCACGGTTGCGCGGAACTCTTCCTGAAGGGTTGCAGACCAGCGCTGTTCGGGGACGTAGCATTTCAGCAGGTCATCGTCTTCCCAGAACCCTTCCACACCAAGCTGGCCCAGAAGTGCAATGAGTTGATTTCGCAATTCTTCTGTCGCAGCGATGGCAATCTCGATCATCCTACAGTCTCTGGCGGTAGACGACGTGCGTAAGAACGGTGCCGACGGCACGCAGACTCTCGCTGCTGCAGTTCTCCGGTATGTCCTGATGCGTGTGCCAGTACCGGTGTGACTGATCGGGGTAGTTGAAGTCGATAATGTCGATGGTCTTTATCCCTGCCTCATTCAGCGGGACATGATCATCCAGGATTTCCTCTCCGTCTGCGTCCACAAACTGGGTCACACCGAGCTCCCGGGCTGCTGACCAGACCATGGAGACAACGTCAGGGGCAAA
This sequence comes from Bacteroidota bacterium, assembly GCA_017860635.1. Lineage (GTDB taxonomy): Bacteria > Bacteroidota > Ignavibacteria > UBA10030 > UBA6906 > JAGDMK01. The sequence goes on from JAGDMK010000044.1 coordinate 19,867, forward strand.
TCGGACAGAATGCATCTCTCTGGGAAGTTCGAGGAATGTGTCACCGACCATATCCAGGAGGATGCCGAACCGGGGGACATAGTCCGGTTGCTTGTGCCGCGCAAAATAGCGCGAGCCGATAAGGTAGAGCTGATGGTCCTGTTCCTTGCCATAGTCTTCGCCGTCGAAGAGGACAATGTCAACGCCGACGGCCGGTGGGTTCGACTTCATCAGTGCTGCCAGTTCCAGAAGGACCGCCACTCCGCTTGCGGCGTCATTGGCGCCGAGAATCGGTTGTTCCCTGAGCTGTGGGTGCTCATCGCGCTCTGCTCGCGGACGTGTGTCCCAGTGTGCGCAGAGGAGGATGCGGGTCTTGAGTTCCGGCCGGAACGCTGCAATGATGTTGGTCAGATGCAGGATCTCGCCGTCGTATCCGTCAGCGGTGAATTCCTGGTAGCGCACTTCATCGGCAGCGAGGCGGAGAGCTTCGGCGAGGTACGCTCTGCAGGCGTTGTGGCCTCTGGAGTTGGGGTTGCGCGGGCCAAAAGATGTCTGTTTGAGCAGGTAGGAAAAGGCCCGGTCCCCGTCAAAAACGGGAATTGCAGATGTCTGGCGTTCCACGGCAGGGGATGGAGTGGGAGATGAATTCAGATGTCTGTCCGACTGTTGCTGCGAGCAGCCGGCAGCGCAGCTCAGGAGGAAAATGCCGGCCATGTTCAACGTGCGTTTCCACATGATATGCTCCAAAGATGGCTCAAAGTACTGAAAACACCGCCGAAATGCAAAGACACCCCGAAACCTTTCCGCCTTCCCGCCGTCTAAGAAGAAGAGCAAATCCGTGATCCATATCATCTCAGGAGGCAATCCCATGCGAAGGATATTCCTTGGAGTGCTGTTCGTGCTGGCAACTGTGCTGGTCCTCGGCGACGCTGTCGGCGGAGAAAAAAGGTTTGAACGGAAGTTCTCTGTCAGCCCCGGGGGAGTCCTGACACTTGAAACTGACAGGGGATCTGTGACAGTCACCGGTACTGCGGGAAATGAGGTGGTTGTGCAGGCGAGGATGGAGGGGAGGGATAAGGATATAGAGAAGTTTGCGATCGAAGCTTCCCAGACCGCCGGGGGAGTTGAAGTGACGGGCAAGGGGCCAAAGGATTTCTGGCGGTTCCTGCGTGGTATTGAGTTCGATGTGGAATTCACCGTGAGTGTGCCAAAGGACTACAACGTTCACCTCCATACATCGGGTGGCGATGTGAGGGTGTCTCAGCTGAAGGGCAAGGTGGACGGGGGCACGTCCGGAGGAGATGTGATCCTCAAGCAGATTGAGGGACCCACGATGGTCGAAACATCGGGAGGGAATATTGAAGTCGAGGGGGTCAAGGGAACAATCCATGCCGAGACTTCCGGCGGGGACGTGCGCTTGAAAACTGTGACAGGGGATGTTCACGCGGAGACTTCCGGAGGGAACATCGGCGTGGAGGATGTGGAGGGGAAGGTGCAGGTGGAGACATCAGGCGGCAATGTCGTGGTGAAGGTCCGAGGGGCGAACAAAGGCGTGCATGCGGAAACATCCGGCGGAAACGTGACTATCGCGATAGGGAAGACGGTAGGGGCGCTGATTGATGCATCCACGAGCGGCGGGGATGTGATCTGCGATCTGCCCGTCACCGTTTCCGGCAAGATCAGCGATTCCCATATCAAGGGGACAGCCAACGGCGGCGGCGAGCTGATCTATGCTCATACATCGGGTGGGAACATCCGCATCAAATCCCTCGAGTAATCATTTCTGCTTCTGCTGTGTCTTCGCGCCCGGTCGAGCGTATTGCGGCCGGGCGCGCTGTTGTTGTTCCCTCCACTGTGCGACGATGGGTGAATGCATCCATCCTTTCGACTCGATTTTCCATTTGAGGCAACGAATGCATTTCGACTCGATTTTTGATGAGGCAATGCGGTCGCTTGACACCGGTCCGGGTCTTTGTTAGCTTGTATATGAAGACCACAATCGCGGGAGGCTTCCATGTTCTGCCCCGAATGCAAGTCGGAATATGTTGAAGGGATCACGGTCTGTGCGGATTGCAGGGTCCCCCTGGTCACAGCCCTTCCCCCCGAACCCGATCATACAGGTGAGGCGTTTGTCCGGATACTCTCAACGTACAACGCAGGCGACGTCGCCATCATCCGTTCCATACTGGAAGGGACGGACATTTCGTACTATTTCCAGGGGAGGGCTTTCAATGATGTAGGGCCGCTCCTGGAACCGACCAACCTATTTGTGGCCAGGAGTCAGGTGAACACTGTAAAGGAGCTTCTCCAGGATGTGGAAATCCATTTCCTCGGTGTTTCCCCATCGGAGGAATGAGCAGCCTCTGTGAGTCCTCCCACTGGTTGTGCATCAGGTTCATGTAAGCGCACACACTCAGGAAATCGACCATGACCGATCAGGATGTCTATTTGTTCAGAGAAGGCCGGCACTTCCGCCTCTACCAGGAGCTTGGCTCGCACGGCGGAGAACGGAACGGCAAAAAGGGAACATGGTTCCGGGTCTGGGCTCCCAACGCCAACGGCGTATCGGTCATCGGCGATTTCAACGATTGGGCCAAAGACCGCCATCCGATGACTCCCTCCACGGATGGGTCAGGGGTGTGGGAGGCATTCATTCCGGGGATCGTGGATGGCGCGGTGTACAAATTCCATGTGCGATCGCGCTATCATGGATACGCAGCAGACAAAGGTGACCCGTTCGCAACACGCTGGGAAGAGCCGCCGAGAACCGGTTCTGTGGTCTGGGGTCTGGACTATGCATGGAACGATTCCGCCTGGATGCGCGATCGTCATGCCGCCAACGCCCTGCACGCCCCCATGTCGATCTATGAAGTCCATCTGGGCTCGTGGCGCAGGGTCCCGGAAGAGGGGAACAGATCTCTCACCTACCGCGAGATGGCGCCCATGCTTGCCTCGTACATGCAGGAAATGGGATTCACGCATGTCGAATTTCTTCCAGTGATGGAGCATCCCTTCTATGGATCTTGGGGATATCAGACGACCGGGTACTTCGCTCCGTCGAGCCGTTTCGGATCGCCCCAGGATTTCATGTATCTGGTGGACGTGCTCCATCAGCACGGCATCGGTGTGATTCTGGACTGGGTCCCCTCGCACTTTCCG
>JAGDMK010000198.1 GCA_017860635.1 Bacteroidota bacterium
AAATATACGGTCTACCCCCCTCAAAATCAATCGCTTGACTTCCCCCGCTTTTTTGATTTATTGAGGTTGAACGAGGGTCCAACGGAGCAGTAATGAGCAAACTGGATTTCAGCGGTTTCGATGACGAGGACGGCGAAGAGGGGAAACGGGACCGCTTTGAAGATGAATTGAAGAAATTCAAGGACCTGTACGGCGACAGCGCCTCCGAGATCACCAGCATCGAAGCGCTGGAGGAGCTGGTGAACTATTTCTTCGATCATGAGCGGTACGACGAAGCGCTCCGGATGGTGGAACGGCTCCTCACCTTTGTCCCGTACAGCGCGGACGCCTGGCAGAAGAAGGGGCTCGTTCTGAGCAACCTCTACAGGTACGAAGAGGCCCTCGCGGCCCTCGAGACTGCGCTTGGCCTGAACCCCGTGGACCCCGAAATCCTTGTTAACCGCGGCATCACGTTCGATGACCTGGGACGGCTTGAGGAGGCCCTGGGCAGCTTCGAACGCGCACTCGAGATAGAACCGGCCCATGAAGACGCACTGTTTAACAAGGCCGTGACACTCGAGAAGATGGAGAAATACGAAGAGGCCGCCCAGATCTTCCAGTTCATACTGGAGGGTGACCCCGACCACCGGGAAGCCTGGTATGAACTCGGATACTGCTACGACTACCTGGATCAGCTTGAAGATTCGCTCCGGTGCTATGACGAACACCTGGACCGGGATCCTTACAATTATAACGCCTGGTACAACAGAGGGATCGTGCTGAGCCGCATCGGCCAGTACCACAAAGCCCTTGAAAGCTACGATCTCGCCCTGGCGATCCATGAAGGCTTCCCCGCCGCCTGGTACAACAAGGGCAATGCCTACGCGAATCTCGGCCGCCTGCATGATGCGGTGCTGAGCTACCGGGAAACTCTCCGGCCTGGCATAACCTCGGCAATGCCTTCGAGGAGCTGGGTGAATACCGGGATGCCATCCAGTGCTTCTCGCAGTCGGTCAGACTTGACCCCACACACTACGAATCCTATTTCGGGCGGGGAAGCTGTTACGATGCGCTGGAAGACAACCGGAAGGCGCTGGCCGACTACAACAAGGCAATCGAGATCTGCCGGGACTATCCGGAACTCTGGTACGCGAAGGCCGATCTGCTGTATAACATGGGGAAGGTCCGGGAATCGCTGGTCAGCTACCGGATGGTCACACGCCTTGAACCGAAGAACTTCGAGGCGTGGCTGGACTACGGCGAAACGCTCTTTGAGCTGGGCTATTTCCGCCAGGCACTCAAGGCCTTTGACCAGTCCATCGAAGCCAACTCTCACTCCGCAGATGCGTTCTACCTCCGGGCAAAAGTGTTGCTGGTGCTTAACCGCACCTTCGACGCAGTGGAGTCGCTCAAGACCTCTTTCACACTCAGTCCACAGAAGCGCAAGGACTTTGAACGGGAATTTCCCGGCGTGCGGTCTATCAAAGAATTCAAGAACCTGCTGCGCAAGTAGGGCAGGAATGTTGCATGGACAGGGACCTTGCTCTGCAGATGCAGGGCGAGGTCGTTTTGTATCCGCGGGAGAACAATGGTGATGCTTGAGGGTGAGATCGTTTTGTATTCACAGGAGAGTCATGGTGATGCTTGAAGGAGCGATTGCAGACAGATATTCCCGATTGAACGCGATCCTCAAAGAAATGGAAAGTGTGGTCATCGGGTATTCCGGCGGGGTGGACAGCACACTTCTTCTCAAGGTTGCCACAACCGTGCTCGGGCCGAAGGCCCTGGCGGTGATCGGGCAATCGGAGACGTATCCCACGAAGGAATTCGAAGAGGCCGTTGCCCTGGCGCAGCAGATGGGTACCCGCTTCGAAATTGTCCGCACGGAAGAAACTGACGTCCTCAAGTTTAAAGAGAATCCTCCCGACCGGTGTTATTACTGCAAGACAGAACTCTTTTCAAAGTTGCAGGAAATCGCTGAACGGGAGAAGATCCCCTGGATTGCAGACGGAACGATTACGGACGACCTGGGCGACTTTCGGCCCGGCATGCGGGCACGCGACGAGCAAAACGTACGCTCGCCTCTTTTGGAAGCGGGACTCAGCAAGGCCGATGTGCGGGAAATTTCGCGCCACCTCGAGCTGCCGACATGGGACAAGCCTGCGTTCGCATGTCTTTCTTCACGTTTCCCGTACGGCGTTGGAATAACCCGGGAGAACCTCGTCCGTGTGGATGCAGCGGAGACATTTTTGCGTGAGCGGGGATTCAGGTTCTTCCGCGTTCGGTTCCATGATACAAGCACCGCGCGGATAGAAGTTGGCCCGCAGGAACTCCCGCGTCTCGTGGAGGAACCGCTCCGTCAGCAGCTTGTAGCATATCTGAAGAGTCTTGGCTTCACATATGTGACCGTTGATCTTCAGGGGTACCGGACGGGCTCGATGAACGAAGTGCTGTCGGAGGAGGCAAAGGCGCAGTACGTGCAGCCGGAGAAGGCAACCAAAGGATCATGAACGGCCATCCTGCTAGGGCCGGAGAACGACAGCCCAACGGCAGGTCATTGAACGAGCCGGTGACTGCTTGTCCGGGGGTGCGCGCAAAAGGAAACGACCTTCGGCGAACCAGAGTCAGCCTTCGGAAAGGGAGGGGCAGCATCCGGCTAGCCAGCTGCAGCATCGCAGAATGCGGGGACCAAAGCAAGCGACACAGACGTGACATCCCCATACATCATGCCTGACATCGTAAAGTCACCCCACCACGAGTATATCACATAGAACGCCCATGAACTTCACCGAACGCCTGCGGGCCAGCCAGAATGCCCAGAACTCCCTTGTGTGTGTCGGACTGGATCCCGACCCTCGCAAGATCCCCCAGTTTCTGCATCAGAACGAGAACCCGGTGGCGGAGTTCAACCGCCGCATCGTTGAGTCGACACATGACCTGGTGTGCGCCTACAAGATGAACCTGGCATTCTACGAAGCCCTAGGCGAAAAGGGGTGGCAGGCCCTGAGAGCGACGCTTGCGCTCATTCCGAAGAGTGTTATCACGATTGCCGACGGAAAACGCGGGGATATCGGGAATTCCTCCGAGATGTATGCCCGGTCCATTCTTGAGGATTTCAACTTTGATGCGTCAACGGTTCATCCGTACATGGGATTCGACTCCCTGCAGCCATTTGCCCGGAATGCCGAACGGGGTGTGTTTGTGCTGGCACTGACGTCGAACCCCGGTGCAAAGGACTTCCAGTATCTGAAGGTTCAGGGCAAGCCGCTCTACGAGCATGTGATCCGTCGCGTAAAGAAATGGAACACCGCAGGCAACTTCGGACTGGTTGTCGGTGCCACCAGGCCTGCTCAACTCAAGACCATCCGTGCACTTGCGCTAACTCTGCCCATCCTGATACCCGGCATCGGCGCCCAGGGCGGAGATCTCCGTAAGGCGGTGCGCTACGGCTGCGATGCTTCCGGCTTTCTTGCGCTCCTGACCGCTGCGCGGAGCGTGCTGTACGCTTCATCCGGAGAAGACTTCGCAGATGCCGCTCGTGCCGCAGCCCTCTCGCTCCGCGATGAGATCAACGTCTGCCGGGAGGAGTACTTCGTGTAGATGGCGGGTCTTCCGGAAGAGGTGCTTCGCCGAATCTGGGAAACCCGCATCAACAGCAGGACACATCTCACAACCAGCACCGGTCTGCCGCTCTGTGTCATTGAGAGCGGCGCGCTCAATGAGAATGCCGGTCCTGATTTCCTCAACGCCCTCGTCCGGATTGGCACGCGCACATTCCGGGGAGATGTCGAGATCCATGGGTCTCCGGACGCCTGGTATGCGCATCATCACAACACCGATCCGCACTACAACCGCGTTGTTCTCCACGTCGTTGAATCCTGCCCGCGGACTTCAAAGCCTGTTCGCACCAGATCACGCCGCGCCATCCCCCTTCTGATTCTGAACCGGAATTTCCCGGATCTTTCAGCCATAGCCCGGCAGATTGATCTCAGAAAGAGGGGGGGTGACGACCTGCAGCCGCGAGGCGACCGTCAACGGATGATGTGCGGCCACCGATGGAATCCGGACAACCGCGGGCGAATGCAGGGGACTCTCACACATGTGCAGGGCAACCGCGAAAACGCGCAAGGCAACCACGAGTGCATGCCGGGCAACCGCGGGGGAGTACAAGGTACTCACGCACGGGTGCAGGGCGGTCATGAATGGGCGCCGCCCGATTACCGGCTGAGGTGGTGTATCTGCAATACCATTCTTCTACGTCTGAACCGATCGAGGGATCCCCGTGCTCTCTTGAGACGCAAGGGTATGCAGCGCATTCAGAACAGAATGCAGCGTCTTGAGCACCGCCTGCAACAGATACTTGCAGAAGAAGAAGGGGTGCTCTGTGAACCCCAGGCATACTACGAAGGGCATCCCGATGAAATTCCGCTTTCACTCCCCTCATGGACACAGCGTGAGCTGAAGAGAGAGTCCGCGTGGGAACAGATCTTGTACGAAGGCTTCCTGGAGGCACTCGGGTATTCCCGGAACACAGAGGCGTTTCTCTCGCTTGCGCGCAACGTTCCCCTTTCCATGCTGCGCGGAATGGGGCTCAAAGACACGCATCGCATGATGGCCCTGTTGTTCGGCTCTGCCGGGCTGCTTCCACCGCCGCGGGGATCACGGGACAGGGAGAGCAGGCGGTATCTCCGGCGTCTGCGCGATACGTGGGGGATTCTGCAGCAAGGGGTCATGCTGCCGCGTCTTCATGCAGCCGACTGGCTTTTCTTTCGGCTCCGTCCGGCCAACTTCCCCACGGCGCGGCTGGCTGCATTCGTCTTTCTTCTTCCTGGCTTGTTTGAAGAAAGTGGATTCGCGCAGATGCGGGCAGTTGTAAAGCTACGTGCCCTTCCACCGCGCAAGCAGTTGACTCTTCTTCGATGTTTCTTCCGTGTCGAACCCGACGGATACTGGCGGCATCATCTGCACTTTCGAGGTGGAGTGTCGGGGCTTGGTGCGTCGATTGGCCGGGCGCGGGTCGATGCGATTCTGTTGAACTGCGTTCTGCCGCTTGTCATGCTGTACGGACAGATCGCCGGAGAGGCCCGTCTTGTGCGAAATGGTCGTCGACTGCTGGCTGTTCTGCCGGCCGGCCACGAGACGCGCGTGCTGGAAGGGGTGCGTCGCCTGCTGCTGCCTGAAGGAGGGCAGCGCCTGTCTGCACTCGAGCAACAAGGCGTGAAGCAATTGTGGAACGAACTTCAAACCGATCGTACCGTGCATCCGCTTTGCTCAACGCACTGAGTAAATTTACTCAACGTATTGAGTACACTGCGAGCCTCAAATCTGCCGCACATCGAGAATCCTTCGAACCCAATCTCTATCCCGGCGGACGCCTCCTAAACCGGATCACAGACACGGTTTCGCTTATTCAAAAGGGCTGCCTCGAAACTTCCGAGACAGCCCTTTCACTTTTCGAAACACCGTTCTACCGGGACACATCAATCCACCGGGCGGACCGGTCCTGGATTTACCCGCCGTGCTGGAGGACGCTCCGTGGCTGGCTAGAACGTCACACCAATCGTCACCGGAATGAGCGTGCTGGTCTCCGGATCCGTGACGATCCACATGTGCTTGACCTCCAGGAAGAGCGTGACACCTACGGACAGATCAACTCCTGCACCGATGTTCCACGCCGTCTTTGTATCGGAGGAGAATCCGGGATAAGCCTTCGTAGCAACACCTCCCTGCATCACTTTCGCTTCGTCAACGCTGAGACGGGCGAGACCGACACCGGCAGTGAGATACGGTTTGATGATCGGCAACGGAAGAATCGCCATCTTGGCGTTGAGGTTGCCGCTCCACATCGTAATGCCGCCGCCGGAGACGCTGAACTGCCCCGCGGCCGTGCCGATGATCCCCTCAAGCCCCGAACGGTACTTGTCGTTGTCTGGCGAGAAGGAAAGATAGTCACCCGACACTCTGAAGCTCACCATGGCCAGCGCGACGTCGAGGTGGATTCCTCCGCCAAACCCAGCACCATATACATCTTTCAGCGCGGTCGCTCCGTTGATCTGGGGACCCGGGATATTGGCGTTCATGAAGTTCACATGCGCGCCAAAGTTCACCGAGGGGGCCAGTCCGCCAAGGCCCTGCCCGAAAGCGGTTACTGATACCAACAGTACGATCACAAGTGCGAAGGAACGCATGGAACCTCCTGATGTGGTGAGAAATGCATGACTGTATGCTGCTTGCGTGCGGACATGTGGAATCGTCACTCAGGTCTTCTGCTGCTTCTTCTTCGCAGCGGGGAAGAGGATATTGTTGAGTATCAAACGGTATCCCGGGGAATTCTTGTGCAGCGCAAGATCCGTCGGGGGATCCCCCACGGCATGTTGATAGTCCTCGGGATCATGCCCGCCATAAAATGTGAATGTCCCCCGGCCATAATTCCCATGGAGATACCGCACCTGATCCATTCCCTCCCGCTCTGCAAGTAAGACCACAGACTTTTTGATCAGATTCTTCTTGAAGTTCGTTGTCTGTCCCAGAAACCCCTTGAGCACATTCACATGGTTCTGGGTGAGCATGGTCGGCACAGGATCGAACTTCGCCGAGAATTCAAACAGCGTGAAATAGTCCGTCTCGGGATTCTGCATCGCAAGCAGATCGCTCGGCGGTTGATCAATGTCCGAATACTCGTAGCGCAACGGGTTCCGTTCCAGTGTGAAGTCAGTAAACGCGAAACACTTGGAGAAGTCGAGCCGCGACTGCGCGTCCGGATCCGGCGGATCGCCGTCGTACATGACATCACAAATGTCTGTGGCCTCGGCGGCAAGTGCGATATCATACGTATCCGTTGCCGAGCACATGGCAAACAGAAAGCCGCCGTTCGCCACGAAATCCCTGATGCCGCGGACGACAGTTTTCTTCAACTCGGACACTTTCTTGAACCCCAGCCTCGTTGCTTCCTTCTCCTGCATCACCTGCTGCTCGATGTACCAGCTCGCCCCGGCAAACGATGCATAGAACTTTCCATACTGTCCTGTAAAATCCTCATGGTGAAGGTGCAGCCAGTCATACTCATACAGCTTGCCTTCCAGGACCTCTTTGTCCCAGAGCTTGTCATATTTGATTTCCGCATACTCGAGCGCGAGCGTGACCCCATGGCTGGAATCCGGGGGGGACATACACAGCAACCTTGGGGGCTTTTTCCAGACGGACAACATCCATATTGTTGTCCTCCCGCTGCACCTCTGCATACAACTGTGACGCCTGTGAACCGGAAAGCTCTTCGAATCCTACTCCCCGCACGCGGCACTCAGTCGCCACGACGGGGTTGGCATCGATCAGGAATGATCCGCCGCGGTAGTTCAGGAGCCAATCGACTTCGATATTCTTTGTCAACGTCCAGTAGGCAATACCGTAGGCCTTGAGGTGATCCGTCTGCTGAAGGTCCATGGGAATGAGCAGCTTGCTCTGTCCGAATGCACCTGCGGTGGTGAT